>CANHZX010000126.1 GCA_947465215.1 Betaproteobacteria bacterium | reverse complement strand
GGCGACAGACTATCAAGGTCTTCCGCCAGAAAGCGCTGCAATATCAGATCCATTTCCAACAAACCTCGCCGGCATTGCCAGCGGATACGGTCCAGTTCGGCCATATCAGATACTTAAACGGTACGCTTAACCAGCAAATCCTTGATCTTGCCAATGGCCTTGGTCGGATTCAGACCTTTCGGGCAGACATCAACACAGTTCATGATCGAGTGGCAGCGGAACAGCCGATAAGGGTCTTCCAGGTTGTCCAGACGCTCATTAGTGGCTTGGTCGCGGGTATCGGCAATAAACCGGTAAGCCTGCAGCAAACCAGCAGGACCGACGAACTTGTCCGGATTCCACCAGAACGACGGGCAGGAAGTCGAGCAGCAGGCGCAGAGGATGCACTCATACAGACCGTTGAGTTCCTCACGGTCTTCCGGCGACTGCAGGCGCTCGGTTTCAGGACGCGGCGTCTCGTTGACAACGTAAGGGGTCACCGAGTGGTACTGCTTGAAGAACTGCGACATGTCGACGATCAGGTCGCGGATCACCGGCAGGCCGGGCAGCGGACGGATCACCACCGGCTCTTTCAGGTCGGCGATCTTGGTAATGCAGGCCAGACCGTTTTTGCCATTGATATTCATCGCATCCGAACCGCAGACGCCTTCACGGCAGGAACGACGGAACGCAAAGGTATCGTCGGTCGATTTAAGGCGCATCAGCGCATCCAGCAACATGCGGTCGGTCGGTTCCAGCTGGATGTCGTAGTCCTGCATGTACGGCTTTTCATCGACATCCGGGTTGTAACGGTAGATAGAGAGGCGCATCTGTCTTCCTTGATCTTAGTAAACCCGAGCCTTGGGCTCGAACGATTCAACGGTCAGCGGCTTGAGGTTGACCGGACGATATTCGAGTCGGTCGTTTTCCTTGTACCAGAAGGTGTGTTTCATCCACTGCGCGTCATTACGGTCCGGGAAATCGCTGCGGTCGTGGGCGCCACGCGATTCCTGACGGGCATGCGCGGAAACCATCGTCGACATCGCAACTTCGACCAGATTCTCAAGCTCCAGGGCTTCAACACGTGCGGTGTTGAACACCTTGCTCTTGTCTTTGACATACAGGCTCTCGGCGCGTTTACCGACTTCCTGCATTCTGCGCACACCTTCAGCCAAACCGTCGGGGAAGCGGAAAACACCGCAATGCAATTGCATCGTACGCCGCATTTCAGCCCCCACTTCGGCAACGTCCTCACCGGACTTGGCCGAATCCAGCCGCGCCAGTCGCGAGAGTGAACGGTCAGCCGCGTCTTTCGGCAGATCCTGATGAGCCAGTGCATCGCTCGCCAGATCCTTGACCACCTGCTCACCCGAAGCCTTGCCGAACACCAGCAGATCGAGCAGCGAGTTGGTACCCAGGCGGTTGGCGCCGTGCACCGACACGCAGGCGCATTCACCAGCAGCGTAAAGACCTTTGACGATCGCCCCGCCGTTGTGACCGGCAAGCACCTGACCATGCATATTGGTCGGAATACCACCCATCATGTAGTGACAGGTCGGCACCACCGGGATCGGATCTTTTGCAGGATCCACGTTGGCAAACTTGATGGCGATTTCACGAATACCGGGCAGACGTTTGTCGATGACATCAGCGCCCAGATGGTCGAGTTTCAGCAGGATATGGTCTGCATCCTTGCCGGCGCCACGGCCTTCCTTGATTTCGGTCGCCATTGCACGCGATACCACGTCACGGCTGGCCAAGTCCTTCACGGTCGGCGCATAACGCTCCATGAATCGCTCACCGTTCTTATTCAGCAGGAAGCCGCCCTCACCGCGCACGCCTTCGGTAATCAGCACGCCGGCACCCGCAACACCCGTCGGGTGGAATTGCCAGAACTCCATGTCTTCCAGCGGAATGCCGGCGCGAGCCGCCATGCCGAGACCGTCGCCGGTGTTGATGAAGGCATTGGTGCTGGCGGCGTAAATCCGGCCGGCACCGCCCGTGGCGAGCAGCGTCGCCTTGGCGTGCAGGATGCAGACTTCGCCGGTTTCCATCTCCATCGCCACCACGCCGAGTACATCGCCGGCCTGGTTGCGGATCAGGTCCAGTGCCATCCACTCGACAAAAAACTGGGTGTTGGCGCGCACGTTACGCTGATAAAGCGTGTGCAGCATCGCATGACCGGTACGGTCAGCCGCAGCACAGGCACGCTTCACCGCACGTTCACCATAGTTGCTGGTGTGACCGCCGAAGGGACGCTGATAGATCTTGCCGTTGTCGAGACGGTCGAAGGGCATGCCGTAATGCTCAAGCTCGATCACCGCTTCATTGGCTTTGCGGCACATGAACTCAATCGCGTCCTGGTCGCCGAGGTAATCGGAGCCCTTGACGGTGTCATACATATGCCAGTGCCAGTTATCCGGCTCCTCATTGCCCAGAGAAGCGGATACGCCGCCTTGCGCCGCCACAGTGTGCGAACGCGTCGGGAACACCTTGGAAAGCACCGCCACCCGCAGGTTCGCTTCTGACAACTGCAAGGCTGCGCGAAGGCCGGAGCCGCCGGCTCCAACCACTACTGCATCAAACTGCCGAGTCGTAATACCCATTGCTTATTTGCCCCAGAGAATCTGCACAGCCCAAGCGCCATAGGAAATCAGCGCCAGGATGACCACGACATACAGCGTCAGCCGCAAGCCGGAATCCTTGATGTAATCCATGAATATGTTTCTCACGCCGACCCACGCGTGATACAGCATTGCGACAAAAAACAGCAAAGCTGCATACCGCATCAGCGACAGATTCCACAACGCCTGCCAGTGCCAGAAATCGAATTTCGGCAGTGTGATCAGCGCGAGCAAAACCAGAAGCGTGAAGACCAGCATGATCACCGCGGTGATACGCTGGGCGAGCCAGTCGCGAAGCCCGTAATGGGCGCCAACTACCTGACGGTTCACCATAACCGAACCCCCACAGCTAGGGTCAGCACGATGGCGCTGATGAGAACCACGATGCTGCTCGCCCGCGCAGTCTCGAGCTCAGCACCGATGTGAAGGTCGAGGAACAGGTGACGAACGCCGGCCAACAGGTGGTGGAGATAACCCCACAGCAAACCCAGTAGGACCAGCTTAGCCAGCGGATTGGATACCACTGACTGGAACTTCGCGAATGACTCGGGGGACTGGATACTGGCCTGGAACAGCCAGAGAAGCAGCGGCAACATCAGGAACAACACCGCTCCGCTGACACGATGCATGATGGATACGAAACCCGCCACCGGCAACCTGATCACCATCAGATTGAGGTGTTTAGGCCTGGTTTTGGCCACAGTTGATGACACGCGCAGCTCTCCTTGATTTACAAATTATCGTTCAACATGACAGCGGACCGGCGGAAGCCAGGTTTCTGCTTTTACAGAGACCCGCAAAGCTCACCGGAACGACCGCGATGCTGCAATGCAAGCAACAGCATCAGTTGAGAGTTTTTGGCACAACCGGAATTGTGTCGGGACTTCCTTTAACCGCATGAAATATTACCAGCTTTTCTCCAGCGTAGAAACGCGGAAACCGCTCTTCAACCGTAAAAACGGTTCATGCGATCCGCATGCGTTGACGCGCACGTAAGGTGATCCGGCAACTGCGTTCCACATATCGTTATGCTGTGCCGCATGATGCACTGGTATGAAGCCAACATTTACTCGAGCATGAAAAACTATTCGCTTTTGGCATGGACAAGCGCCGTCGAAATTGGCGCTGAAAATGCGCAATCGACAGCGTGTGAACAGAACTTGATCCCGCTCAATCCTCATCTGTTGACCGTAATTCCCCCCCTTCGCTATCATCGAAGCAGTTCACAAAGGCGTGCGTCGCAACCCGGAGTTCCCTCTGCGCGGCCGCTGCCAAATCTCAAAAACCCAGGAAATTCAGGAGCTTCCAGATGAAACAACCCATGCGCGTAGCCGTTACGGGCGCAGCCGGCCAGATTGGCTACAGCCTGCTGTTCCGTATCGCCAGCGGCGAAATGCTCGGCAAAGACCAGCCGGTCATCCTTCAATTGCTGGAAATTCCCGATGAGCGCGCGCAAAAGGCCTTGAAGGGCGTGATGATGGAGCTCGACGACTGCGCCTTCCCGCTGCTGCACGGCATGGTGCCGGCTTCCGACCCGATGGTCGCTTTTGCCGACGCCGACGTTGCCCTGCTGGTTGGTGCCCGCCCCCGCGGCCCCGGCATGGAACGCAAGGATCTGCTCGAAGCCAACGGCCGCATTTTTGCGCCCCAGGGCAAGGCCCTGTCCGAAGTCGCCAAGCGTAGCGTCAAGGTGCTGGTGGTTGGCAATCCGGCCAACACCAACTGCCTGATCGCGATGAACAACGCGCCCAAGCTCAAGCCTTCGAATTTCTCGGCAATGATGCGTCTGGACCACAACCGCGCACTGACTCAGGTCGCCCAGAAAATCGGCAAACCCATCACCGACATCAAGAAACTCGCGGTCTGGGGCAACCACTCGGCGACGCAGTATCCGGACGTGTTCCACGCCACCGCCGGCGGCAAAAAAATCTGGCCGATGATCAAGGATAAGGCCTGGCTGGAAAACGATTTCATCCCGACCATCCAGAAGCGCGGCGCAGCCATCATCGAAGCCCGCGGCCTGTCCTCGGCAGCGAGCGCGGCCAACGCCGCTATCGATCACATCCGTGACTGGGTCAAAGGCACCAAGCCGGGCACCTGGGTCAGCATGGGTATTCCCTCGGACGGCAGCTACGGCATTCCGAAAGGCATCATTTACGGCTTCCCCGTGACCTGCAAGGACGGTCAATACACGATCGTCCAGGGCCTGAAACAAAGCGAATTCAGCCAGGCCCGCATGAAAGCCACGCTGCAGGAACTGCAGGAAGAACGCGATGGCGTGCTGAGCCTGCTCGGCTGATCTGGCACATGCCACAAACCAAGCGGACCCTGCAGCAATGCAGCGTCCGCTTTTTTGTTGTCCTGGAGGAGTAAGTCATGAGTAACGACGCACCCGTCACCGCAAAACCCAAAAAATCCGTCGCCCTGTCCGGCGTGCCTGCGGGCAGCACCGCCCTGTGCACCGTCGGTCGCAGCGGTAACGACCTCAACTATCGCGGTTACGACATTCTCGACATCGCCGACACCTGCGAATTCGAGGAAATCGCTTTCCTGCTGGTTCATGGCAAACTGCCCAACAGCGCCGAACTGCGCGGTTACAAAACCAAGCTGCAGTCGCTGCGGGGCCTGCCCGCGGTGGTGAAAAAGGTTCTCGAACAATTGCCGCCGTCGGCACACCCGATGGATGTCATGCGCACCGGCTGCTCCGCGCTGGGCGCCGCCATGCCGGAACGCGAAGACCACAATCACCCGGGCGCACGCGACATTGCCGACCGGCTGATGGCCTGCTTCGGCTCCATGCTGCTCTACTGGTATCACTACAGCCAGAACGGCAAGCGCATCGATGTTGAAACCGATGACGATTCGATCGGCGGTCATTTCCTGCACCTGCTGCACGGTAAACCGGCCCCTGCGTCATGGGTGCGTGCAATGCACACTTCACTCAATCTCTACGCCGAACACGAATACAACGCCTCCACCTTCACCTGCCGCGTCATTGCCGGCACCGGTTCCGACATCTACTCCTCGATCACCGGTGGCATCGGCGCCCTGCGTGGCCCGAAACACGGCGGCGCCAATGAAGTGGGCTTCGAAGTGATGAACCGTTATGAAACGCCGGATGACGCCGAAAAAGACATCATGGCGCGCATCGCCAACAAGGAAGTCGTCATCGGCTTCGGGCACCCGGTCTATACCATTGCCGATCCGCGCAACAAGATCATCAAGGAGGTCGCGCGCAAGCTGTCGACGGAAGCCGGCGATCTGAAGATGTTCAACGTTGCCGAACGCATCGAAACGGTGATGATGCGCGAGAAAAAAATGTTCGCAAACCTCGACTGGTACTCGGCGGTTTCCTACCACCGCATGGGTGTGCCGACCCCGATGTTCACGCCGCTATTCATCATTTCGCGCACCAGCGGCTGGTCCGCACACGTCATCGAGCAGCGCATCGACAACAAGATCATCCGCCCGACTGCTGTTTATACCGGCCCCGAAGGCCGCAGCTTCGTCGCCATCAAAGACCGCTAATAAAAACACTCATCAAGGCACACCATGTCCGCACATATCTCCAATGTCCGCCCGAAACCCGATGCCGTCATCACCGACATCGCCGATTACGCCGCCAAAACCAAAATCTCCAGCAGCGAGGCCTACAACACGGCCCGTCTCTGCCTGATGGACACTCTGGGCTGCGGCTTTGAAGCCCTGTCATACCCCGCCTGCACCAAGTTGATGGGCCCGGTGGTTCCCGGCGCGACAATGGCCAACGGCGCCAAGGTACCCGGCACTTCTTTCCAGCTCGACCCGGTGATGGCCGCATTCAACATCGGCTGCATGATCCGTTGGCTGGATTTCAACGACACCTGGCTGGCCGCGGAATGGGGTCACCCGTCGGACAATCTGGGCGGCATTCTCGCCATGGCGGATTACCTCTCGCGTCAGGCGATTGCCGCCGGAAAAAAACCGCTGTTGATGCGTGATGTGCTGACCGGCATGATCAAAGCCCACGAAATCCAGGGTGTCATCGCACTGGAAAACAGCTTCAACCGCGTCGGTCTTGACCACGTGCTGCTGGTGAAAGTCGCCTCCACCGCGGTGGTGTCGAGCCTGATGGGTCTCAGCCGCGAGGAAATCATCAACGCCGTGTCGAACGCCTGGATCGACGGCCAATCATTGCGCACCTACCGTCATGCGCCGAACACCGGCTCACGCAAATCCTGGGCAGCCGGCGACGCCACCAGCCGCGCAGTGCGTCTGGCCTTGATGGCCGCCAAGGGCGAGATGGGTTATCCCTCCGGCCTCTCGGCCAAGGGCTGGGGCTTCTACGACGTGCTGTTCAAAGGCAAACCGTTCCAGTTCACCCGCAAGTACAGCTCTTACGTGATGGAAAACGTGCTGTTCAAAATTTCCTTCCCCGCCGAGTTCCATGCCCAGACCGCTGTCGAATGCGCAATCCAGTTGCATCCGCAGATCAAAGACCGTCTGGCCGACATCAAAAAAGTGGTCATCACCACCCACGAATCGGCGATCCGTATCATCGACAAAAAAGGGCCGCTGAATAACCCGGCAGACCGCGACCATTGCATCCAGTACATGGCCGCCATTGGCATGATCAAAGGCAATCTGACGGCAGCCGACTACGAAGACGATGTCGCCCACGATCCGCGCGTCGATCAGCTGCGCGACAAGATGGAGTGCGTCGAGAACAAACAATGGAGCAAGGACTACCTTGATCCGCAGAAACGCTCGATCGCCAACGCCATCCAGGTGTTTTTCAAGGACGGCAGCAAAACCAGTAACGTGGTCGTCGAATACCCGGTCGGGCATCGCCGCCGCCGCAAGGAAGGCATCCCGCTGCTTGAAGCCAAGTTCCGCACCAATCTGGCCCGCAAGTTCCCGGAAAAGCAGCGTGCGGCAATCTACGCCCTTTGCGCGGATCAGAAAAAGCTGGAAGCAACACCCGTCAATGAATTTGTCGATTTGATGGTGATTTAAAGATATTTATATAAATATCTGTTTTAATTGATATTTAATGAAATCTTTATGCAGGAATCTGGGTCGGGCACTGTTAGCCATTACGCTGCTGTGCCTGCCCGGTTTCGCGATCGCCCAAGGCGCCGTCGCCCAAAACAGTACCACCCGCGATGCAGACACCCATTTCTTTGACGCCAATACCGGCGATCTGAAGGCCGAACTGGGCGAAGCCAAGGTCGCCGGCAAAAAGGCCCTGCTGCTGATGTATGAACAGGAAGGCTGTCCGGGCTGCCTGTTCATGAAACAGAACATCCTCAACCGCGTGGATGTCCAGGACCTCTACCACCGGCATTTCGTCAGCTTTACCGTGGATATCAACGGCTCAGTGCCATTGAAGGACTTTGCGGGCCGCGATATCACCGAAAAGGCCCTGGCCATTCGCAGCAAAACCCGCGCGACACCGACCTTTGTATTCCACGATATGACGGGCACCGAAATTGTGCGGATTACCGGCACCGTGCGGGACACAGGGGAATTCAAGCTGCTGGGCGAATTCGTTGCCAGCGGCGCCTACAAGCTTCGCCCCTTCGCCGAGCACAAACAGCTGCAACTGAAGAACAAAGGCGGCTGATTCCGCATGGCGAACCCCGCCATTTCCTGCGTTTTGGATTTATTCCGAACCGGCAACGCCTTATAATCTCGGGTTTCTCTGTACCCTCTTCTTCGCACCTTTTCAGCACTTTTAATATCCAAGGAGCATCCGCGTGGCCAACAACGCTTTTAATTCACTTCGCGAATTCAAACTCAAATCGGGCAAGACCGGAAAATACTACTCACTGGCTGCGCTTGAAGAAGCCGGCTTGGGCAAAGTCTCCCGTCTGCCGGTGAGCCTGCGCGTCGTGCTGGAGTCGGTGCTGCGCAACTGTGACGGCAAGAGCATCTCCGAAGACCGCGTGCGTGAACTCGCAGGTTGGCAGCCGACCGCCCCGCGCACCCAGGAAATCCCCTTCGTCCTCGCCCGCATCATGCTGCAGGACATGGCCGGTTTCCCCGCGCTGAACGACTTCGCGGCGATGCGCGCCGAAGCCAAGCGCCAGAATTTCGAACCGACCAAGATCGAGCCTCTGGTGCCGGTGGATCTGGTGGTTGACCACTCCGTCGTTGTCGACGTCAGCAACTCCAAAGACGCGCTGCGCAAGAACATGGAAATCGAGTTCGAGCGTAACGGCGAGCGTTACACCTTCCTCAAGTGGGCCAAGCAGGCCTTCTCCGGCATCCGCGTC
>CANHZX010000125.1 GCA_947465215.1 Betaproteobacteria bacterium | reverse complement strand
CTTGCGCACGGCTTCTTTGCCGCCCTCGATGCTTTCCTTTTCCGGCGGCATCAGCCGGCGCACCAGCACAAACAGCACGGCCGACATCACAGCCGCATAAGGCGCGCCGGCGATAAACCAGTCGGACCAGCTCGGCGTCAGTTTGATGCTTTTTTCCAGGAAGCCGACGGTCAACATGTTTTGCGCGGCGGAGGTCATGATGCCCATATTCCAGATGCTTGTTGCCTGCGCCACCACAATCATCAGCGAGGCCGCAAACAGCGAACGTTTTTCGACGCCGAAGGCGGCGATGATGCCGGTCATGATCGGCACGATGCAGGCCACACGCGCAGTGGCTGAAGGCACCATCAGCGACAGGATGATGGTTACCGCGATGGCGCCGACAAGAATGCCTTTGGCGGTGGTGCCGAAACGGTTCAGCGTGCGATAGGCGATGCGCCGGTCCAGTCCGGTCGCGGTCATGGCCACCGACAGAAACAGCGCTGCTGCGACCAGAGCCAGGGCTGAATTGGAGAATCCGGACAGCGCCTTGGCCAAAGCCCTGCTGGTGCCCAGCAGTTCAGGCGTCGTGCCGATGGGGGCGGAGCCGAGCGCCAGCGCGATCAATGCCACGATGACCACCGATGACACGGCGTAATCCAGTGCCTCGGTCAGCCAGACAATTACCGCAAAAGACAGGATGGCGAGAATGCGCTGGCCAGCGATGCTTAAGCCGTCAGGCGGGGGCATCAAGGCGATGACCAGCCCCACCGCTAATGCGGCGAACAGTGCCATTGGAAAGGGTTTTTCGCTGGAAGCGGGGGCAGATGCGTGCGTGGCGCTCATATTATTATTCTCGTCAGGGTGGAGTATTAACAATTCTAGACCCCGGGGACCGCTGTACATTGATCTAGTTCAAGAGTGCAGGTTGACCGCCGGAGTTGATCGGATTAATCCGGTGCGGTAAGCGGGAATTGAGGGCTTTGCGGGGCGCGATTTGTTAAGATTGCTCCTTTCGTCTGCCGCCCATGGAAATCGTCACCTTCCCCAACAGCCCGTATCGCCTGCACCAGACGTTTGCGCCGGCCGGGGATCAGCCTGTGGCTATCAACAAGCTGACCGAGGGGCTGCGCGACGGCCTGTCATTTCAGACGCTGCTTGGCGTTACCGGTTCCGGCAAGACCTATACGATGGCGCATGTCATCGGTCGCATGGGACGTCCTGCGTTGATCATGGCGCCCAACAAGACGCTCGCGGCACAGCTGTATGCGGAGATGCGCGAGTTCTATCCCGAGAATGCGGTGGAGTATTTCGTGTCGTACTACGATTACTACCAGCCGGAAGCTTATGTGCCGTCGAAAGACCTGTTCATTGAAAAGGATTCGAACATCAATGAACATATCGAACAGATGCGGCTGTCGGCAACCAAGGCGCTGCTGGAGCGGCCTGATGTGATCATCGTGGCGACAGTGTCGGCGATTTACGGTATCGGCGACCCGTCCGATTACCACGGCATGATCCTGCATCTTCGTGAAAACGAAAAACTGCCGCAGCGTGATGCCATCAAGCGGCTGACCGAAATGCAGTACGACCGCAATGAATTCGAGTTCAAGCGCGGCGTATTCCGTGTGCGCGGCGACGTGCTCGACATCTTCCCGGCGGAGAACTCGGAAACGGCGGTGCGCGTATCGCTGTTTGATGATGAAGTAGAAAGCATCCAGATCTTTGATCCCCTGACCGGCCACATCCTGCAGCGGGTATCGCGTTTCACGGTGTATCCGTCCAGCCATTACGTGACGCCGCGCGCGACCACGCTGCGTGCGATCGAGGCGATCAAACTTGAGTTGCGCGAGCGCATCGATACCTTCACCAAGGAGCACAAGCTGGTGGAGGCGCAGCGCATCGAGCAGCGCACGCGCTTTGACCTGGAAATGCTCAATGAGATGGGTTTCTGCAAGGGCATTGAGAACTACTCACGGCATCTTTCCGGCCGATTGCCCGGGGAGCCGCCGCCGACGCTGATCGACTACCTGCCGCCGGATGCGCTGATGTTCATCGACGAAAGCCATGTCACCATTCCGCAGGTGGGCGGCATGTTCAAAGGTGATCGCGCGCGCAAGGAAAACCTCGTCGGTTACGGCTTCCGGTTGCCGTCGGCGCTGGACAACCGGCCGCTGCGGTTTGATGAATTCGAGAAGTTCATGCGTCGAGTGGTATTCGTTTCCGCAACGCCGGCAGAATACGAACGCACCCACCAGGGGCAGGTAGTCGAGCAGGTAGTGCGGCCGACCGGATTGGTTGATCCGGTTCTGGAAGTGCGGCCCGCGACAACTCAGGTCGATGACCTGCTTTCCGAAATCAATCTGCGTGTCACCGCCGGTGAGCGGGTGCTGGTGACTACGCTGACCAAGCGCATGTCGGAGGACCTTACCGACTATCTCGCCGAACACGGCATCAAGGTGCGTTACCTGCACTCGGACATCGATACCGTAGAACGGGTGGAGATCATCCGTGACCTGCGCCTCGGTGAATTCGATGTGCTGGTCGGCATCAACCTGCTGCGAGAAGGCCTCGATCTGCCGGAGGTGTCGCTGGTGGCGATACTGGATGCCGACAAGGAAGGTTTCCTGCGTTCGGAGCGCTCACTGATCCAGACCATCGGCCGTGCGGCGCGCCACCTCAACGGCAAGGCGATTCTGTATGCCGACCGCATTACTGATTCGATGCGCAAGGCGATGGACGAGACCGACCGTCGCCGTACCAAGCAGGTCGCGCATAACCTGGCACACGGCATCACCCCGGTCGGTGTGACCAAGCGCATCAAGGACATCATCGACGGCGTTTACAACCAGGAAGGCGCACGCATGGAGCTGAAGGCGGCGCAGAACCAGGCCCGTTACGATGCCATGGGCACCAAGGACATGACCCGCGAAATCAAGCGCGTCGAGAAGGAAATGCTCGATGCGGCACGCAATCTGGAGTTCGAGAAGGCGGCGCAACTGCGTGATGAGCTGCATGTGTTGAAGCAGCGGTTATTCATCGACGCGGCGTAATAACAATGGCGACGCGGGTGCTTTTTGTCTGCATGGGCAATATCTGCCGTTCGCCGACGGCGGAGGGGGTGTTCAAGCGACTGGTTACGAATGCGGGCCTCGACGCGGAAATCGAATCTGATTCGGCCGGGACTCATGACTACCATATCGGTGATCCGCCGGATGGGCGGTCGCAGTCGGCCGCCCGCCGTCGTGGCTGCGACCTGAGTACCTTGCGCGCCCGTCAGGTCGCACACGATGATTTCGCTGCGTTTGATTACGTGCTGGCGATGGACGAAACCAATCTCACGGCTTTACGCGGGCTGTGTCCGGCGAATTACCGTGAGCGGGTGAAACTGTTTCTCGAATTCGCGCCTGAAGCGGGGCGCCGGGATGTCCCTGATCCCTACTATGGCGGGGCGCAGGGCTTTGAGGATGTGCTGGATCTGGTTGAACTGGCCGCGCAGGGACTGCTGGATCACATCGCCGGGCCGCGCTGAACGCGGCCCGGCGATGCCGCCACTCATTCGATCTTGATGTTGGCGGTCTTGATTACTTTTACCCAGTTGTCGTACTCGTCGCGCATGAATTTGCCCAATGCTTCGGGTGTTCCCGGAGCGGGTTCCGCGCCCTGACTCGACAGGCGCTTGGCCATCTCGGGTTCGGACAGGGCCTTCACCGATTCGGCGTTGATCTTGGCGATGATGTCCTTGGGCAGGGCAGCCTGTCCCATCAGCGCATACCAGGTGGTGTATTGGAAGCCTTTGACGCCGGACTCTTCCACGGTCGGAATATCCGGGATTGCAGGCGAACGTTTTGCGCTGCCGACAGCGATGCCGCGCATGCGTCCGGCCTGCATCTGCGCGAGCACGGTCGGGATACTGTTGAACATCACCGTGATCTGGCCTGAAATCAGATCCGTCATAGCGGGGGAGGTGCCCTTGTAAGGCACATGCAGCAAATTGGTGCCGGTCATCGACTTCAGCAATTCCATGCCCATATGCTGGGGGCTGCCCGGACCGACGGAACCGTAATTGATCTGGCCCGGCTTGCTTTTGGCGAGCTTGACCAGGTCCTGAACGGAGCGCACCGGCAGCGAAGGATGGACGACTAGGACCTGGGGATTGATCACCGTGAGTGCAATGGGTGAAAGGTCAGTGAACACGTTATAAGGCAGCTTCTGCAACGCGGGCGCCAGTGCCATCGAGCCCGAGGTGGCGAAGAGTAGGGTATAGCCGTCGGCCGGCGCGCGCAGCACGGTTTCCACACCGATGACGCCACCGGCACCGGGACGGTTTTCAACGATGATTTGCTGTTTCCAGGCTTCAGTCAGTTTCTGCGCCAAGGCGCGGCCTACGAAGTCGGTAGGGCCGCCGGGCGGGAAATGAATGATCATGCGTACCGAGCGCGACGGAAAATTCTGCGCGGTTTGCGCGCAGACCAAGGTGGTTGCGGCGAGCATGAATCCCGCAACGCCGCACTGAATAATTTTTTTCAAGGGATTTCCTCCTGTTATGCGAAGTCCGTACTGTCGAATCTATCACGAGTCCGGTTTGACCCGGGCAGGTGCAGCGGCTATCTTCGGCCGACCTTATTTTATTTAACCGAGTCCAATAAATGAACGACGCCATCCGTGCGCTGCTTCACCCGCAATCGATTGCCGTCATCGGCGCATCCAGCGACTTCAACAAGATCAACGGCCGCACCTTCAAGGCGCTGGTCGACAAGGGTTATGCCGGTCGCATCATCCCGGTGAATCCGAAATACCAGACGCTGCTGGATCATCCCTGTTATCCGGACATCGCTTCCATTCCCGGTTCCGTCGATCTTGCGGTTGTCGCTGTGCCGGCACGTCATGTACCGGACACGCTGCGCGAACTCGGACGCAAAGGTGTCAAGGCTGCGGTGGTGTTCAGTTCCGGTTTCAGCGAAGTCGGCGGTGATGGCATTCGTCTGGAAGCCGAACTGAAGCAGGCGATCCGCGATAGCGGCGTGCGCATTCTCGGGCCGAACTGCCTGGGACTGGTGAATGTGTTTGAAAACGTGATGGCGACTTTCAGCCAGTTTTCGCTGGGGCCGACGCCGGAAGGACCGGCCGCATTCGTTACGCAGTCCGGTGCTCTGGGCACGGCAACGGCCGGTGTCGCGCGCAAGCGTGGACTCAATTTCGGATTCTTCGTCAATACCGGCAATGAGAGCGACATCCAGTTTGTCGATGTGATGGGGGCGATCATTGCCGAGCCGCAGATCAAGGTCGGCGCCGGTTATATCGAAGGTTTGAAAAACGGCGCGGGCTTGTTGCGGGTTGCTGAGGATGCGATGCAACGCTGCAAGCCGCTGGTGCTGACCAAGGTTGGACGTACCCGCGCCGGTGCCAAGGCGATTGCCTCACATACCGGCTCGCTCGCGGGAGAAGATGCGGTGTTTGATGGCGTGATTCGCCAGCGTGGCATCATCCGCGCCCGAAGTGATGAGCAACTACTTGATTTTGTTGAGATATTTTCAAGCTGCCCATTGCCAGCCGGCAACGGTATCGGCATCATCACGCGTTCCGGCGGTGCCGGTGCGCTGATGGCCGATCGCGCCGAAGAAATCGGTCTCAATGTCGCAACCCTTAGTGATGCGACAACCGCGGCGTTGCGCAAGGTAGTGCCCGCCTTCGGTTCTACCGGCAACCCGGTGGATATCACTGCACAGGGACTGGTAAACCCGAACCTGATGCGCGAGAGCATCAATATCCTGCTCTCCGATCCCATGGTGGATGTAGCCATTGCTTGGCTGTCGTTCTCGGAAAAACAGGCTGACATGAACGTGCAGAATTTCGTCGAAGCCAAAGCGCAGACAACAAAGCCGTTCATCGTGTGCTGGATGGGCATGCCCGATGCGGCGGCGGAAAAAATGCGCGCTGCCGGCATTCCGGTGCTGCGCAGCGCCGAAGCCGCGGTTGATGCGGTGGGTGCCATCGTTCGTTATGCCGAAGCCCGCCGCAACTGGATCGCCGATGCCGCGGCGCGCGCTGCCTTGCAGCCGCCGAAACTGAAGCTGCCGGCGCAGTCCGGTGCGGTGTCGAGTCTCGAGGGGCAGGCTTTGCTGCAAAGCTGCGGCGTGCAAACGGCCGCCGCGAAGCTGGCGACAACAGCGGATGAAGCAGTCGCTGCTGCGCAGTCGCTGGGTTATCCGGTAGTGCTGAAAATCGAATCGCCCGACATCCCGCATAAAACCGAGGCGAAAGGGGTTGTACTGAATCTGAAAGACGCGGATGCAGTCCGCGCAGCATTCAGTCAACTGGTCGCCAACGCCAAAGACTACAAGGCAGACGCAAGGATCAGCGGGGTGCTGGTGCAGGCGATGGCGCAGGGCGATGTGGAACTGGTGATTGGTCTCAAGCGCGATGCTTCCTTCGGTCCCGTGGTGATGGTGGGCCTGGGTGGTGTGCTTATTGAAGTGTTCAAGGATGTGGTGTTCCGCGTCGCGCCGGTGACTGAAGGCGAAGCGATGCGCATGCTCGATGAGCTGAAGAGCCGGGTAGTGCTCGATGGCGTGCGCGGCAAGCCGCCGGTTAACAAACAGGAGGTGGCGCGGATGATTAGCGCGGTGTCGCAATTCGGTGCGGCAGCCGGTTCGCGACTGGAGGAGCTCGATCTCAATCCCGTGCTCGCCGGCGCGCATGGTGTCACCGCGGTTGACTGGCTGATGCTGCTCGATTGAGTCGATGACTGCATCCGCAAAGGCAGGGAGCACTTCGGCGCTGGCGCCGTTTCGTGTGCGTGCCTTCCGTTTCCAGTGGCCGGCCGATCTGGCCGCGTCCTGGGCGATGGAAATGGAAATGCTGATTCTCGGCTGGTACGTGCTGGTCGAGACCCGGTCGGTGCTGATGCTGACGGTTTTTGCCTCGCTGCAGTATGTTGGCACGCTGCTGTCGCCGATGTTCGGCGTGATGGGTGACCGCATCGGCCACCGCATCGTGCTTTGCGCGATGCGCGGCCTGTATGCAACGCTGGCTTCTGTGTTGATGGTGGCAGCCTTCATGGATGCAGTAACGCCGACGCTGGTGCTGATGACCACGGCAGTTCTCGGCCTGGTCAAACCCTCGGATATCGGCATGCGCACGGCGCTGGTCGGCGAAACCGTGCCCCCGGCGCATTTGATGCCGGCGATGAGTATCCAGCGCACCACGCAGGATTCGGCGCGCATCGCCGGCGCGCTGACTGGTGCGGGGCTGGTCGCAATGCTGGGCATGTCCTGGGCCTATGTCTTCGTGGTCATCTTCTACGGCATCAGCCTGCTGTTGAGCACCCGCGTGATCGAGTCGCGCAGTGCCAGTCACAAAGCCGCTGTGCAGCAGGCTACGCCTTGGCGCGATCTGAAGGAGGGCATGAGTTATGTCTGGCGCGCGCCGCATCTTCGCGCAACGATGTTTTTTGCTTTCCTGCTGAACCTCACCGCATTTCCGCTGTTTACCGGGCTGATGCCTTATGTCGCCAAGGAGGTTTACGGCGCGAGCCAGACCACGCTGGGTACGATGGTGGCCGCAGGGGCAGGCGGTGCGCTGATCGGATCCATCATCATGAGCCGCTTCGGCGGTTCTTTTGCGCCGGCGCGTGCAATGCTGGTCTTCGGCGCGGCCTGGCTGGGCATGCTGCTGCTGTTCGCGCAGACGCACAGTCCGGCCGAAGGCATTCCGCTGTTGTTCATTGCCGGAATCATGCAGACCATGGGCTTGATTCCGATCAGCACGCTGCTGCTGCGTACCTCGGATGAGCGCTATCGCGGGCGCATCATGGGCATCCGCATGCTGGCGATTTACGGCAATCTGCCCGGCCTGCTGCTGGCGGGGCAACTGATTGCCCATTTCGGCTACAGCACGATGGCCACTGCTTACAGTCTTTTCGGGTTGTTAACGACGGCGTTGATTGCCTGGTGCTGGCGGAGCCATTTGTGGCAAAGCAGCTCTGAGGCGAACCGTCGCTGAAAATTCAACAGTTTTCAGCTGGCCTGCGGCAACTCATTCCAGGACGTTGTGTAACGCGGTGATTTTTGTGCGGTCTGCATGCGCCAGGGCTGGCTGATTCCCGCGCAGGCAAACGTGGCCGTGTTCATGCCGTAGATCCGGTTGATGCGGTCCATGGTAGTCATCAGGCGGGTGGCGCGTGGCCGCTCGGCGGCGCAGAAGAGGTCTTTCTGGATGGCATGGGCGGCTTGTAATCCCGTCAGCATGACACCGATCTTCTTGTAGCAGAATCCCGGGCGGTAAATGCTTTCCAGGCCCGACATCGCCGCAGCAATCAGCCGCCGGGTATCGTCGGTCGCGACAGTGAGCGGCACCAGTATGGCGGGGTTGTATTGAGCATCGTCACTGCGGAACCGGTTGGTATGCATGAATACCGTCACCTGGGAGCAGGACGAGTGTTGCGCCCGCAGCCGTTCCGCTGCGCGGATGATGTGGCTGGATGCGGCTTCGCGTAATTCTTGTAGCGCGGTTACCGGTCTGCCGAAGCTCCGGCTGGCGAGGATCTGTGATTTAGGCTCTGCCACGTCATCCAGGTTCATGCACGATTCGCCGTTGAGCTCGGCAACAGTACGCTGCAGCAGTACGTTGAACCGTTTTCTCATCAACGTGGTATTTGCGCGTTTCATGTCAAGCACGGTGCGGATACGCATCGCCTGCAGCTGTGGCGCGAGTCTGCGGCCGATACCCCAGATTTCGCCGACATCCAGCGTGTCCATCAGTGCCTCCTGTTCTGACAGCGATAATTCTTTCCAGTCAAAGACGCCTTGATATTGCCGATGGATCTTGGCGACGTGATTTGCCAGTTTGGCGAGTGTTTTGGATTCACCGATGCCAGTGCAGGTGGTAAT
>CANHZX010000124.1 GCA_947465215.1 Betaproteobacteria bacterium | reverse complement strand
GATTGGGAAGCGCTGGCGCGCTCCGGCCTGACGCTGGTGATCTATATGGGCATCGCCCGCTGCGAAAGCATCGTCTCCGGCTTGCGCGAAGGCGGCCTGCGCACCGACATGCCCGCAGCAGTGATCCAGCATGCCACGCTGCCGCAGCAGCGCGTGATCGCCACCACGCTGTCACGACTGACCGCAGACATCAAACACCACGGCATCGGCAGTCCGGCGATTCTGGTCATCGGTGAAGTTGCCGATGCAGCACGTATCGCCGCACAAACCGTGACCGAATACGAGGTAGCCGTCGCATGAACACACCGGTCGAAAGCCGCCCGCCCTTCCCGCCCTTCAGCCGCGAAACGGCAATACAGAAAGTACGCAAGGCCGAAGACGCATGGAACACCCGCGATCCGGTCGCAGTGTCGCTGGCCTATACGCCCGATACTGTCTGGCGCAACCGTGCCGAGTTCCTGTCGGGCCGCGTCGATGTCGTCGCCTTCCTCACCCGCAAATGGGCAAAGGAACTCGAATACCGCCTGATCAAGGAACTGTGGGCCTTTACCGACAACCGCATCGCCGTGCGCTTCGCCTACGAATGGCGTGACGACTCCGGCCAGTGGTACCGCGCCTACGGCAACGAGAACTGGGAGTTCGCGCCCAACGGCCTGATGCACCGGCGCATCGCCAGCATCAACGACATGCCGATCAAGACTGAAGACCGCAAATACTTCTGGCCGCAGGGTCGCCGTCCTGACGACCATCCCGGACTGTCTGATCTGGGGCTGTAAGCAGCACTGCCCACTACCCGTTCACCCTGCGCTCGTCGAAGGGTGAAGGTCACATCTCAAGCAGCCAAACCCGTGCGATGATTCGGCATGGACGCCAAACAACTCACCGGCTACATCAAGGAAATCGGCCGCGGCAAAAACGCCGCCCGCGATCTGTCGCATGAAGATGCCCGAACGCTCTTCACCGCGATCCTCAGCAACGACATCCCGCCTCTGCAACTCGGCGCGATCCTCATCGCGATGCGCATCAAGGGCGAATCGCTGGATGAACTTGCCGGTTTTCTGGAAGCCTGCGAAGCCAGCTATCCGCACCTCAAGGCCCCCGCCGGCAGCGTGCCGCTGGTGATCCCCGCCTACAACGGCGCACGGCAACTGCCCAACCTCACGCCGCTGTTGGCTTCGCTGGTTGCACGCGAAGGCGTGCCAGTGCTGGTGCATGGCGTGCCGGACGATCCGGGCCGGGTGACCACCATCGAAGTGTTTCAGGCGATGGGCATCACGCCTGCCAACTCGATTGCCGAAGCAGAAGAACAGCTCTCCACACGAAAACTGGCGGTCATCGCCATCGACACCCTCGCCCCGACCATCGCCCGCACGCTGAAACTGCGCCGCGACATCGGTCTGCGCAGCTCGGCGCATACGCTGGTGAAAATGATTCAGCCCTTCGCCGGCAAGGCGGTGCGGCTGGTCAGCGTGACACATCCGGAATATCTGGATCGCATGCGGGCGTTTTTTACGCAGCATTCCGGCGACGCCTTGCTGCTGCGTGGCGCGGAAGGCGAAGCAGTGGCGCATCCGCGGCGGGAGCCGGTGATTGAATGGCTGGATGGAAAAACAGCGGAAATACTGCGCAGCGCACCCGAAGAAAATCCCGAATTGCCCGACAGCCGGGATGCCAAAATTACTGCGTTGTGGATTCAGGAGGCGCTAGCCGGCAAACGTCCCACGCCGGCAGCAATTACGCACCAGGTAGCCTGCTCAGTTCGAGCCCAGTCCGGGGGGCAAAGCAAGACTCGAACCCTTGCTGGGTAATTAACCGGAAGTTTTCCCCGCCAGCACTTCCGCCACATGCAACACCTGGGTTTTCTGGTCGCCGCGCCGGCGCAACCGCCCTTCAATATTGAGCATGCAACCGAGGTCGCCGAGCACCACGGCATCGGCACCGCTGGCGGTGATGTTTTCGCATTTGCGTTCGGCGATATGCGAAGAGATCTCGCCGAACTTCAATGCGAAGGCGCCGCCGAAACCGCAGCACTGTTCGCACTCGTTCATCTCGCGCAGTTCAACGCCTTGCACCTGCGCCAGCAATGTGCGCGGCTGCTGTTTCACGCCAAGCTCGCGCAAGCCCGAGCAGGAGTCATGATAAGTAATTGTTTTTATTGATGATTTTTTATCCGGCGTAAATCGCGCCACATTCACCAGAAAATCCGTCAGCTCGTAAGTCTTCGCCGACAGCGCGGTCAGTGCGGCGCGCTCTTCTTCCGGAATGTCTTTGAGCATTTCCGGATAATGCGAACGGATCATGCCGGCACAGGAACCCGAGGGCGCGACGACGTATTCGCAGTCGGCAAATTCACGTGCGACCTTGCGTGCCAGCGCAATGGCCGAGACACGATCACCGGAGTTGTATCCGGGCTGGCCGCAGCAGGTCTGCGCTTCAGGCACCACCACTTCGCAACCGGCCTCTTTCAGCAGTTCGAGTGCGGCAAAGCCGATGCGCGGGCGCATGAGATCAACAAGGCAAGTGACGAACAGTCCGACTTTCACAATGGCTATACCCCGGTTGGAATGCTGACGACTATAGCGCAGGCCGCACCCGCGTTGCGCGCTTTCATGCCAGCCGCCACGGCTGCAGGTAATCGAGACGGTCGCCGGTCTGCACGATCAGATGTCGCACCGATTTGTCGCGCACGATGTGCAGTGTGACATCACTGCCGGCGGTGCCACTGGACCACAGGCTTTCATAAAACTCGCTCTGGCCGCCGATGGAATCGCCACCGACGCCTAGGATGATGTCGCCACGCTGAATGCCGGCGTGTTCCGCCGGCGAATCGGGCAGCACCCGCGAGACCACGACATTGCCTTCGAGCTGTTCGGTATTGAGCCCCAGCCAGGGCCTCTTGTCGCGGCGGCGCCGACCCGACTTCACCAGATCGGGCAGCACATCTTTCAGCAGATTGATCGGCACGAACATATTTCCCGGGAAGGCCATGCCGGTGTTCAGCGCGTCGCTGACCCACAGCGAAGCAATGCCGACCAGCCGTCCTTCACTGTCGAACAACGCCGCACCGCTGTGTTCATAGCGCGGCGGCGCGGTGAACAGCGCATCGTCGATCATGTACTCCCACCAGCCGGTGAAGCGCCGCCGCGACACCAGTGCCGCGCCGCTGACACCGCCCGCACCTTCGTGACCGGCGACCACCAGTCCCTGCAGTTCGGTCAGGGACGAAGAATCGCCAAGTTCGACCGGTGCGCAAGGCGGCGCCGGTTTGGCGCGCAGCAGACCGAAGCCGGTGGCGTGGTCAAACCCGACGACACTCGCCGGATAAATCTTGTTGTCGCCATCGATGACCAGCACCGAAGCGGCTTCAAGCACCAGATAACCGATGGTCAGGATCAATCCCTGGTCGTCAATGACGATACCGGTGCCTTCGCGCTCCGCACCCAGCGAATCCGCCGTGCGCGCATCCTCGACGGCACGGATCGACAGTTTGACCACGGCATCCAGTGGCGGTGACGCCGGCTGCGGGATGCCGTTGGTAGCGCGCCACGCAGCGAGTGCGGCGCTGAACAGGGAGACGGTCATGAGCGTGTCATCGTCATGCCGGCGTCAGCGCTTCATAACGCACATCGACAACTTCAATCTCGACGATGCCCTTGGGCGTCGGCAGTTTGACGCTATCTCCCGCGCGATGCTTGAGCAGGGCCTTGGCGATCGGTGACACCCAGCTGACATGACCGCGCGCCGGATCGGCCTCGTCGATGCCGACAATGGTCACGGTATGCGCCCCGCCGTCCGGATCTTCGTAATCCACCGTCGCACCGAAAAAAATCTGGTCGGTGTCGCCGCGTGCGGCGGGATCGACCACCACCGATTGATCCAGCCGTTTGCCGAGGTAATGAATGCGGCGGTCGATTTCGCGCAAACGCTTTTTACCGTAAAGATAATCGCCGTTCTCGGAGCGATCGCCGTTGGATGCTGCCCAGGCAACAACCTTCACCAGTTCCGGACGATCGACGTCCAGCAACCGGGTCAATTCCTGTTTGATCCGCGCATAGCCTGCCGGTGTCATATAGTTCTTGGGCGGCGGCGGGGCTTCAGGCTCGGCGGGCGGTTGCGACGTTCGGGACATGATCAAAGTGTAGCGAAAACGGCTGTCCGTAACCGAAGCAATCCGGGTTGGCCCGGTCAATTTCATAATATAAAATGGCGTTTCCTCAATAATCCCGTGCAACTCCCCATTACCGTGGCCGAAAAATCCGCCAAACCGTCGATCCAGGTCATTGAGCGCATGATGCATCTGCTCGATGTGCTGTCCGAGCATTCCACGCCGGCCACACTGAAGCAGCTGGCCTCGGCAACCAAGCTCCATCCCTCAACCGCACACCGCATCCTCGGTGTGATGGTCGACAGCCGGCTGGTCGACCGCATCGAGCCGGGCATGTACCGGCTGGGTATCCGCCTGGTTGAACTGGGCAGCCTGGTGAAATCGCGCATCAGCGTGCGCCAGGAAGCACTGCCGCATATGCACGAACTGCACCGCACACTCGGCGAAACGGTGAATCTGTCGGTGCGCCGCGAGGATGAAGTGGTCTATATCGAACGCACCGCAGAAAACAGCTGCATGATGCGTGTGGTGCAGATCATCGGCGCGCACGCCCCGCTGCACATCACCGCGGTCGGCAAGATCTTCCTCGCCGCCGAAACCTCACAGCGCGTTGCCGAATACGTCAGCCGCACCGGCCTGCCCCGCTTCACCGACCACACGCTCACCGACGCCAAAAAACTCGCCACCGAGCTCGAGGACATCCGCAAGCGCCAGTACGCCTTCGATAACGAAGAAGCCGAACGCGGCGTGTGCTGTGTCGGCGCCGGCATCTACAACGATGAAGGCAAACTCATCGCCGGCCTGTCGGTTTCCGCACCGACCGAGCGTTTCCGCAAAGCCTGGGCAGAATCCGTGCGTCAGGCCGCCGAACGCATATCGCGTGCGGTCGGCCACAAGCTGCCGCGCTGACCGCCCAACTCAACTCACCACCCCTCGATGTACGACCGCGCCGTTGTTTTTCTCGACCTCGAAACCACCGGGGCCACGGCAACCCGCGACCGCATCACCGAAGTTGGCCTGATCGAAGTCGACAACGGCCGCTTTGTCCGCGAGTGGTCTTCACTGGTCAATCCCGGGATGAGCATTCCGCCGGGCATCCAGGCACTCACCGGCATTTCCAACGACATGGTGGCGCCGGCGGCGCGTTTTGAAGAAATCGCCCGCGAACTGTATGAGGCCATCGACGGCCGCGTGCTGATCGCACACAACGCGCGCTTCGACTACGGCTTTCTGAAAAACGAATTCCGCCGTCTCGGCAAAACCTTCACCGCGCCGGTGCTGTGCACGGTAAAACTCTCGCGCAAGCTGTTTCCGCAGCACCCACGCCACAACCTCGACAGCCTGATGCTGCGGCATGGCATCCAATGTGATGCGCGGCACCGAGCACTGGGCGATGCACGCGTGCTGTGGGAACTGGCTCAGCAATGGCGGCAGGAACCCGGCGAAGAAGCCGTGCTCGCGGCCACCGAAAAATTATTAAAAACAACGACGGTGCCGGTCGGCCTCGCCGACAACGCCTTCGATCACATCCCCGAAGGCCCAGGCGTCTACCTGTTTTACGGTGAAAAAGACGTGCCGTTGTATGTCGGCAAAAGCATCAACCTGCGCACGCGGGTGATGTCGCATTTCTCCGGCGATCATCGCGTCGCCAAGGACATGCGTATCGCCGCCGAAGTCAAACGCATCGACTGGATCGAAACCGCTGGTGAACTCGGCGCCTTGATCGAGGAAGCGCGGCTGGTCAAAAAACTCTCACCCGTGCACAACCGCCAGTTGCGTCGCGCCAGCGAACTCTGCGCCTGGCACTGGCCGGCCGACCGTCACGACGAAGCACCCGAGCTGGTATCGGCACGCGACCTGACGGGCGGTGAATTCCGTGATCTCTACGGCCTGTTCCGGTCGCGGCGCACGGCGATTGAAGCGCTGCGCGAAATCGCGCTGGAGCACGAGCTCTGCCATGCACTGCTCGGTCTGGAAAAGCGCAAGGGCCCGTGTTTTGCCTACCAGATCAAACGCTGCCGCGGTGCCTGCGCCGGCGTCGAAACGCCGCGCGAACACGCGGCGCGGCTGGCTGCGGCACTCGCAGTCTTGCGCGTGCGCGCATGGCCCTTCCCCGGCCGCATCGGCATCCGCGAAACCTCAACCGATGGCGAACGCTGCGACATGCATGTGCTTGACCAGTGGTGCCATCTCGGTACGGTCAGCAGTGAAGAGGAGTTGCGCGACCTGCAGGAGGGTTCGCTGCGGCCGCTGTTCGACCTGGATACCTATAAAATCCTCACGCGTTACCTGCTGAACGGGAAACACCGTCCGCAGATTGTGCCGCTGACCGCGAACACCGCGGCTGCGGCATAATCAGCAACACAGTCATAAACCATCATCCGGAGGGGGATGTCATGAGCAAAAAACTGCAGGGCCTGCTTGTTGCCGCCGTCGTTGCGGCATTTCCGCTCGGCGCCGCCGCACAGGCGCAGTATCCGGCGAAGACCGTTCGCTTCATCATTCCCTTCCCGCCGGGCGGCCCCACCGACATCATGGGCCGCATGGCGACCGACATCCTGTCCAAGGCGACCGGGCAGCAGTTCGTGCCCGACAACCGCGGCGGCGCCGGCGGCAATATCGGTGCCGAGCTGTGTGCACGGGCGCCGGCCGACGGTTACACGCTGTGCATGATCACCGCGGCGCAAGGCGTGTCGCCGGCGATTTACAAAAAAATGACTTATGACCCGGTGAAAGATCTCGCGGCAATCACGCTCATGGCCAGCCTGCCGAGCCTGCTCACCGTGCATCCGGCGCTGCCCGCGAAAAACGTCAAGGAACTTCTGACCATCGCCAAGGCCAAGCCCGATGGCCTTAGCTACGCCTCCACCGGCAACGGCAGCAGCCCGCACATGCTGATGGAAATGTTCAAGTTCATGACCGGCGTGAAAATGGTCCATGTGCCGTACAAGGGTCAAGCCCCGGCCGTGGTCGACCAGATTTCGGGACAGGTGCAGTTGGCCTTCAACACGGCGATCACCGTGCTGCCGCAAGTGGAAACCAAACGCCTGCGCGCCATTGCGGTGTCGTCGAAGGAACGTTTCCCGCCGATGCCTGACCTGCAGACTGTCGAGGAAGGCGGCGTCAAGGATTTCGACGGCGGTTCGTGGCAGGGCGTTGGCGCACCGGCCGGCACGCCGCCGGAGATCATTCGCCGCGTCAATACGCTGCTGGTGAATGAACTGAAAACACCGAACATGCGCGACCAGATGATCAAACGCGGCGCGATTGTTTCAGCCAACACGCCGGAAGAATTCTCGGCATTCCTCAAAGCCGAAATCGCGCGCTGGACCAAGGTCGCGAAGGCCGGCAACATCAGTATTGATTAAGCATGACCAAAGCCGTCACAGCGGAAACCCAGGCCCGCATCGACCTCGCCGCCGCCCTGCGCAGCGCCTCGCGCATGGGCCTCGGCGAGGGCATCTGCAATCACTTCAGCGTTGAAGTGCCAGACCAGCCCGGTCACTTCCTGATCAATCCGCAAGGCCTGCACTGGTCGGAAGTCACTCCCGCCGATCTGGTGATGGTCGATGGGCAGGGTCGTAAGGTCGCCGGCAAACACGAAGTCGAACCGACGGCATTTTTCATTCACGGCGCTGCACATCGCAGCAAGCCGCAGGCCAAATGCGTGCTGCACACCCATATGCCGTTTGCGACCACGCTGACCGTGGTGCATGGCGGACGCATTGAGCCGGTGAGCCAGGTCGCCTTGAAGTTTCTTGGCCGCGACGCCTACGACGACAACTACAACGGGCTTGCGCTGGATGCCGCGGAAGGTGCGCGCATCGTGTCAGGATTGAAAAACGCCGACATCCTGTTCCTCGCCAACCACGGCATCATTGTCACCGGGCCATCGATCGATACCGCTTTCGACGATCTGTATTATCTGGAGCGCGCCTGCATGCTGCAGGTGCTGGGCATGGGTACCGGCAAGGCGCTGCGTCAGGTACCGGATGCCATCGCACAGAAAACCGCAGCGCAGATGACCGATGACACGCAGGCGCGCCTGCACTTCATCGCGCTCAAGCGGCTGCTTGATCGCGATGAACCGGGATGGTCGCGACTCGACTGAGTTGCAACGCGCTTTTATAACCGTTTAACACTCAGTGATAGACCACCGGCGAATTCAGCAGCACGCTGAAATTGTCGAGAAAGGCATCGATGTTTTCGGTCGATGCTTCTTCGCCTGCCGCCGCGTTCATCGCATTGGCAAATTTCTCTGCGACATCACCGGTGAAAAATGTGCCGCGACAGGAACGTTTGTCGACCAGCTCCAGACCCTGCTGGCCGGGATACTCCGCAATGTAGTACTGCTCACTGTTGTAGACCAGGCGCACGGCGATCTCCGGTTAATATAAGTTATTGATTTTAAATGTATAAAATAAAATCAAACTACATTTCAAAGATGGGGCCGGCACCCCGCTTTTCAAGGGCTGCGCCGCCGGTTGGCCACCGCAATGCCGACCAGAATCAGCGCCAGACCGAGGTAGGCATTGGGCGACGGATGTTCGCCCATGATCCACAGCCCCAGCATGACCGCTACACCCGGACTGAGGTAATTCACCAGCGACATGAAACTGGGCCCTGCGGAACGGATCAACTGGAAATACAACACCGTCGCAATCGCCGTCGGTACTACACCCAGCCAGCACACTGCCGCCACCGATTGCCAGCGCGGTGACAATGTCCACGGCGGCGTTTGCCAAAGTGCCATCGGCACCACAATCACGCTCGCCACCAGCAGCGTTGCCGCAGCAGCGACCAGCACATCGCCTTTGATGATCAGGCGCGTCAGCACGCTCTGCAGCGCGTAACACAGT
>CANHZX010000123.1 GCA_947465215.1 Betaproteobacteria bacterium | reverse complement strand
TGGTCAAGCGCGCACTCGCGGCCGGATTCGAAGCGCTGGTGGTAACCACTGATGTGCCGGTCGGGGCGAATCGTGAATACAACCTGCGCAACGGTTTTGCCATTCCCTTCCGTATCAATGCCCGCAATGTCGTGGATGGGGTGATGCATCCGCGCTGGTTGACCCAGGTGTTTCTGAAAACCTTGTTGAGCGACGGCATTCCCCGCTTCCGCAATGTCGATAGCGAGGAGGGTGGGCGTATCGTAGCCAAGGATCTGTCGGCATTTCGCGCGCGCCGCGATGCGCTGGACTGGAGCGACATCGCCTGGCTGCGTACGATCTGGCCGCATAAACTGCTGGTCAAGGGCATTCTTGTTGCTGAGGATGCGCGTCTGGCGCTGGCGAACGGCGCTGACGGCGTGGTCGTGTCCAATCACGGTGGCCGGCAACTTGATGGCGCGCGTGCGGCCATCGATGCGCTCCCTGAAATCGTTGAGGCGGTCGGTGGCAAAATGGCCGTGTTGTTTGACAGCGGCGTTCGCCGCGGCGCGGATATCGTCAAGGCGTTGGCGCTGGGGGCGGATTTTGTGTTTTTCGGCCGGGCGACACTGTATGGTGCTTCGGTCGGCGGTGAACAAGGTGTGGCACGTGCACTGGAAATCATGCGTAGCGAAACTGACCGCGTGATGGCATTGATCGGCTGTGGCCATGTAGCCGATCTCAGGCGGGATTATCTGGAGATGCCTGGCTCCGTTTAAATCAGGCAAGCATTATCAGGAGACCACCATGAAGCAACTCAAGTTACCGGCCGTATTCATGCGCGGTGGCACCAGCAATGCCGTCGTGTTCAACCAGAAGGACCTGCCGCAGGATCGTGCGCTGTGGGACGAGATTTTTCTCGCGGCGATCGGCAGCCCCGATCCCAACGGCCGGCAGCTCGACGGCATGGGCGGCGGCGTGTCTTCCCTGTCCAAGGTTTGCGTGGTCGGACCGTCGACGCGACCGGATGCCGACATCGATTACACATTCGCGCAGGTGCAGGTGAAGGAGGCCAAGGTCGACTACGGTGCCAACTGCGGCAATATGTCGTCGGCGATGGGGCCGTTTGCCATCGATGAAGGCATGGTCAAAGTTTCCGGGCGTGAGGCGCTGGTGCGAATCCACAATACCAACACCAAAAAAATCATCCATGCGCTGTTCAGCGTCGATGAGGGGCTGGCCGCGGTTGACGGCGATCTCGCGATCCCCGGCGTATCGGGCACCGGATCTCCGGTGAAGCTGGAATTCCGCGATCCGGGCGGCGCCACCACCGGCAAGCTGCTGCCGACCGGCAATGTGGTGGATACCCTGGACGTACCGGGCCTCGGTAAGATCCGCGCCTCGCTGGTCGACGCCGCGAATGCAACGGTATGGATCAATGCCAAGGATATCGGCCTGACCGGCACCGAGCTGCCCGAGCAGCTGGATGCCGATGCCGCTGTGATGCAGAAGCTGTCGGCGATTCGCATCGCGGGCTCAGTGGCGATGGGGATTGCGGCGAATGCCGAAGAAGCGGCAAAAAAGAAATCGATTCCGTTCATTGGCTTCGTGTCGCCGGTGCAGGATGCAAAGCTGCTGTCCGGCGAGACCATTTCGGCGAACGATGTCGATCTTACCGGCCGGGTTATTTCCAACGGGCAGACCCATCGTGCATTGCCGCTGACCGTATCGCTGTGCATGGCGGTGGCATCTCGCCTGGAAGGTTCGGTGGTCAACGAAGTTCTGCGCAAGGGCCTTCAGGCTGAAGCGCCGGTGCGCATCGGCATGCCCTCTGGCATTCTGACGGTTGCCGCAACGGTCCAGCAGAACGGCGGTGTCTGGCATGCCGAGCAGGGCGCGTTTTACCGCACGCAGCGCCGCATGTTCGAAGGCCAGGTGCTCGTGCGTGCCTCGCGTGTACCGGGCGTCGTTGCCAGCGGTAAACAAAAGGCCGCCTGAGCCTGACGTTGTAACAGTGGACTGTTCAATAAAAACGGGCGCCGCGGCGCCCGTTTTTATTGGCGGCAATCCATCATCCCGGTCGGGCAGCGGTCAGTCCGCCGTCAACCACAAGGTGGGTTGCGGTGATGTATCGCGCTTCGTCCGATGCCAGGAACAGTACAGCATGCGCCGTATCCCACGCATCACCCATGCGACCGATCGGTACCGCGGCATGGCGTTTGGCGACGAGATTGGCGCCGGCTTCCGGACCGAGTTGTTTCACAAGCCGTTCTTCGACCAGCGGCGTGTGCATGGTGCCGACGATCACCAGATTGCAGCGGATGCCTTTTTTGACATAGGCCATCGCGGTGGAGCGGGTGAAGCCGACCAGACCGGATTTTGCCGTGCTGTAGGCAACGTGCACGCGGCCGTCGACCTGGTGGGCAAAGCCCGCGACCGAGGAAATGTTGACGATGGCACCGCTGCCCTGTTTTTCCATGACCGGCAGCACGTGTTTGCAGCCGAGGAAGGCGGTTTTGAGGTTGTGATCCAGTTGCCGGTCCCAGACTTCCTCGCTCATGCTGACCGGGTCGCCGGGAGCTGAGCCACCGACATTGTTGATCAGAATGTCAATGCGGCCAAAATGCTCCAGGCAGGCGTCGACGGATTTTTTGACCGAATCGGAGTCGGTCATGTCGCAGGTAGTGGTGAAGCAGACGCCGCCTTCCTTGGCGATGATGGCGCGGGTTTCCTCGACGGCGGCCGGATTGATGTCGGTGCCGAATACTTTGGCGCCCTGACGGGCCAGCAGCACTGCGGTGGCTTTGCCGTTGCCCCAGCCCGCGCCGATGGCGCCGGCGCCGGTGACAAATGCAACCTTGCCTTTGAGATCCAGCATGAGTGTTCCTTTGTGAGTGTCTTGCTTTTCAGCGTTCTTGAATTGCCTTCGCAGCAGCGACGAGAAATGTGGTCAAGCTGCTGCCCAATGGTATGGGCCACGAGCATTCAGTGTTGCTTCACGTAATGGATTAAATATTTAGTAATAAAAACAATTACTTAATTATTTTCGCATTGCGCAGGCCCCGATGGTCAGACAGGGGATTTGGTCGCTGATTTTCGTGCCCAGTATTCGGGGGCAGCCTTGGTTTTGGCCAAAGCTTCCGCCGTTTCGAAGCCCGGGGCCATCGAAGCGTTGGTGCCGGCCATGACCTGGTGATGGTCGATGTTGAGCAGGCGCAGCCAGCTTTGCTGGCCGAAGGTGAGGCCAATGGCGCAGCCGAGTTCGACCAGTTCCGGTTCGCTGAAGTGACCGTGCATGCGTTCCCAGAAACTGTCATCGGTTTCAGTGCGCCAGACTATGGCTTCAGCATAAGCGAGTGCGGCCTTCTGACGTTCACTGTAATTGGAAGATTTTTCAAAATTCATCAGATCATCGACCTGGGCTTCCTGCAGCCCGGCCTGCTGGCCTTTGATCGAGCGCTGGTTGCCGCAGAATTCGCAAACCACCGAGCGCGACACATAGAGCCTGCAAACTTCCTTGATGGCGTGATCGAGTATGCCGTTGCGGAACACGTTGTTCCAGGAATCGGCAAAGAACCAGAAGCATGCCGGCACATGCGCGCGCACCGCTGTGCTTTCTGGGCGCGGCGTGCCTTCTATGGCGCAGCGTTCCATCTCCGCGCGCATTTCCGGGGTCATTTTATCCAGCGGGACGTAGCTGATGCGTTGTTTGGTCAAGATGATGCTCCTCCAGTGATGTTCAGATTTTAATCAGCTCGGTGTTGACGCACGGGCGCAGTACGGCGCAAAGCGGCAACGTCAGGAAAATGGCGATACCCATCAACGCGATGGCATGGCTCACGCCGAGATGATCGCCGATGATGCCATAACCCAGCGGCGCAGCGATGCCGCACAACGATCCCAGCGTGTAGAACAGGCCGAATGCGCGTGGCAGCCGTTCGCGTTCAACGAGGTCGCCGATAGTGGCGTACAGCACCGACGATGTGCCCTGCAGAGCCACGCCGAGCAGGGGCAACAGCAGTGCGGCGGCGATCCCGGGCAGCGTGACTGCGGCGAAAATGCCGATGCCGGTCACCACTTCGGTAATGATGATGGTGCGGATGATGCCGACCCGTTCAGCCAGCATGCCGCAGGCGAGTTTGCCGGCCATGCCGCCGACGAGAATCAGCGGCACGGCCAGCGTCGCCCAGCCGGTGGACAGGCCTTTATCGATCAGCAGAAAGGCGATCAGCGTCAGGAAGCCGACGCGTGTGCTGCTGTCGATGATTTCAATCAGGCATAGTGCGATGAAGCCGCGGCGATTGCGGATGCCCCAGCCTTTGACGGTCGCCGCTGCGTGCTCATGCGTGGAGGCGGGGCGCGAACCGGTCAGCCAGAAGCAGGCGAGACCGGCGATCACCAGTCCGATGATGCCGTAAGCCACGACCGGCCCCTGCCAGGGCATGCCCGCCATCAGCAGCAGGCTCAGCAATCCGCCGAATGCGAACTTGCCGACGTCGCCGAACAGGTTGTAAGTGCCCAGTGCCGTGCGGCGGCCGGCTTCCGGATAGGCATTGGAAATGATGGTCGAGCACAGCGGGTGTTGCACGGCGGAACCCATGCCGGCAAAAAACAGCGCAACCAGAATCATCCAGAACCCGTTGGCATAACCCAGACCGACGAAGGCTGCCCCGGCTAATGCTGTGCCAATGGCCAGCAGATTGCGTTCACCGAAACGCTCCGCAACAAGGCCCGCGGGGATCTGGAAAGCGGCCATTGCGGTGCGGTGGGCGGCGCGGATCATGCCGACCTGGGCCAGCGTCAGGCCGAAAGTCTGTGCCAGCAGCGGCAGCAGCACATAGGTCAGATCCGACAGTCCGTCGTGCAGGGTGTGCGCGGCGCAGCAGGTGCTCAGGGCCTGTTTCGGGTTGCCGGATTTCATGGTGATCCGTGTCAAGTGGGGTATGCATTATAGAGCGCTGACGACATCGAAAAATTGGTGCTACCCTCGCTTCCTTTCAACAGTCCCGATCCGGTTATTGACGGTTATTCGAAATGGAAATCGTGATTTATGTAATTGCCGCAGCGTTTGCGCTGCTTGCTGCGGCGCTGGTCTTTACCTGGTGGCGCAACCGTCATTCCGGCGCCCTGTTGCTGGCGATGACCTATCTGGTGGCTTCCGGACTGGCTGTGATGATGAATGAATGGTGGCCTCTGGTGCTCGGTTTTCTGTCGGCATGGGCGTTGCGCCTGATGGGGATGGATCCGGGGGCGATGCAAGGGACTCGTGCGGACGACAAACGTGCTGGTGATGTAATGAATGACGGAAAGGTCGATTGATGGCACGTATTGCTGTGGTGGGTGCTGGCATTGCAGGGCTGTCCTGTGCGCGGTCGCTGCGCAATGCCGGGCATGCGGTGCGGGTGTTTGAAAAAAGCCGTGGAGCGGGCGGGCGCATGTCGACCCGGCGCACGGACCATGGCAGCTACGACCATGGTGCCCAGTATTTCACGGTACGCGATCCCTCGTTCCGTGCTGCGGTCGACCAATGGCTGGCACAGGACCTTGTTGCGCCTTATGCCGGCCGTATCGTTCGGTTGCAGCAGGGTGAGGCGCTTCCGCTGTCGCATTCCGAGCAGCGTTATGTCGCCACACCGGGCATGAATGCCGTTTGCCGCGGACTGTCGGCAGAACTGGAAGTCGAATTTGAGTGTCAGATCACCGCGGTAACCCCGGGTGAATCCGGTTGGCGCCTGTCGTGGGAAGAGGGCGGCGAGTCGGGATTCGATGCGGTGGTGTTGGCCATTCCGCCAGCGCAGGCTGCTCCGCTGTGTGCGGCTGTCCCCGATCTGGCCGCACAGGTCCGGCAGGGCGGACATGCGCCTTGCTGGGCTGCGATGGTTCGTTATGACGCGCCGCTGCCGCTGGAGTTTGACGCGGCATTTGTCGAGGACGAGGTGATCGGGTGGGTAATGCGCGATGCATCGCGGCCGGGACGCGCTCCGGGAGAACGCTGGGTGCTGCACGCGAATGCCGAATGGTCGAAGGCGCACCTGGAAAACAGTGCAGAAACGGTGGCGCCGCTGCTGATCGATGCCTTCCGTGCAGAGGCAGGATTTGACGCCGAAGCCGTTGAAACCCGGGCGCATCGCTGGCGCTTTGCGCTGTCCGCTGGATTAAAGGCGGGCAGCTTCTGGGATGCCGGCCGGCGGATCGGCGTCTGCGGCGACTGGTGTGCCGACGGCCGTATCGAAGGCGCTTATCTCAGCGGTACGGAGCTCGCGGCCAAACTGCTTTCTGCGTTTTAACGTCAAGTATGGGGTGAGACCCGGGTTGAGACCCGTTTACTCCGGTTTCAGATTGGCCTTGAGTGCCACTTCGCGCCATTTGGTGATTTCAGCGGACAGGTAGCGTGAAAAAGCCGCCGGAGTGGTGGTTTCCGGCTGCAGTCCCTGGGTGATCAGCGCATCTCTGACCTGCGGTACGGCGATGGCGGCGACAAACTCGCGATTCAGCCGCTCAACGATGGGTCGCGGTGTTTTTGCCGGTGCAAAAACAGCCAGCCACAAGGTCACTTCGAAATTCTTGATGCCCGATTCCTGCACCGTCGGCACATCCGGCAGCGCCGGGGCGCGCGTGCTGCTGGTGACCGCTAGCGCCCGCAGCTTGCCGGCGCGCACATGTGGCAACACCGGTGCCATCGTCCCGAACTGCAATTCAATGCGTCCGGCCAGGGTGTCGACGACGGACTGCGCGGAACTCTTGTAGGAAATCGGCGTGAGTTGCGTACCGGTAAGGTTGGCCAGCAGTTCGCCGCCGAGGCGCGCCATGCTGGCGTTGCCGACGGTGGTATAGCGGATTTGCCCTGGTTTGGTTTTGGCGAGAGCGATGAGTTCCTGCAGGCTCGATGCTGCTACAGCGGGGTGCACGGCAAGGATGTAGGGCAGGTGACCGAACATCGTGATTGGTGCGAAATCCTTTTCTGGGTCATAGCTGAGGTGGGGATTCAGGGCTTTCGACAGCGCGTGCGTGCTGGTGGTGCCGCCGGAGATGGTGTAACCGTCAGGCGCGGCGCGTGCGCCCAGTTCGGCACCGATGGCGCCGGCAGCGCCTGCACGGTTATCGATGACGATGGATTGTCCAAGGGCTTCGCCGACGCGCGGCGTGATTACCCGTGCCGCAGCATCGACTGAACTGCCCGCGGGAAAGGGCGCGATCATGCGGATCGGCCGTGAGGGCCAGTTATCGGCGGCCTGGGCTGCAAAGCCGGCAGTGATCAATGCGGCGCACAGAGTGAGTCGGATGGCGATCATTTCAGTTGCTCCTCGAGTCCGGTCAGCATGTCGGCAATGTCATTCAGCGCGTTGAACCGGGGTTGCGCGGCGATATGCGGGGTCAGCAGCACGTTTTCAAACTGCAGCAGTTCATCGTCATCGCGGCCGGGCGCTTCGTGCAGCGGATCCAGCGCGAAACCGCCGAGCCGGCCGGAGCGCAGTGCGCCGAGAACGGCTTCACGGTCGACGATTTCCGCACGCGAAATGTTGATTAGCCGCGCACCGGGTTTCATCTGTGCCAGACGCCGCGCGTTGAACAGATGGCGGGTGTTGTCGTTGCCGGGCAGGCAGATAACCACCCAGTCGCAGGTTTCCAGAAGGGTGTCGAGTTCGGCGTAATGCGCCTGGAATTCGGTCTCGAGTGCCTGCGGCATGCGTGTCCGCTGGTGATAGATCATGTTCATGCCGAAGCCTGCCGCACGAAGCGCGACTTCGCGGCCGATTTCGCCCATGCCGACGATGCCCAGTGTCGTTCCGTGGAGCAGGGTGATGCCCGGCACACGAGCCCAGTTCGAATTGGCAGTGTGCCGGCGGTCGTAGGTGCGCGGCGAGAATCCTGCTGCCTGCAGTGACTGGGTGCTGATGCGGTTGATGACGCGATGCATTTGGCGCGACAGGCCAAGGATCATTGCGATCGCATGTTCGGCGCAGGCGATATTAGCGCGGCGGCGCAGTTTCAGTACATCAACCTGTCGTGCGGCGCAGGCGCGTTCGTCGATACTGCTGGCGATGGCGCCGAATTTTTGGGCGGCACGCAGACGTGGTGCGAGCGCCAGTTCGGCGGGGCCGATACGCAGGGATTCGATGACCGCGATGTCGGCGTCCGGTAGGTGTTTGTGCAACGCGGCCTCGTCATCGACCAGATGTACAGTTGCCGGGTAGAGTTTTTTCAGGCGACCGCGCAGCTGGGACAGCCAGCCGTTGAAGTCCGGCAGATCGTGAGCAAAAAAATCGCTGAAGGCGGCGATGCGTTGCGGATCGGTGTGTTCGGGATCGAGGATGACGCCAAGAAGGCGGAGAAAGGGGTCGTTTTCAACGACCAGAACGGGCTGCGCTTTGTTCATGATTTCTGTTCGGGTTCGATACGCAGCGCGCGTGCGACGCGGGTATGCATGTTGTAGGCGCCGGCGAGCACGCTGATTTCAACAACGGCCTGGTCGTTGAAATGTTTTTTCAGTTCCACGTGCAGTGCATCGGGAACCTCAATCTGACGCGTCATCGCGTCGGTCCAGGCCAGTGCGGCACGCTGCGCCGAAGTGAACAGTCCGCCTTCCGGTTGCGCATCACCCAGCGCGGCAACCTGTTCCGGCGTCACGCCGGCCTTCAGTGCATGGCCGCTGCCGTGGATGCGTGCCTGGTATTCGGCGCCGTTGAGCAGCGATACGCGCAGGATGATCATTTCACGCAGCGCGGCATCGAGCGAAGTCTTGTAACGGATGATGCTGTTGAAATCGAGCCAGCCTGCGGCCACTGTCGGACTGTTCATCAGCACGCGATAGAGGTTGATCAGCTTGCCGCGTTCGGCTTTGACGCGTGCGATGAAGGGGGCGAGATCGCTGCGCTCCTCGCCAAGCAGTGGTACTCGAGCCATGATGATTCCTAAATATATGTTTTTATTGAATAATTTTTGTGGATTTTGAGCGAATGGTGTGGTCGGTTCGGCCGCTATTTTACCGGGCCGTATCCGCCGCCGCCCGGAGTTTCGATGATGAAAATG
>CANHZX010000122.1 GCA_947465215.1 Betaproteobacteria bacterium | reverse complement strand
TGGACAAGATCAAGGAAGAGGCTGCGAAGTGGACGCCCGAGAAGGTCGAGGAAGTCACCGGCATGAAGGAAGCCGAAGTCCGCGACGTCGCCGAACAAATGGCCAAGAACAAGCCCAGCACCATTGTCTGGGCGATGGGTCAGACCCAGCACACCAACGGCAATGCGATCGTCCGCGCTTCGTGCATTCTGCAGTTGGCGCTGGGTAACGTCGGCGTGTCGGGCGGCGGCACCAACATTTATCGCGGTCACGACAACGTGCAGGGCGCGACCGACGTTGGCCCGAACCCGGACTCGCTGCCGGGTTACTACGGCCTCGCCGAAGGTTCATGGAAACATTTTGCGAACGTCTGGGGCGTTGACTTCGAGTGGATCAAGAAGCAGTTTCCCAATCCGGGAATGATGTCCAAACCCGGCATCACCGTGTCACGCTGGATTGATGCGGTGCTCGAGAAGAATGAACTGATTGACCAGGATTCAAACCTGAAAGCGGTGGTGTACTGGGGGCATGCGCCGAACAGCCAGAACCGCGGCAAGGAAATGGTCGAGGCCATGAAGAAGCTGGAGCTTCTGGTGGTGATCGATCCGTATCCGTCGGCTTCGGCGGCAATGGCGGCGATGGCGCGCAAGGACGGCGTTTACCTGCTGCCGGCTGCAACGCAGCTGGAGTGCGCGGGTTCGTGCACGGCTTCGAACCGTTCCATTCAGTGGCGTGAGAAGGTCATCGAGCCGATGTTCGAATCGCGTACTGATCACATGATCATGTATCAGCTGGCGCAGAAGTTCGGCTTTGCCAAGGAGCTCACCGCCAAGATCAAGGTGGTGAAGGGCAAGGGCGGCATGGACGAGCCTGACATTGAAGACACGTTGCGCGAGATCAATCGCGGCGTGTGGACCATCGGCTACACCGGTCATTCCCCGGAGCGTCTGCAGGCGCATATGCGCAACATGCACGTGTTTGACGTCAAGACGCTGCGTGCCAAGGGCGGCAAGGACGCGAAGACGGGTTATGTGCTGGACGGCGACTATTTCGGTCTGCCGTGGCCGTGTTACGGCACTGCCGAACTGAAGCACCCGGGTTCGCCGAATCTGTATGACACCTCTAAGCACATGATGGATGGCGGCGGTAACTTCCGCGCCAACTTCGGTGTCGAGAAGGACGGCGTCAATCTGCTGGCGGAGGACGGTTCACATTCGAAGGGCGCCGATCTGACGACCGGTTACCCCGAACTGGATCACGTCCTGCTGAAGAAGCTGGGTTGGTGGGATGAGCTGACCGAGGATGAGAAAAAACTCGCCGAGGGCAAGAACTGGAAGACCGATCTTTCCGGCGGCCAGATTCGCGTGTTCATGAAAAACCACGGTTGCCATCCCTTCGGCAATGCCAAGGCGCGTGCAGTGGTTTGGAACTTCCCCGACCAGATACCCCAGCATCGCGAGCCGCTGTACAGCCCGCGTGCGGACCTCGTCGACAAGTATCCGACCCACGACGACCAGAAGAACCGGTGGCGTCTGCCGGTGCTGTTCAAGACGGTCCAGCAGGCCAACAAGGATGCCGGCAAGCAGTTCCCGCTGATCATGACCAGCGGCCGTCTGGTGGAATACGAGGGTGGCGGCGACGAGACACGGTCGAATCCGTGGCTCGCCGAGCTGCAGCAGGAAATGTTCGTCGAGATCAATCCAAAGGATGCCAACGATCGCGGCGTGCGCAACAACGAATACGTCTGGGTTACGACCCCGGCGCCGAGCAAACCGCGGATCAAGGTGAAAACGCTGGTGACCGAGCGGGTTGCCGCCGGCACGGTGTTCTTGCCCTTCCATTTTGCCGGCTGGTGGGAAGGCGAGGACATGAAGAAATACTATCCCGACGGGGCTGCCCCGGTGGTGCGTGGCGAAGCGGTCAACACGGCGACTACATATGGTTACGACATCGTGACCATGATGCAGGAAACCAAGACCACGATCTGCCAGGTTGCCAAGGCATAACCCTCAGACATCCATTAGGAGATAAATATGGCCAGAATGAAATTCCTGTGTGATGCCGAGCGCTGCATCGAGTGCAACGGTTGCGTAACTGCCTGTAAAAACGAGCACGAGGTGCCGTGGGGCGTAAACCGCCGTCGTGTGGTGACGCTGAACGACGGTCTGCCCGGCGAGAAGTCGATTTCAGTCGCCTGCATGCACTGCTCGGATGCGCCGTGCATGGCGGTGTGCCCGGTTGACTGCTTCTACAAAACCTCCGAAGGCGTGGTCCTGCATGACAAGGATCTGTGCATCGGCTGCGGTTACTGCTTCTATGCCTGCCCGTTCGGCGCACCGCAGTTCCCGCAGGATGGTGCTTTCGGCATGCGCGGCAAGATGGACAAGTGCACGTTCTGCGCGGGCGGTCCCGAAGCGGACAATTCGCCGGAAGAGTTCAAGAAATACGGTCGTAACCGCCTCTCCGAGGGCAAGCTGCCGGCCTGCGCCGAGATGTGCTCGACCAAGGCGCTGCTGGGTGGTGACGCCGACGTGGTTGCCGACATCTACCGTAACCGCGTGCTGAAGCGCGGCAAGGGTGCCGAGGTCTGGGGCTGGGGTACGGCTTATGGCAAACCGGAGAAGGGTGCGACGCCGCCTGCGGGAGCAAAATCTTGAGCAAACTCAGCATGAAAAAACTGGTGATCGCGGCAACGATTGGCTCGTTGGCTTTGGTGACTGCCGGCTGCGGTGAAAAGCAGCCGGTGACGGTTTACAAACAGGGGCAGTATCAGGGCAAGCCGGATGGCCGCCCCTGGGAGAACGACCAGTTCAAGGGCGATAAAACCGCCTGGGAGAAGTCGATCAAGGCGCGTAACGGCGGCCAGAACGAAAACACGCGTGCGACGAATTAACAAAGGAGGAGTGGCCATGCAGGTCGGTATGAGGCAATGGCTGTGCGCGGGACTGGCGGCGCTGGCATTCGTATTCACGATGCCGGCGTTTGCCGCTGACGCAAGCTCGGGGCAGGACCAGGCAGCACGCCAGCAGTCGCAGCCCGGCAACAACGCGCCCGTCTGGCGCGATGTCCGTAGCGGTGACAACAAGTATCAAACCACGCAGGTGCGCGGCGTGGAGTCCTCGGTGCTGATGCAGCCCGAAGGCGAAACCTGGCGGCAGGTCCGCAACAATCTGGTCACCATTTATGGCGGCTGGCTGCTGGTAGCCATCATGGCGATCATCGGCGGCTTCTATTACTGGAAGGGGCCGATCAAGCTGCACGAGAAGCCCACAGGCCGGCAGTTGCTGCGTTTTGGCTCCTGGGACCGGATGGTGCACTGGGGCGCTGCGATCAGTTTCATTCTGCTGTCGGTGACCGGGACGATCATCCTGTTCGGCAAGCACATTGTATTGCCGGTGGTCGGCTTTACGCTGTTTTCCTGGCTGGCGACGCTGTCCAAGTACATTCATAACTTCGTCGGTCCGGTGTTCGCGTTCTGCGTGGTGCTGATGTTTGTGACCTTCGTGAAAGACAATTTCCCGAAAGCTCATGACCTGAAATGGCTGGCCAAGTTCGGTGGACTGGTGTCTGGTGAGCATGTGCCGTCCGGCCGCTTCAATGCCGGTGAGAAGGTCTGGTTCTGGCTGGGGGTGACCCTGCTGGGTCTGGTGGTCAGCGTCACCGGCTTCATTCTCAACTTCCCGAATTTTGAGCAGGGGCGTGAGCTGATGCAGATCGCCAACGTGATCCACGCGATTTCTGCCGTGCTGTTCCTGACCATGGGCTTGAGCCACATTTACCTTGGCACGGTCGGTGTTGAAGGTGCTTACGATGCGATGCGCACCGGTTACGTCGACGAAACCTGGGCCAAGGAACACCACGAATACTGGTATCGCGACGCGGTCGCGCAACAAAAAAGCGGCGGCGGGGCGACCAACCCGGCTGCAGCCTCATCGATGAAGGAGGGGTGGAAACAATGAAAGCGCCGAACGTCTGGAAATGGGTGCCGACCTTGATGGTTTGCAGCGTGCTGGGACTGGCAGGCATGGCCTCAGCCAAGCTGCCGGCGCCTTCGGATGAAGCCGAGGCCAAGGCGGCTGAAGCCAAAGCCAAGGCCGATGAGGTCGCCAAGAAAGACGGCGAGAATCTGGATAAGGCTCAGGACCGTGTGGCTGACCGTTACAAGAAGCAGAACAAAACGGCCTCGGCTGGAGCCACCAAGGTTGCTGAAAAGAAAAAGTAATTTTCAGCCGCGTGATTGCGGTGAACCAACAAAAAGCCCGGTTGATGCCGGGCTTTTTGTTTTCAAAAAAGTTAAATTAAAACAACACCTTACTGAATTTTCCCGATACTGTCTTCCAGCAATTGCCAGGCAGTTTTGCCGGTAATGTCGCGCCAGCGCTGATAGAAGCCGGATTCCCGCAGACGGTTGCGGAAATCGTCGCGGTCGACGTGTGTGGCGACCATGCCCCAGTCGGCGATCTTCTGTTCCAGCCCGCGGTTCAGCGCATCGGTGTGCGCGCGTTGCCGCGCCACATGCTTGCGCGTTACGCGCTCAATCGTCTGCTGGATGTCCGCCGGCAGCGTGTTCCAGAACTTCAGGCTGACCATCATGTTGAAGCCCGACCACATATGCGAAGTCAGTGCGATGTGGCGTGTTACTTCGTGCAGCTTCAGCGCTTCGGTGATCGACAGCGGATTTTCCTGGGCATCGATCTCGTGATTTTTCAGCGCGTCATAGAGCTTTAGCACATTCACTTCGACCGGTACTGCACCGAGGCTTTCGAAGGCATCGGCAAACATGCGGCCTTCGGGAATGCGGATGCGCATGCCTTCCAGATCAGCGGCTTTGGCGACCTGACGGTCGACCGTGGAGATATGGCGGAAACCGTTTTCCAGCAGGCCGTAGGGCAGGGCGTGGATGCCCTTGCTGCGTAGTTCCTGCTGCAGGTAAGTGCCCAGCGGGCCGTCCAGCGTGGCATGCACTTGGGCGTGGTCCTTGAAAGCGAAAGGCAGGCCCTGGATTTCCAGTGCCGGAACGACGCCGCCGAGGATGCCGCCCATCAGCACATAACACTCGATCTCGCCTTTGATCAGCAGATCGACGATTTCCAGATGGCCGCCCGGCAGTCCTTCGTTCTTGGCGTGCACTGTGCCGGCTACGCGCCCACCGGTGGCTTCACCGACCTCGTTCCACAGATCAACGAGGAAAGGGTGTACGTGACTGTCTTTGGACAGGTAGTGGTATTGCCGCACCTTCCATTGAGGCGCGCTCATGCCGGCAGCGCCGAGGCCATCAGCTCCGGTGATATGCCTTTGGCTTCGGCATTGGAGAAGTTGAGCTCGACCTTCAGCCCGTTGGGATCGAGCATGAACAACTGGAACAGGCCCTGATCGTCGACCATGCGCTTGCGGAATTCGACTTTGTGTTTCTGCAGGTTTTCCATCATTTCGCGCAGGCCGTTGCAGCGGAAGGCGACATGGTCGAGAACGCCGCTGCCGTGTACTGCATCGGATTGCTGGCCGAGGTAAGCCTTGCGGTTTTCACTGACGTTTTTGCCGCCTTGGGTCAGGTGGATGACATCGGTGTCGCCGAGATACAACCAGATCACCGGGAATTTGAAGTCGGGGTGGGGGCCTTCGCGGAAACCGAGGATGTTCACGTACCAGTCACGCGTTGCTTCAAGGTCTGCGGTCTGGATCAGAAAGTGTTCAAGATGCTGTAGGGGCATGGCAGCTTTCGCGTTGTGGTTCAGTTTGCAGTGATGCCGGCGGTTTTCGCCAGTTTGGCGAAGTCCTCGACATGGCGGCGCAGGAAGGCGTTGTATTCGTCCAGCGAGTTGCTGGCGACCAGCGGAATGCCGTTGCGGTCAAAGCGTTCCTTCAAGGCGGGTACGGCCACGGCCTTGACCACTTCGGCGCGCAGTTTCTCGAGGATTTCCCGTGACGTGCCGGCCGGGGCAACGAGGCCGTTGAAGGTGGTGTCCTCGAAACCTTTGACGCCGGATTCGTCGATCGTCGGCATGTCAGGGAACAGCGGTGAACGTGTTTTGCTGGTCACGCCGAGCCCACGCAGGCGTCCAGCCTTGATGTAACCCACTGAGGTGCTGACCTGGTCAAACATCAGCATGATCTGGCCGCCGACCAGATCGGTGGTGGCCGGCGCATTGCCCTTGTAGGGGACTTGCATCATCTTGATGCCGGCCTGTTGCGCGAACATTTCGGTGGCGACATGTCCGGTGCCGCCGTTGCCGGAAGTGCCGTAGGTCAGCTCGCCAGGCCGTTTTTTTGCCAGCGCGATCAGTTCGCGGACGTTTTTCACCGGCAGAGCGGGGTTCACCACCAGCACCATCGGAATGTCACAGGTCTGCGAGACGCCGGTGAAATCCTTGATTGGATCGTAGCCGGCATCTGCAATGATCGCCGGCACGCGGGCAAAGGTATTAGCGATGGCAAGCAGGGTGTAGCCGTCTGGCGCCTGGGTTTTGACATAGCGTGTTCCGATCAGCGCGCTGGAACCCGGCCGGTTTTCAACCAGCACCTGCTGTCCCAAGGCTTTCGACAACTGTTCGGCGACACCGCGCGCGACGATATCGACATTGCCGCCGGCTGCCAGCGGATTGATGATGCGTACCGGTTTGGTAGGGTAGGCTTGACCGAGCGCTGCGGGGGCGGCAACAGTCAGCGCAGCGCTTGCGAGTGCAATGGCGATTCGTTTCATGTTTCTCCTCCGGAGCCGTGAACCGGCGTTCTTGATGGGGTGAATTGTGCGGTGAGCATCCGCGATCGGCAAGTCAGGGTGCGACGGTCACGATACGCCGTTCATCGATGGCCTGGAGCACGGCGTTGGTGACGGCCACGGTATACAGGCTGTCTTCACCGTCGGGCAGCAGGCTGCGGCCGCCGCCTACATCCGTTTCGAAAGCCTGGACCTGGAGATCATAGGCCGGGCTCACCGGGAAACGTTCTTCCGTGCTGCCATTGGCGTCGCGGATGGTGATGACATGTTCCTTGGCGAAACGCAGCGGCGAGGTGACCAGCGTGGCCTTGTCGCCTTCAATCAGCAGGTTGTTTTCGGCGCTGGCGACTTCGCGCGTGGCCTTTGCCAGTGCATGACAGTCACCTTCCAGACGGCCGAGAACGGTCATTGTGTCATCGGGCTTCTTGTCGCGGCGGTCGGGGTGGGTGAAGGCCGAGACTTCGAGAAAACGTTTGCCGGTGACGTACTGGATCAGATCGAGCAGGTGCACGCCGACGTCATACATCACGCCGCTTTGTTCAAAATCCTGGCGCCAGGACACGCGGGCGCCGACGGCAGAAGCGCGTTCCAGCGATACCTCGGTCAATCGTCCCAGCCGGCCGGATTGCACGATTTCGCGGGCGCGGACGACCGCGGCGTCGAGGCGAATCTGGTGGGCGATGCGCAGCACCACGCCGGCCTTGCGGCAGGCTGCAACCATTTCGCGGGCATGCGCGGTTTTCATAGCGAACGGTTTTTCGCAGAGGATGTGTTTGCCGGCGCGTGCTGTTTCCAGCACGGCGGCATGGTGCATGGCGTTGGGCAGCGCAATGTAGACGGCATCGACATCGGGATCATTGACCAGAGATGCCAGGTCCTTGTGCGCGTTGGGCACTTTGAATTTGTCGGCGAAGGCGCGGGTTTTTTCCGGAGTGCTGCCGAGACAGGCCACCAGTTCCGAGCCCGGGCTTTTGACGATGCCCGGCGCGACAAAATCGCTGGCAACCCAGCCGAGGCCGACCACGCCCCAGCGCAAAGGCTTTTGTGTGCTCAAGTCCCGCTCCTCCGTTCGGACGCATCAGGACGATGCGCCGCTTGCTGTTTTAGCTCGTTGCGTTAAATCACGCTGTCCATCACCTGCACATCAACCATTGTTCCCGGCGTAACGTTGCCCTGTTCAATGGCCAGAATGATGAAACAGTTGGCTTCGGACATCGACCGCAGGATGCCGGAGCCCTGTTCACCGGTAACCCGCACGCTGAGATTGCCGGCCGCGTCGCGGGACAGGATGCCGCGCTGGAACTCGGTGCGGCCTGGCGCTTTTTTTAGTGTCGAGGTGCAGGGCACTTTGAAAGTCGGCAGCACTTCAATCGGATCGCGGCCAGACAATTTAAGCAGGGCGTCGCGCACGAACTGGTAGAAGGTCACCATCACCGACACCGGATTTCCGGGCAGGCCGAAGAAATGGGCGTTGCCGATCTTGCCGTAGGCAAGGGGGCGTCCGGGTTTCATCGCGATTTTCCAGAACACCACTTCGCCCAGTTTGTTGAGCAGGCCTTTGACGAAGTCGGCTTCGCCAACCGATACGCCGCCGCTGGTGATGACCACGTCGGCAATTGATGCGGCCTCCTGGAAGGCGGCTTCGAGCAGTTTGGGATCATCGCGGACCACGCCCATGTCGATGACTTCGCAGCCGAGTCGCATGAGCATGCCATAGATGGTGTAGCGATTGCTGTCGTAGATCTGGCCCTCACCCAGCGGTGAGCCGATCGAGACTAATTCGTCCCCCGTGGAGAAAAAGGCGACGCGCAGTTTGCGGTAGACCGACACTTCGGCAATGCCCAAAGACGCAATCAATCCGATTTCGGCGGGACGCACCGGCTGGCCGCGGCGCAGGGCGGGTTGACCCTGCTGCAAGTCTTCACCAGCCTTGCGCAGGTTCTGGCCTTTTTTGTGACCGCCGCCGATGGTGACTGCGCCGTCCTTGGCTTCGGTGTGTTCCTGCATGACGATGGTATCGGCACCCTCGGGCACCACGCCGCCGGTCATGATGCGCACGGCTTCGCCGGCGCTGACCTGGCCCTTGAACGGCACACCGGCAAAGGAACTGCCGGTGACTTTCAGCGTGACCTTGGCGTCGGCCTTGAGATCGGCGATGCGCAGCGCGTAGCCATCCATGGCGGAGTTGTCATGTGAGGGCACATCCACCGGAGAAATGACATCCTCGGCCAGCACGCGTCCAAGTGCTGCGCGCACGGAAACCCGTTCAATGGTGGTGATGGGGGAAAGAAACCGGGCGATGACTTCCCGTGCTTTGGGCACGGG
>CANHZX010000121.1 GCA_947465215.1 Betaproteobacteria bacterium | reverse complement strand
TGGTGCGGCGCTCTGGCTTATACCTTCCAGCTGTATTTCGATTTCTCCGGTTATTCGGACATGGCCGTCGGACTGTCGCTGCTGTTCGGCGTGCGGCTGCCGGTGAACTTTCATTCGCCGTACAAGGCCGTCAATATGGTCGAGTTCTGGCGGCGCTGGCATATGACCCTGTCACGATTCCTGCGCGACTATCTTTATGTGCCGCTGGGCGGCAATCGTAAAAGCAAGTCGCGGCGCTATACGAATCTTCTGCTGACCATGCTGCTGGGCGGACTGTGGCATGGTGCTGGTTGGACCTTCGTGCTGTGGGGCGCGCTGCACGGTGTTTATCTGGTCATCAACCATGCCTGGCATGGCCTGCGCCGCAGCCTCGGTCACGACCTGCGCCATTCGACGCCATGGGGACGCAGCTTCGCCTGCCTGCTGACCTTTGTGGCAGTCGTTGCCGGCTGGGTGGTGTTTCGCGCCGAGTCGGTCCCGGCGGCGCTGCACATGCTGTCCGGCATGGCCGGGCTCAACGGCTTCATGCTGCCGGATGTCTGGCTGGCGAAATGGGGACATTTCGGGCAGTGGCTCTCCGGGCAGGGCGTCAGCTTTGGCGATACCCGTGGTCTGGTACGCTCGGGCCTGATCAACTGGATCATCATTCTGCTGGCGATTGTCTGGTTCGCGCCGAATTCCCAGCAGATCATGACGCGCGCGCGTCCCGCGCTGCCGATACCCGGCGTGGCACCGTATGCCGGGTGCTGGATATGGCGCCCCACACCGTGGCTCGCGGTTCCTGCCGCACTGCTCGCCGTGCTGTGCGTTGTGAATCTGCATAAGCACTCCGAGTTTCTCTATTTCCAGTTCTGACATGCATTCAAGCGCGCGCTATATATTGGTGTTGCTTGCGTTGGCGGGGCTGCTGCTCGGGCTGGTTCTTGCCCTGAATCTGCTGTTGGGCGAGCGGGGGCTGGGCGGGCCGGAAACGATGCGATCCGCGAGCGCCTGGCAACAGCAAACCCGCGGGGTGACTTATGCGCCGCCGATAACCGGCAGCCGGCGCTTCAAGGCGCTGCGTCTGGCGGAGCGCTTGCCGGAGATCAACACGGTTGTTTTCGGGTCTTCTACCGCCTGGGGCATCGGCACCGACGTGTTGCCTGAACAATACCGGCTCTACAACCTGGCCAGCACCGGCAATCCTTTGCCCAGCATCATTGGTGAAATCGAGTATCTGCAGCGCCGGCATGCAGAAGGATTGAAATGGATGGTCGTGCCGCTGGAGTGGGCGATTGGCGGCCTCTATGACCGGACGCCGCCGTCGGTCGTGGATTTCTCCCCTGAAACCGTACTTACTGAAAGCCGCCCGTCATCGGTGTCATGGCTACGCAGGATCCAGGACGCGTGGTCTTATCCCAAAGTAGTTAATCTGCTGCAGGCTTTGCGTGCAATTGCCAGAGGGCCCGAACCCCTGGCCGCGGCACAATCCCTGTTTTTTGGCGGAGCAGGGTTGCCATACGCCTGCGCTGACGGAACGCCGGCACTGGATTTTGATGTGATCAACCGCGGCGTCTGTGCCGGTTTCCGTTATGACGGCAGCTGGTCGTTTGGCGGCGAGAAGCGTTTGACAGCCGCTCAGGCGGCCGCCCTGTCGCGTGCGGCCGCTGCGCAGAGTTCCAAATTTTCGCGTGCCTTGTGTTCGACCGGCGGGCAGCCTAACGGGCAATACCTGCAACATCTCGCAGAGGCCGTGCGTCATTTCAAAAAATCCGGCGGCGACATGCTGTTTATTCTGCCGCCACTGGTGCCGGGACTGGAGCAGGCGATGACGGTGGACTCAGAAAACCGGGCCTGCCTGATGCGAACCCGGGAAGCGCTGCAGGTCTGGGCTCAGCAAACCGGCGTCACGGTTTTGGATGCCGGCAGCTCCGAGCGTTACGGCTGCACGGCAGCAGAGTTTCTTGACGAGCACCACGCTTACCCCGAGTGTTATCGTCGCGTGATGGGTTTCTATTTCCAGGCGCAGCGCGAGGGACGTACATCGCGGGGGTTATTGCAGCCATGAACGGCATTCCGCGCCAGACGGTTGGGTTGTTCCTGCTCGCCGCACTGAGTTCCTTCGGCACGCTGGGATTTTATTATGTTGGTGAGGAGGGCATTCTCACCATTACCTCTCTGGAAATGTGGCAGCGCGGCGACTGGCTGCGGCTGTGGATGTACGGGGGGGATGCGCAGCACGGCGTATTTGCCAATTGGCTGGTCATCCCCTTGGCATCATTGATCGGCTGGGCCCATGTGCTGGCGGCAGCGCGTGCGGTCATGGTGATTGCCACGGTGGCTACGGGCCTTGTTGTATATGGCCTGCTGCGCCGCTTGGGCCGCGATGCCGGATTCGCGGCGCTGGCAGCAGTGATCTATATCACCTTTGCCGATGTGCTGTTGTATCGCGGCTGGCTGGCCTATCGCGACCCGCTGTTCGGGTTTCTGGTGTTTGCTGCCATTGCCGCTTTGTGGATCGGTGCACGCGAATCACGCCTGCACTGGTTTGCAGCCTGCGGCGCGCTGGCGTTTGCCGCGTATCTGACCAAGGGCATTACCGCTTATGTGTTTGTCGGCAGCGCCTTGCTGGTGCTGCTGGTCTTTCGTGAAACACGCTCCGCATTGTTACGGCCGGGCACCTGGCTTGTTGCGGCCGGTTCTCTGGCGCTGCCCCTGGCCTGGATGTACGGCGTGCAGTCCGGTAGCACGCAGGCCCTGCGGTATGGCTCCGAGATCGGCGCCAAGCTGGTGCCGCCCAGCATCGGCGCCTGGTTGCTGAAACTGCTGTCGTATCCGGCAGAAACGATCGTACGTCTGCTCCCGGCCAGCGGTTTTGCGCTGTATCTGTATGTGCGTAGTGCTGCGATACGTGCCGGTTTTCGTAGTGATACGGTTGCGTTGACTGCAGCGTGGATCGCGTTGCTGGGCTTTTTGCCGTACTGGTTGGCTCCGCACAGTCATTTCCGTTATCTGCTGCCGATCGTGCCGCTGGCGGCGATGGTGTTCGCAGCATTGATTTCGCAGGGCAGCGAAGGCCTGCGCCGCAACGCATGGCGGGGCATGTGGCTGGTCGTCGTGATCAAGATCATTTTTGTTGCGATCGCGTTTCCGCAGTATCAGCAGCGCTACCGCGGGGCCAACTATGCCGAAGCGGCGGCAGCCATCCTGCAACGTACGGCAGGGCATACCCTGTACACGACGGATGTCAGTGCCAGCGGTCTGGCCGTGACGGCGCACATCGACGTCATGCGCCTGCCGCAGCCGGCTCTCGTGTTCCCGCCTGCTCAATGGCAGGACGGATTTGTCATCGCCTATGAGCCCGACCTGAAGCTGGGGGAGACCGCCGCGCAATACCGGCTGGGGGGGAATGACATTTACCTGCTCTGTCGCGGGACGGCTTGCGCGACCCGCTAGGGATTGGCTATTGCAGCGGGCGCTGCAGATAGGCGTGCAGGTCGTGCCCGGTCCCGGCAAGTCGTGCCGGCCAGTTGAGCAGTTCGGCGGCAATCTTTGCGACGGCATGCAGTGCCGGGTTGCATTGCCCGCGCTCAAAAAACCGCACGTTGCGGGTTTCAATGTGGTGCGTCTGCAGTCCGCAGCGTGTCGCCAGTAATCCGATCGAACGCGGATGGAAAAAACTGATGTGACCGCCCATGTCGTTCAGACTGAACCCGGCCCATCGTGCACCCATCGCGCGCGCTGTCCAGCTGTGCGCGTTGGGCGTGGTCACCAGCACCACGCCACCCGGTTTGAGGATACGCGCGCATTCCTGCAGCAGGCTGTGCGCATCGCGCAGGTGTTCAACGATTTCGATCAGCGTGATTGCGTCGAAGGATGCATCAGCGAACTGCGCCTGTTCCAGATAACCGGTAAAAACTGTCAGTCCGGCGGCGCGCGCGGTCTGTGCTGCGTCTGCTGAGGGTTCGACGCCTTCAGCGGTAAAGCCGAGGTGCAGGGCTGATTGCAGGAACGCGCCGCTGGAGCAGCCGACGTCGAGCAGGCGGACCGTGGAAGAAGGTCGACCCAGTACTGACAACAGCTTGCCCAGCCGGCGTGCGCTGTTTTTGTCATGGCGCGATTGCGAACGGGCATCGGGCAGCGTGCCGGCCGAGGTATCAAAGCGGCCGAGCGAGCGCAGGTATTGTGCTTCGGTGGCGCTGCTCAGCAGTTGTCCGCATTCGCTGCAGCGCCGTAGCGGACCTTGCTGCAGCGTGATGGCGGAATCCGTCAGTGGCGCTGTGCAGCCAACCGGACAGACGGCCACATAGGGGTGTGCGTTATTTTCCATAACCCATTGTTTTTAAATAATTAATTACGATCTTGGCGGGGATGGCCTGCAGACAGTCGCTGGCGCTGTTGATATGGCGGTCACAACCTTCCAGCTTGCACGGTACACAGACACCTGGGCCCTGAACCAGTTGCACATTGCCTCGGCGTTGATTGCCCAAACGTTGCCAGGGATTACTAGTTGCAGGATGTCCCTGTGGCCAAGGTCCCCACTTCACCGGATCGGACGGACCAAACAGGGCAATCGTCGGCACCCCGGATGCCGTGGCCATATGGGTCACCGCGGTATCCGGTCCGACATAAAATTTCGCCCGCGCCAGCAACGCGGCAGTACCGCCCAGCGTCAGTTTGCCGCAGAGATTGAGCGCATCGGGCAGCTGTGCGGCGATGGTATTCACATAAGCGCGTTCGTCAGCATCCGGGCTGCCGGTCAGCGCAACACGGAATCCATTGTCGATCAGCCAGCGTGCCACCTCGATCCAGCCGGCCTCATGCCACATCTTGTAACGGAATTTGGGATAGGGATGCAGCACGGCGAGCGGTGCGCAGGGCTTACCCACCGCGGCATCAATCGCGGCATTGTCTTCCGGCCGTGATGACAGCACGATTTCCCCGATGGCGGGAATGTCCAGCGCGGTGGCCAGCGCCAGATGGGCGCGAACGGTGTGCGTGTTGAAGGGGTCAAACGCCACCCACTGATCGAGCAGCCACTGTTTCCAGCGTTGCCCGGGCTGGTCGACGAGTAGCCCGATGCTGCGCCGGCCGGCGAGCCAGGCATACAGCGTGGGCCGGTCGCCGGGGATCAGCGACAGCGCCAGATCGTAACGGCGGAACAGGCGCGCCAGCAGTGACACGTGGCGGGCGATACCTGGACGAGCCGGTACGGTCAGCACCTGATCAATATCGGTATTGCCGAGCAGAACGCCTTCAGTGCCGGCAAATACCAATACATCAATGCAGCTGTCGGGCCAGGCCTGTTTCAGCGAACGGATCAGCGGCGTGGCCAGCAGCACGTCGCCGATACGACGCGTGACGACGACCAGAATCCGGCGCGGTGCTTCCGGAACGACATTCATGAATACTGGCTCAGTCCCAGTTGCGCTTCGATACGATCTGATGCGAGCAGGGCTTCGAGCTGGCGCTGGTTTTCCGGCAGCCGGCTGCGGTCATTTTCGCGATGCCAAAGGTGAAACACCGGGGCAGCGAACCGGGCACTTTTATGCCGGATGCCAGCGTGCAGCAGGCGTATCACCAGATCGGAGTCTTCCAGGCCCCATCCCGAGTAACTTTCATCAAGGCCGTTGACGCGCACCAGATCGTCGCGCCAAGCCGAGAGATTGCAGGTTTTGGCGCCGGCCCAGCGCTCGGGTGCGGCGCGACGCCAGTCTCCGTCCGGTAATCGCAGCAGGGGTATCCAGCGATTGATGTCGCCACGAAGTCGGGGCAACAGCCAGGCGGAAAGATGCCGTTGATGCACCGGCAGGTGCAGACCAAGAGTGCGTTGTGTAAAGGCCTCGGACAGCAGGATGCGGTTGCCGGACAGGAAATAACCGGACTCGGCCAGCCGGCAATGTTGCGCAACAAAGTCACGCGGCGGGATGCAATCGCCATCGGTGAAAATGATGTAGTCGGCGCGGGTAGCGGCAATGGCACGGTTGCGTGCGGCCGCCGCACGAAAGCCGTTGTCTTCCTGCCAGACATGGTGCAGCGGGAATGACGCACGTGCCGCATAGTCAGTGACAACCTTGCGCGTGTCTTCAGTGGAGCCGTCGTCGGCGACCAGCAGTTCAAAGTTTGATGCAGTTTGTGCGAGATAACCTTCAAGCACTGCAGCCAGTGCGTCGGGCCGGTTGTACGTGGTGACAATGACTGCTGGGTTCAACGCGGTTTTCCGTTTTCCAGCATCAGTTTGACGTAGCGGTAGTACGAACCTTCAGCGTTGGCCACGGCAAGGATGAAACCTTCACGCCCGTCGAGAAAGCCGAGTCTGAGGATGTAGGTGCGAAAGAATGCCCAGCTACCGTGAAAAACTGCGGTTGCCAGCGAGGCCTTGCGGCCGCGCTCATGCTGCATCCGCGCGCTGGCGGTCGAATACAGGTTCATCTTGCCGAGCATCTGGTCCATGGTTGAAATGGCTTCATGCATCAGCGGTTGCTTGAGCTTACGTGTGACGCCTTCAACCAGCAGCCGCTCATGTGCCCGGTCGTCGGAGAACCGCGCGGCATCGCGCCGGAACAGGCGGATGACATGATCCGGCCACCAGCCCGAATGTTTCATGTAACGGCCGCAGAAACTCGAGCGCCGCGGAACAGCATAGGCAGCAACCGTCGGTTTGGCCATCGCGGCGCGCATTTCATCGCGCAATTCCGGCGTGATCCACTCATCGGCGTCAATCGAAACCACCCAGTCGCCGGTTGCCAGAGACAGCGCACGGTTTTTCTGCGGACCGAATCCGGGGAAATCGGCTGTGACAGAGAAATTTACACCCATGGCGCGACAGATATCAGCGGTGTCGTCAGTGCTACCCGAATCGACGACGATTGTTTCATCAGCCCAGGCGACGGACTCGACGCAGCGCCGGATCATGCTGCCGGCGTTTTTGGTGATGATGATGGCGGAGACGCGCATTTCAGGTGGTGATTTTGGAGGCAATAAGACGGTCAGATTTTAATCCTGCGTAGAGCAGTGCTGTAAGCCAGGCGTAGAGCAGTCCCTCTGTGTGGTCAAGCAGTGCGGAGTTAAGCATGCAAATGATGCACATCGTCAATACAAGACCCTGCGCGAGGCTGCGTTCCAATTGTGTGGGTAATTGCACAGCCAACCGCCATTGGAGCCAAAGCAGCCAAAGCAGTGCGGCGAGCCCGAATATGCCGGTTTGCACGGCAATCAACATGAATTCGTTATGCGGATTGCGGGACAACTTTTTCCCGGTGCCCTCAACCAGAGCGGCGTAAGCTGCGGGAAAACTGCCGGTGCCGGTACCGAAAACCGGATTCTTTTCGATCAAGGTCAGCGTATTCCGATAAAACTCCATGCGATATCCCGCTGAGGTTGAGGCTGGTTGATGCGTGTCAGCCTGTTTCAAATCGAAGAAAATTTCTTTTACCCGGTTCTGAAACGGGCCGGGAATAGTGCCCAGAAGAGCGATCATGATCAGTGAACCCGCGATAGCGATGCCGATACCACGCATGCGGGCGCGTTGCCAGCCGAATAACAGTATTAAAGCAATCAACTGGATGTATCCCGTCGCGCCTTCGACCATCAGGGCGATGTTTGTGACTGCCAATGCGCCTAATGCGCCCCACCACAGTTTTCCAAGTCGACTTCCGGCGGTACAGGACAGCCATGCAAACAGAAAAGCGGCCAAAGCCATCAAGATATTATGAGTCAGTCGTGGTTTGAAAACGACGAATGGTGAATCTTCAACGCCTTTCAGCCAGGATATCGGCGGCAATAAGCCGATTTTCAGCGCGCAGGAAATCAACAATACCAGCGCGAGGCCGCCGGCAAGAGTATGCAAGGCGTATTTACGATGATGTTCCCCAACAAAGGCCCAGCCCAATAAGGGTATCAGGGCAAGATCCAGGTATTTGAACAGATACAGTTTTGCATCACCCGGCGCCTGCTGGCCGTATGCCGTGCCGAGCGATAAGACGGCGAATAAAAGCAGGCTTGCCCGGTAGATAGGGTTGCTCCATGCAAGCAGCAGCTTTTCCCGGAGAGACCAACCGATCAGCCAGCCAAGAAGTGCTGTTGCCAGAAGCAAATTGTCGATTGCAATCGAAACCGGAATTGATGCGCCAATCGCAAGCGTGCTCCAGCGCCCCAGTATGCCGGCGCCGATAGTCGTGCGCTGAAGCAATTCTCTGGCGGTCATTGTGGTTTGTACTCTGGAACCCAGCGTGCAAGATCCTTGCGTACTGCAGCATCGTCGGGTGGAGCGGGATACGCCAACCAAGGCGCAAGCTGGTTCAGTAAATCTTCCGGGGCTGGACGTGCCCTTGCGATTCGTAGTTTGGGGTGAGGTGTCGATAGCGAGTTTTCGTCTGCAGCGAGAACTTCCTCATACAATTTTTCGCCAGGGCGAAGTCCGGTAAAGGTGATCTTGATATCGTTCTCCCCGAAACCGGAGAGGCGGATCATGTCGCGCGCAAGGTCCGCGATTTTGACGGGCTCCCCCATATCCAGCACGACGATTTCACCGCCTTTGCCGGTCAAGCCGGCTTGCAGCACCAGTTGGACCGCTTCCGGGATCGACATGAAAAAACGGGTGATTTCAGGATGTGTCACGGTAACGGGGCCACCCGCAGCAATCTGTTCCCGAAATTTGGGGATCACGCTGCCGGTGGAACCGAGCACATTACCGAAACGGACAATCACAAACTGGGTGCTATCTGGTCGCTGCAATGATTGGCACAGCAGTTCCGCCAGCCGCTTGGTGGCCCCCATTACATTAGTCGGGTTGACAGCTTTGTCGGTTGAAATCAGTACGAATTTCTCGACGCAGTGCGCGATGGCAGCTTCGGCAATGACTCGTGTGCCAAGCACATTGTTCAGTACGGCCTGCCAGGCGTTATTGTTTTCCATCAAGGGCACATGCTTGTATGCCGCCGCATGGAAAATCGCGCTTGGTGCCAGTGTCGACATTAACTGGTTCATACGAGCTGAATCCTTGACGTCACCGATGATGCAGCTGATTGCAACATCAGGAAAGCGACGAACAAATTCCTGCTCAATGTTGTAAAGCGAGAACTCACTGCTTTCGAGCAGAACGATGCGCTGCGGCTGGTAG
>CANHZX010000120.1 GCA_947465215.1 Betaproteobacteria bacterium | reverse complement strand
GCGGCAAGGGCGGCACGGAAACGGGCGCCGGCCGAATCGGGGACGCTGGTTTTGGAACGATCGGTCATGAACAAAGCTCCTGTAGAAATAAAGATGGCAGCCTGCGCTGCCGGAATTGAATTTTGGGTGTGCGGTGAATCGGTAAAGTAGTAAGCGACGGTCAGACAGTCCGATCAAATTCCGGGATGGTGGCAGGGGTTTTAGCGGCTTCTGCCCGGCCGGACAGGCTCGGGGCGAGCCATCCGGCACCCGTCCGGTATCTGGACGAATTGATTTTAAAGGCCAAAAATATGCTCTAAAAAGATAGCATAAGACAGGCTATTCCGCTAGGGCGGACACGGTGGCATAATCCCCGCTCCCAAGTCTCACGATTCGGACTAAGTTATGGCCATGGCAAAAAATTCCGGCGACGATTCACAAGGTCGCCTCACCGGTACCCAAAGTATTGAGCGCGCGCTGCTGCTGCTCCGCGAGATCGCCGCGCATAATCGCGCGGGCTCCCGCCTGCTGGATCTGGCGACACGCACCAACCTTCAACGGCCGACCGTTCATCGCATGCTGAAGTGCCTGGCTCATGAAGGCATGGTGCAGCAGGATTCGGAAACCCATCGTTATTTCCTCGGCCCCATGGCTTTCGAGCTGGGTCTGACCGCGGCACCCCGCTTCAACCTGCGCGAAATCTGTCATCCGGCGATGACGCGCATCGCCGAAGCGACCGGTGACACGGTGTTCCTGACCCAGCGCAGCGGTCTCGATGCGGTATGCATCGACCGTCACGAAGGCACCTTCCCGATCAAAACCTTCACCCTGGAAGTCGGCATGCGCCGGCCGCTGGGCGTCGGCACCGGCAGCCTCGCCATTCTGGCCGCGCTTCCGGAAGATGAGTTCAAAGGCATCATCACCAGCAACGAACCGCGCCTGCAGGAACACGGCCTCAACGGCCCGACGCTGATGTCGCAGGCGCGCAAGGCGCAAAAGCTGGGTTATGCCGTTCGCGAAACGCCAACACTGGCGGGCGTACGCTCGATCGGTCAGGCGTTGCGCAACCAGAGCGGCGTACCGTTCGCGTCGCTGTCGATTTCGGCAATTTCCAGCCGCATGGCCGACCGCCGCGTGCAGGAACTGGCAACCATCCTGCGCAATGAAGCCCGCCTGATCGAGCGCCAGATCGCCAACGGCATGGAAATCCGCTGACGCTGCAGTCGTCCGGGTCTCCGGCGTTGCGGCCATAACAACAACGAGGAGAGATCAATGAGAATACTGCCGCGCACACTCTTCGCACTGCTGCTCGCCGTCTGTGCGGACGGTGTTTACGCCCAGGCCTGGCCGTCCAAACCGATCCGTTTTGTCGTGCCCTATCCGCCAGGCGGCAGCAATGATGTGCTGACACGCATCACCGCGCAGGCGATGGCCCCGGGCCTCGGTCAGCAGATCGTCATCGACAACCGCGGCGGTGCCGGCGGCATGATCGGCGCCGATCACGTCGCGAAGTCGGCCCCCGACGGCTACACCATCGTCAACGTGCAGGCGTCGTTCACCGCCAATGCCGCATTGCGCCAGAAAATGGCCTACGACCCGATGGCTGACTTCGCCTATATCGGCATGATGGCGCGCGGCCCCCTGCTTGCCGTGGTCCATCCCTCGCTGCCGGTGAAAAACATCCGCGAACTGATCGCGCTGGCCAAGGCCAAGCCCGGCCAGATCAACTACGGCTCGACCGGTACGGGCGGCCACAATCACATGGCCACTGAACTGTTCAAGCGCATGGCCAATATCAATATCGTGCATGTGCCGTACAAAGGCGTTGCCCCTGCGTTGACCGATCTGATGGGCGGCCATACGCAAATGGTGATGACCAGTCTGCCCTCGGCGATGACATCGGTGCAGGCCGGACGCCTGAAAGCGCTCGCCGTCGGCAGTGAAACTCGTTCCGGATTCATGCCGGAACTGCCAACCATCGCCGAATCCGGCGTGCCCGGTTACATGGCTGAATTCTGGTGGGGCCTCGCCGCACCGGCAAAAACGCCGAACGACATCATCAACCGCCTCGCCACCGAGCTGACCAAGGCCCTGCAGTCACCGGATCTGAAACAGAAGTTCGCCGGCGAAGGCTCCGAACCCAGCGTAATGTCGCGCGAACAGTTCACCAAATTCGTCAATAACGAGATCGTGCGCTGGCGCAAAGTTGCGCAGGACTCCAACATCAAGCCGGAGTAATTGATGCGGAGCGGGCCGGTCGCAGGCCGGCCTCCGCAGCGTGCTTGCAGCAACCCTTTCCGCTCAGGAGAGCCCATGATCCGCCGCCCCGTTTTGCCTGTCGCACTGTCCCTGCTTTCAGCCGCCGCACTGATCGCCTGTGCGATGCCCGCTTCAGCACAGCAAAGCTATCCTTCCAAAACCATCCGCTTCCTCGTCGGCGCGCCGCCGGGCGGCAGCAATGATCTTTTTGCGCGCGCCATCGGCCAGCAGATGCAGCCGGCGATCGGGCAGCAGGTCATCGTCGATAACCGCCCCGGCGCGAACCAGATGATCGCTGCAGACATCATGGCCAAATCGCCGCCGGACGGACACACGATCTACATCACTTCGACATCGTTCACCACCGGTGCAGCGCTACAGCCCAAGCTCCCCTTTGATCCGGTTGCCGACGTCGCCGGCGTGACCATGGTCGGCCAGGGTCCGCTGGTGTATGTGATCCATCCCTCACTGCCGGCCAAAAACATGAAAGAGCTGATCGGCATCGCCCGCGCCAAACCGGGCCAGCTCAATTTCATCTCGTCAGGCATCGGCGGCATCAACCACCTCGGCACCGAGGTGCTGTTGTCGATGGCGAAAATCAACATGGTACATGTTCCGCACAAGGGCATGTCGCCGGCACTGACGGATCTGATGAGCGGTCAGGTGCAGGTGCTGCTGGTCAGTCTGCCTTCGGTGACCGGCCAAATGAAATCCGGACGGTTGCGCGCGCTGGCGGTGAGCACCGCGAAACGCACCGCCTTCATGCCGGAACTGCCGACGGTCGCGGAATCGGGCGTACCGGGTTATGACGTGTCGCTGTGGTGGGGCGTGTTTGCGCCGGCAAAAACACCGAAGCCGGTGATGGACCGCCTCAACACCGAGATCCATAAAGCCATGTCCTCGGAGGTGATGAAGAAGCATTTCGCCGAGTTCGGCGCCGAAGCCGCACCGATGACACCGGATGCGTTCAGCGCGAAAGTCAAAACCGAGATCGACAACTGGCGCAAAGTGATTCAGGCCGCCAACATCAAGGCCGAGTGATGGCGACACTACCTCGCAGAAATTACCAGCCCGGCGCAAAAGGTACGCTGAACAGCGTACGTGTGCTCGATCTGTCGCGGCTGGTCGCCGGCAACATGCTGACGCAGTTCCTCGCCGACTTCGGTGCAGAAGTGATCAAGGTTGAACCGCCCGCAGGCGACACGCTGCGCGCCTGGAAAACCAAAGACGTCCAGATCAACTGGAAAATCTACGCCCGCAGCAAAAAAAGCCTGGGGCTGGAACTGCGCAAACCGGAAGCGCGCGAGCTGCTGAAGAAGCTGATTCCGTCGGCACAGATCCTCATCGAGAGTTTCCGCCCCGGCACACTGGAAAAAATGGGCCTCGGCCCGGACGAACTGCTGAAGCTGAATCCGAAACTGGTGATCGTGCGCATTTCCGGCTGGGGTCAGGAAGGCCCCTACAGCAAACGCCCTGGTTTCGGCACGCTGGTCGAAGGCATGTCGGGCTTCGCCTCGTTCAACGGTTTTGCCGACCGCGAACCGGTGCTGCCGCCGATGTATCTCGCCGATACTGTTGCCGGCCTTTACGGTGCAGCGGCGGTGATGACGGCCTTGCGTGAAGTCGAAGTCAACAAGGGCAAAGGTCAGATCATCGACCTGCCGCTGCTTGATCCGATGTTTGCGGTGCTCGGACCGCAGGCGGCCAACTTTCGGCTCACCGGCAAGGTGAAACCACGCACCGGCAGCGGCTCGACCAATGCCGGACCGCGCAACGCGTACAAATGCAAGGATGGCCTGTTTGTCTGCCTGTCGTCATCGACGCAGAAAATGGCCGAACGCCTGTTCCGCTCGATCGGCCATCCCGAATTCATTACCGATCCGCGTTACGCCACCAATGCCGAACGCGTGAAACATGCCGAAGAACTCGATGCGGTGATCGGCGCTTTCATTGCGCAGCGCACGCAGGCCGAGAACGTCGCCTTTTTTGAAGAAGCGGAAGTCACCATCGGTCCGATCTACGACATCCGGCAGATTTTCGACGACCCGCATTTTCTCGCACGTGAACTGCTCGCCGATTATCCCGACGCCGACATGGAAAGCTTCCCGATGCACCATGTCGTGCCGCGCCTGTCCGGTACGCCGGGCTCGATCCGCACGCCGGCGCCACAACTGGGCGAGCACAACCGGGACCTGTTGCGCGAAGCCGGCGTCGATGACGAGGCTTATGCCAAACTGCTGGCTGCAGGCATCGCCTGCGACGGCGATGCCGCCAAACCGGAAGAAGAATAAACAAATAATAAAAAAGCGCAGCCCGGCTGCGATTTTGCCGAACTTGAATTTTTTGTCCTTTTTTGTCCTTACTACTTTTGTAATTTTTTGATCACTGCGAAGGATGCCTCATGTATCGTGAACTCCCCGTCTGGCGCTCGTTGATGTACGTCCCGGTCAACGTTGAAAAATTCGTCGACAAGGCGCACACCCGCGGCGCCGACGTGATCCAGCTCGACATCGAAGACAGCGTGCCGCCGGCGGAGAAAGCCAATGCGCGCAAGCTGGTCGAGAAAAATGCGGCGCGCGTCAAACGCGGTGGCGCCGACGTCATCGTGCGCATCAACCAGCCGCTATCGCTGGCGGTGCGCGACATCGAAGAATCGATCTGCCCTGACGTCAACGGCATTGCCATCACCAAGGTGTCCGGCGTATCGCATGTGCAGCTGCTCGACGAGTTGGTCAGCGAACTCGAACAGAAACGCGGCATGACCGTCGGCCACACCAAATTCATCGGCATGATCGAAACCCCGGAAGCCTTTTTCAAGATCCGCGAAATCACCACGGCGAGCAGCCGCATGGTCGCCTGCAATATCGGCGGCGAAGACTTCGCGCTGAACTGCAATATGCAGCCCACCGGCGAAGCGCTGTTCTACCCCAAGCAGCACATGATCATCGCCGCCAATGCTGCGGGCATCATGCCGCTGGGTTTCATCGACAGCGTCGCCACCTTCGGTGACTGGGAAAACTTCCGCAAGATGGTGCGCCGTTCGCGCGATTTCGGTTTCATGGGCGCGGGCTGCATCCATCCCGGTCAGGTCACCATCGTCAACGAGGAATACAAACCGAGCGCTGCCGAAGTGGAATACGCGCGCAAGGTCATCGCGCTGGACAAGGAAGCCGCTGCCGCGGGCCGCGGTTCGTTTGCACTCGACGGCAAGATGATCGACATTCCGATCATCGTCCGCGCCGAACGCCTGCTCAAACGCTTTGAAGCCATCACTGCGCGCGAGGCACAGACGCTTGCGGCGATGAAGTAAGCCGTTGCAACCACCGTGCGGAGCTCAACTCCGCACGGCGATTCTCTTTCAGCAGCACCTCGGCTAGGATGTGGCGTCGCGATGGCAATCCGCCATATGCACGTGGAGGAGTTATGAAAAATAATATTAAAATCAATGGTTTATTTTTTTCTGCGCTGATGGTCACGGCGCTGCCGGTGTATGCACAAACTGCGGCGAAATTTCCGGTCAAACCGGTACGCATCATCGTCGCCTTCCCGCCGGGCAGTTCGACCGACATCGTCGCCCGTGTTGTCGGCGAACGCCTGACCGAAATCTGGGGCCACAACGTCATTGTTGAAAACCGTCCCGGCGCGTCCGGCAATATCGGCACCCAGGTCGCGTTGCGCGCCAACCCCGACGGCCATACGCTGCTGATGAACAGTTCGGCAATTGCGGTCAACGTCAGCCTGTATTCAAAACCCGGTTATGCAATGAAGGAACTTGTGCCCATCCTGCAGGGACCGACGACGCCGAACCTGATCACCGTCCATCCGTCGGTGAAAGCGAAAACGCTGCAGGAACTGATCGCGCTCGCGAAGTCGACGCCGCTGAGCTACGGCTCTTCGGGCACCGGCACCACGCCGCACCTCGACATGGAACTGCTGTTCAAGTCGCTGGCCAAGGTCGACATCACCCATGTGCCGTACAACCCGGCTGCGGCTGCCACCGCTGTGGTCGCCAATCAGGTGCCGGTGGGTTCGACTTCGATGCCGCCGGCGGTACCGCATGTCAAAAGCGGCCGCCTGCGCGCGATTGCCGTGACCTCGGCGAAACGTTCCGGCGTGCTGCCGGATGTGCCGACGGTGGCTGAATCGGGTTTTCCGGGCTTTGATGACGGCACCTGGTTCTCGGTATTCGCGCCGGCCGGGATTTCTGCCGCCGTGGTCAATCAGGTCAATCGCGACTTCAGCACGGCACTGCAGTCACCGGCGGCGAAAGAACGCCTCGCCGCGCTGTCGCTGGAATTCACACCGAACACGGCCGCTGAATTTGCCGCCCGCCTGAAAACCGAAGTCGACAAATACGCGCAGATCGTCAAGCAGTCCGGCGCACGGGTGGATTGACCGGCTCATGCGCAACGTCAGTGAATCCAGCATCACGCAGGCAGTCGTCTCTTCATTCGATGGCGCCACGGATCCGCGCTTTCGCCGGATCATTGAAAGCCTGACCCGCCACCTGCACGCCTTCGCGCGCGAGGTTAACCTGACGCCGGAAGAATGGAAGGCCGGTATTGATTTCCTCTACCGCGCCGGACAGATTTCGGATGAAAAGCGCAACGAATTCATCCTGACATCCGACGTGCTCGGTCTGTCCTCGCTGGTCGACATGCTGCAGAGCGACACTGGCGCCACCGAACGCAGTGCATTGGGGCCTTTTCATTCCGAGGGTTCTCCGGCGCTCGCGGTGGGCGGTGATCTCAAGCAGGACAACGATGGCGAACCGCTGCTGGTACACGGCCGCGTGCTGGATGAAGACGACAAGCCGGTTGCCGGCGCACAGCTGGATTTCTGGCAGGCCGCCGTCAACGGCAAATACTGGCAACAGGACCCGGCGCAGGATCCGCACAACCTGCGTTTCCGCATGACCACCGGCGACGATGGCGTGTATGCGTTCACCACCGTGCAGCCCGCCCCGTACAGCGTGCCTTATGACGGTCCGGTCGGCGATCTGCTTCGCGCCGGCGGCCGCCACGCCTGGCGCCCGGCGCATTTTCATTTCATTGTCGGCGCACCCGGTTTCCGCCCGCTGACCACCGAGGTGTTTTTCTCCGGCGATCCCTATCTCGACAGCGACGCCATCTTCGGCGTTCGCGAGTCGCTGGTGGTCACGGTCGCCCCCAATACGGATGCAGCACTGGCGAAACGCTACAACCTGGCGGCGCCTTTTCTCAGCGTAGCCTTCGATTTCCGCCTAGGCCGCTGAATCCGCACCGCGGGCACGCGGTGCCGTAAAATTACAAATTCTCCTGTAACAACGAGGTTAGTGACGCATGTCTGCAGAACTGGAATCCCTGAAGGAATGGATCGGCCGCACCGAAACCGCGATTGATTATGTGACCGTCCCCGCCGTCAACCGTCTGTCAGCGACCCTTGATCGCGACGACGCCTTCCCGAAAATGGGCGATCCGCTGCCTGTCGGCTGGCATTCCACCCTGTTCCCGCGCGTGGTACGCCATTCGCAGATCGGTCCCGACGGCCATCCGGCTCGCGGCGACTTCCTGCCGCCGGTACCGCTGCCGCGGCGCATGTTCGCCGGCAAGCGCACGACCTTCATCGCGCCGCTGCATATCGGCGACGAAGTGCACCGCCTGTCGACCATCCAGAACGTCACCATCAAGGACGGACGCAGCGGTCGCATGGTCTTCGTCACCGTGAAGACCGACATCAAAAACGCCAAGGGCGTGGCGATCAGCGAGGAGCAGGACATCGTCTACCGCGGCGAGCCTGACAAGAATGCACCGCCGCCCCCGCCGCAACCCGCGCCGGGCAAGGCGGTGTGGCAGCACCAGGTCACGCCCGATCCGGTAATGCTGTTCCGTTATTCCGCACTGACCTTCAACGGCCACCGCATTCATTACGACCATCCTTATGTCACCGGCGTCGAGGGTTATCCCAACCTGGTGATGAACGGCGGACTGACCACACTGCTGGTGTACGAACTGGCGCGCACCCATGCATCGACGCCGATCAGGTTCATGTCCTCGCGCAATGTGCGCGCGCTGTTCGTCGGCCGCACCATCACGCTTTGCGGTGAACCGTCGGCAGACAACAAGACGGCGAAGCTGTGGGCGCAGGATGACAGCGGCGCGCTGGCGCTGACTGCAGAAGCGGAGTTCATCTAATGGCCGGCGGTCCTCTCGAGGGAGTACGTATTGTCGACCTGACGTCGGTCGTGGTCGGTCCGCTTGCGACGCAGATCCTCGCCGACCACGGCGCGGAAGTGATCAAGGTCGAAACCAAAAGCGGCGACCTGATCCGCAACATGAACGGCAAGTCAGTGACGCCGGGCATGGGCGCGAAATTCCTGCACCTCAATCGCAACAAGCGCTCGCTGGTGCTCGATCTGAAAAATGCCGCCGGTCACGCCGCGCTGATGAAGCTGATCGAAAAAGCCGACGTGCTGGTGTGGAACGTGCGGCCGCCGGCGATGGCGCGACTCAAGCTGTCGTATGAGGATGTGCGCAAGGTCAATCCCGGCATCATTTACTGCGGCATGTTCGGCTTCGGCCAGGATGGCCGTTATCGCGAGAAACCCGCCTACGACACCATCATCCAGGGTTCCGGCGGCATGGCGGCGCTGCATCACCGTGCGATGGGTGAACCGCGCTTCGTACCGATGGTGGTCGCCGACAAGACGGTCGGTCTGATTGCGGTGCAGATGATTGCGATGGCGCTGTACCGCAAGGCCAAGACCGGCGAAGGCTGCTCGATCGAGATTCCGATGTTCGAGAATCTGGTCAAGTTCGTGCTCGAAGAACATATGTACCTGAAAACCTTCGACCCGCCGCTCGGTGAAACCGGTGATCCGCGCCTGCTGGATC
>CANHZX010000119.1 GCA_947465215.1 Betaproteobacteria bacterium | reverse complement strand
GCCCGCGGTGACGCGGAACAGTTCCGAGCCGAGGTGCGATGCGCCGCTGACGCCACCTGAGGCAAAACGCAGCTGGCCGGGTTTCGATTTTGCAAGAGCGACCAGTTCAGCCACCGATTTTGCCGGCACCGAGGGATGCAGGGCCAGCACGAAGGGCTGGGTTCCGACGATGGCGACAGCGGTGATGTCGCGTTTCACATCGAAGGGCAGATTTTTGTACAGGGCAGGCGCATAGGAAATGCCAACGCTCTGCAGCAGCAGCGTGTATCCGTCAGGCACCGCTTTGGCGGTGATGTCGGTGGCAATCACACCGCCGCCCCCCGGACGGTTGTCGACGATCGCCTGCTGGCCCCAGATGTCGGTGAGTTTTTGTGCGAGCAGGCGCGCGATGATGTCGGTGCCGCCGCCGGCTGCTGAAGCTGCGAGCAGGCGCACCGGGCGTTCAGGAAAAGATGCGGCAGCCGCTGGTGCGCTGGCACCTGCAGCAAGCACGCAGGTGACAACTATGGCGCGGTTAAAGGGCGTTCCCATGAGGCTCCTCTGGAATTTTTTATGGTGATTTCCGCCTATGCCGGCTGCAGGCCAATCTTGCCACGCAACAGCGCATAGTTTTCCGCATTCATGACGATTTCGCGGCGGTTGATCTGGTGGTCGATGGCTGTGACGGCATCGTTGGCCGGCGTGGCGATGCCGAGCTCACGGCCCTTCGCCGATACCAGGCCGCTGATGAAGGCGATTTCGCTGGTGCGTCCCTTGAGGTGGTCGTGAATCGGCGCGGTGCGGCCACCGCCGACATGCGACATCAGTGTTTTCATCGTGGTGATCAGGTTGTCGTCGCTGGAACCGGCGAATTCATCGGCACGCAGCCCGAACAGCGGCTCCATGCGGTATCCGAGCGCGTTGCCCACGGCCATCGATTCACGTCCCAGTTGCACTGAAATGTCCATCATGCCGGGCAGGGCGCAGGCTTCGAAATTGCGCAGCCCGAGCAGGCTGAACGGCCCCATGGTCATCGTGTTGGCGATCAGCTTGGTCCACTTTGCGCCGTAGATATTGTTGGTGATGTCACAGCGGCCGACTTCGCCGAGCAGTCCTGAGACTTCCTTGACCCGCGGCGTCAGCGCGCCGTCGAGTTCGCCGACGGTGAACCAGGTGCCCTTGCGCAGTGTGTTGCGCTGGATCGTGCCCTGGGTGAACAGTTCCGCCTGAAGTTCAACGACGCAGCCGACCACGCGGTTTCGGCCGACGATGGATGCGATGGCGTCATCGTTCATGCCGTTCTGTGCGCCGACGACGAAGCCGTCCGCTTTCAGCCAGGGCTTGATGAATTCGGCCATCCAGCGTGTGTCATTGGATTTGCAGGCGAGGAAGACGATGTCGAATTCCAGCTGTTCGGATGACATCGCGCACAGGTTCAGTGCCTTTACCGGCACCTGAAACTGCGAGCCATCCTTGAACTGGATCTGCAGACCGTTGGTTTTCATGGCCCGCACATGCGAGGGCCACTGATCGATCAAAGTGACATCATGCCCGGCTCGCGTCAGGTCGGCGCCGATGCTGCTGCCGATTGCGCCGCTGCCGACAACGGCGATCTTGCGGTTTTTATCCTGGATTTTTTTGACGGCCATGGCGGTCCGCTTTCCTTGTTGTTTTTATTGATGGATGTTCAGGCGCGTTGTGCCGCCAGTGCCAGCAGCTCTCGCACCGAATGGTTTTCGATGTCGAGCGCGACTTTGGCGATGGCATCCACCGGCAGTTGCGGATTGATGCCGCGGAATTTCTCGGTAACGCCTTTGGCATCCACCGGGTTGTCGATTGACCCCGTCGGATTGAGAATGTCGGTGCGCAGCCACTGGCCGTCTTTTTCGGCGGCGACCCAGCCGGCGAAATGTTTCGGATACAGGGCGTCAAGTTTGGGGTCGTGTTCGCAGTCCAGGTGTGCGGCGAGTTTGATCAGCTCCGGATCCTTCATGCGTTCTTCGGTGAACTGCGGCGGCAGGACCTTGCCGTCCACCAGCGCCGCGGCAATCACGTAACGCAGACTCATCTGCGCGTTCAGCGCGCTGCCCGGTGCATAGGTGAAGCCGCACTGCACATCGACCACGTTGGACAGGCCGACCTTGACCTTGCGATTCAGATCCCAGGGGGCACCGATCTTGTTGCGCACCGCCAGCGCCGCATCGATATAGGCATGCGTGCTGCCGCAGCAGGAGTAGGGCTTGATCGAATTTGTTTCGGTATGCCATACCCGACCGAGATCGCGCGTCAGCAGCGCGGCGTCGGAATCATCGGAGTGCGCTTTCAGCACGCCGCCGTCGCCGTATTCATAAATCTGTGTCGGTCCGGTAAAGCCCAGTGCGGCGAGTTCGGCTGCAAGGACGCCGGAATGCGCAGCCTTGCCGGCATGCAGGCGTTTGCTCATCGTGCCGTCTGCGTTGAATGCCCACGTGCCTGCACCCTGGGTGCCGGCGAGGCCCAGCGCCCATGACGTTTGCTCCGGGTTCAGTTTCAGAAGGGAGGCGCAGGCCGCTGCTGCGGCGAAGGGACCGTAGATGCCGGTGATATGCCAGCCGCGCAGGCGTGTGGCCGACGGATTGGAGGCGAGGCTGGAACGGATCATGGTTTCGTAACCCGCCGCGATCGCCGTGACCAGCGCCTTGCCGTCGGCATTGAGTTTTTCAGCCATCGCGATGGCGGCGGGAACGGCGACCGCGCCGGCATGCAATTTAGCGTTGTGATAATCGTCGAGTTCGAAAGCGTGAGAAGCCACGCCGTTGACCAGCGCGGCATCAGCGACGCGCATCGTCGCGTTTTTTTCGCCCCATACAGTGGCATCGCCTTTGCCGCTGCTGCCGCTGCGCGCCCACTTCAGCATCATGTCGGCCCAGGGCGTGCACCAGCCGTAAACACCGCAGCCCAGCGTATCGAGGATCGCAATGCGCACGACTTCGCGGGTGCGTTGCGGGATGTCTTCGTATTTGAGGCTGCTGATCCAGTCCGCGAGTTCGCGGGTTGGTGCGCCGATGGCGCGACGGTCATTATTCATTGCTGACTCCTCCTTGTTCTGGTGCGCAGTTTACCCCACCGCGACGTTTTGCAAACGCTTGCGGTAATGGCGAGTCCACATATCGAAAATAAAGCCATACACGCTTTCTTGACACTTTTTTATGGCCAGCCGCATACTTCTATCGCTGGTGAATTCTGCGGTTAAGGCAAAGCTTACGCGGTAATTTTCCGGTCCAACAGACCAACTTGAAGTGATCAGGAGTCCATTAAATGGAATATGATGTGATCATTGTCGGCGGCGGTAATGCGGCTTGCGCTGCGGCTGTGTCAGCCCGCGAAAACGGCGCCAAAAAGGTGTTGTTGCTGGAAAAGGCGCCCAAAGGCCAACGCGGCGGCAATACCCATTTTAGCGGTGCCATTTTTCGCTTTGTATTCAATCATGTGGATGAGCTCGATCGCTTCGTGCCGAATGCCGAAGAGGAATATCCGGGCTTCCGCGCCGGTGTGCCGACCTATCCGCATGAGGCATTCACCGATGACCTTATGCGCGTCACCGACAACAAGTCCGATCCTGAACTGTCGAAGCTGCTGATCGACGAGTCTTACGACACCACCTGCTGGATGCAGGATGTCGGCAAACACCACTTCGAACTGGCCAAGTCGGTGATGGGCATCAAGGTTGGCGACAAGATCAAGTGGCCCAAGGGCGCGATCGTGCGCACTGTACACGAAGGCGTTGGCCTGTCTCAGCAGTGGTTCAAGACCTGCGAAGACATGGGTGTTGAAATCCGTTATGAAGCGCATGTGCTCGACCTGTCGATGGACGGGCAGGGCGCTGTGCGCGGCGTCAAAGTGCGCGGCCACAAAGGTCTGGAAACCATCAAGGCGCGGGCGGTGATTTTGGGTAGCGGCGGTTTTGAAACCAATCCGGCCTGGCGTACTCACTTCCTCGGTCAGGAATGGGGGCACGCCAAAGTGCGCGGTTCCAACTTCAACTACGGCGACGGCCTGCGCATGGCGATCGACGCCGGTGCAATGCCCTGGGGTCATTGGGGTGGCTGCCATGCCACTCCGATCGTCGCCAGTGCGCCCGACTACGGCCGCAAAGACCTCACCGACAAGACCAACCGCCTGTCCTACCCGTACGGCGTGATGATCAACGTCGAAGGCAATCGTTGGATCGACGAAGGCGTTGATTTCCAGGCCTTCACCTACGCCAAATACGGCGGCCTGATCCTCAAGCAGCCGAAGAGCCTCGTTTACCAGATCTTTGATGCCAAATCGATGCATCTGCTGGAGCCGCGTTACTCGACCAGCGAGCCGTTCAAGTCGGACACGCTGGAAGGACTGGTCAAGCAGCTCAACGTTGACCACGAGCAGGCGATGAAATCGCTGAAGGAATACAACGATAATTGCGGCCACGGCGGCCCGTTCAATGCTGCAGTGCTCGACGGTCTGCACACCGAAGGCATTGATCCGCCGAAAACCAACTGGGCGCAGAAGCTCGACACGCCGCCCTATGTGTCATGGCCGGTTACCGGTGGTATCACCTTCACCTTCGGCGGCCTGAAGATCGACAAGCAGGCGCGGGTCATCTCCACCGGCTGGAAACCCATCCCGGGTCTTTACACCTGCGGCGAGATGGTCGGCGGTCTGTTCCACTACAACTACCCGCTGGGTACCGGCCTGATGTCGGGTGTCGTGTTCGGTCGCATTGCCGGCCGTGAAGCGGCGAAGGAGGCTGCGGGCGGCAAGGCCAAAGGAAAGCCGGCGACTAAAAGCGCAGTGAAAAAAGTGGCGCCGAAAAAAGCTGCGGCTAAAAAGCCTGCTGCGAAAAAAGCGCCGACGAAAAAAGCAGCCAAGCCGGCGAAGAAGGCGGTCAAGAAAAAGTAGCCGTTTTCAGCGCATTGCAGTCAAACAAAAAACCGGGGACTCGCCCCGGTTTTTTGTTGTCCCCTGTGTCGTATTTGGTCTGCGCTGCCGTTGTTGCTACAGTGTGGCCTGAAATTCCGATATCAACATGGCCGCCATTCTTCGCTCACGAAAACTGATCTATGCCCTCGGCGCTTTTGCCGGCTTCCTGCTCGCCACCGTGTTCATCGTTTATGCGGTGTTCACCTCGACCAGTTCCACCGCGCCCATCGGCCTGATCCTGATCCCGTTCTACGGCGCGATCGCGTCCCTGGTCGGTTGTGCGGTGGTGTATGTCGGTCTCGTGGTTGTGGATGTCATCGCCGGACAATTGGCCTGGGGCAGTGCCCGGGTGTATGCGGCCTCGGCGTTTGTGGCGATTGCCGTCCTGTTCGGCGGTGCGGTACTGCTGCATCGTACCGCGCTGGCGGTTGCGGAGAATCCGCAGTCATCGCCCGATGAGTTGATGGCGGTCAGCCAGCGCTGGATTCCGCTGTGGGGTGAAGAAGTGTTTGTTGCGCTGGCGAAGAATCCGGCCACCCCGGCTGCACTGCTGACGGCGATGGCGGATCAGAAGGACAGCCACGGGCTGGTGTCGCTGGTCGGTGCCAATCCCGGCACGCCGGTGCCGGTGCTGGAAAAAATTGCTGCGGGTCCGCGTCATTACGAGCGGGTTGCGGGCCTTGCCGAGAATCTGAATATAACGCTGGCGATTGCGGAGCGTCTCGCGAATGTGGGGCCTAAGGATTTTCGCGACGATCTGGAATACAAGTTGTATCAGACCTTTGTGCTGGCGGCACTGGCGCGCAATCCGTCAACGCCGCAACCTGTGTTCGATCAGCTGGCGGCGCGGAACAAGCCGGAATACTTTCTTGCGGTGGCGGTGATCTACGCCGAACGCGCCAGCTGTGACCAGATCACGCGTGCGGGTGAGAGCGGTAGCGAGAATGCGGTGCTGCGCAGCACCGCACAGTCGCAGCTGAAGCGTCGGGGCTGCTGACCGTTCAAGTCAGGCCCGAGCATGGCGCGTTTTGTGCCTGTCCGTAATTCCTTTGCTTATGTACGTTGACGTACTGAGCGCTTATTTCCTGCGGTATAGCGTAAGGCCTGCGGGCCGCGACAACATGCCGTCGGCTCTGAAAAGGGTGGCGGCATGAATTGCTGTCGCCCGTGCAGCTTAATCCAGGCAAGGAGTTCATCCATGAAAAAATCTTCATCTTCTGTGCGGGTTTCTGCGGGGCGCAAAGGCAGCGCTCCGGGCCCGTTCATTGAGCCGGGAACCGGCGTTGCCGAAGTCTTCGGGCCGGGCCGGCAGGACGTCCGGCAGGAGACGCATCGAGTCAATGTGCCCAAGCAGTCAGAACGTCCCGTGGAACGCAGCAACCAGCGACGCAGCCGCCGCCCTGTTTGATGACAGTCGCAACCGGTTCTTCCACCGCGTCACCGCCGAACCCGAAACAAAACCAGATTCTTGCGGCGTTGCCGGCAGCCGAATATGCATGCTTGTTGCCTTGCCTGGCGGTAAAAAAACGAATTCAGCAGACTGCTGCCCCATAAACCTGCGGCATGAACTTGTGTTCAGCGGTTGCGAATTGCCGGGTTGTGAGTGTTGACTGACGGGTTGCAGGTGCTGATGCTTCAGATTTCTTGAGGGTCCAAAGGTAGAACTCTGAATGGTCGGTAAGGTTCACGGTTACTGTGGTAAATGCGTGCCCGGACGACGTTGGCGGGATTGATATAGCTGTATCCGGTTCCTGCCCGTTTAATACACAAAACCGGCAGGTCTAAAAGTGTTGTCACCACTTTGCGTTCGACTTCCTGCTCCGGGATTACTCCGGTAACGTGTACATATCGTTCCCAGCCGCCAAGCAATTCGAAGTGCAACAGCGCTTCGTAAGGGGTGCCGGGACCGCCATCTTCAAGCTTGCGCCACTGACCCCAGCGCTTTTCCAGTTCGACCATGAAGGCTGTCTTGTCAGCCACATGGTCTGCTGTATTAACCCCCGGCGGCTGTACACTTTTCAGCGGCAAAACTGTTTCAACATCAATGCAGGAGATGTGATTGGGGTTTAGCAACGTATAGGGATTTCCGGTTCCTAACGTCAGCGATCCACGGGTAAACAATTCTCGCGGATTCAGCTTGTTGACAACCTCGCGGGCCAGTGACGGTGTCAACTGCTGGTAGCTGCCCTGAAGGCCGTTGGTCTTAAGGATGGCAATTTTGACGGACATGCGCGTGAGCATACCGAAAGTCGGTGGGTGGGTATATCCCGAATTGGATACATATACATTTGTCCGGGCGTTTGTATACCGATTGTCTACACGTAAACCATGCGAAAATTGATGGTCTTCAAAAAGAAGCAAGGCATGCAGGTGTTCCAATAAATTCGAGAGCTTGATTCTAGTGGGTGGGGGCGCGACCAAGCTCTGAGGGGCTTGGGATGTAGGCGCCGCGGCCATGTCAAAAAACAATCATCAACAGGAGAGATGATGCGCAAAACTGACCGAAGCGGTGTGATGGACGGCTCCAACCTTGTTGACCGGGTTCGGGATTACGTTTTGGATAATCGTGTACTGATTGCCTGGGCGTTGGCCGCCTGCTTATGGACCTGGCATGGCCGGGTTCATGAAATTGACCCCGTGCACCAACGCCATGACCTCGACACCCTGATGATGAATGCTCGGGGCTCTGTCGAGAAATACCTCCAGGAGCAGAAAACGCTGCCGAAGCAGCTGCCCGACCAGACGCTTGCCGGATTCATCAAATATACGCCGCTGGACGGCGAGGCGCAGCCGCCGACCTATTCGCTCGAGGGTAGTCTGATGACGGCCACCGCTTACTGGAGCAACGTGAATGGGGCGACGAAATGAAAAATAAAAATGATCAATTCCGGATGTTTGCCGGATCCCAGCGCGGCTTTACGCTGATCGAGCTATCGATGGTGGTTGCAATTATCGGCATCATCGCCGCAATCGCCATGCCCTATTACCGCGATTATGTCGAAGACGCTCATGCAGCGGAGGCGCTGGAGATTTATCAAGCGATTGTCGAAGAGACGCAGGCAATTGCGCAGGTGGCCGGCGGCAATGTCTGTGACTTTCCGCGTTATGCGGATGGTGCCGTGTCTCCGGTTTTTCTTGAAATCACGAACAAAGGCGCCGCTCGCCTGCTTAGTCTGAATCCGAAGCTTTGGTATCCGAACGCCAGTCACTTTTCGACTGAAAGCACGGGCACCGGCCGGGTCAGGTTCGAGGTGCAGTTCGGTGGTGTTGGCGCGCAGCAGGTATTGCGCGTACACCGGCTGGCATTGCATTTCAAGAAACTCGGGCTGTTTAACCGCTGGGCGATGGATTTGCGTTCCGCAGCGGCGTTCACTGTCTACGTCGGGCCTTGCGCGCCATGAACCGGGGGATCGGTTACGGGGGTGCAAGGCCGGCGCCGGTGATCAGCGTTTCTTTTTCGCGTTTTCCTTCTTGTGCATCTTCTCGACGGTCTCTTCCTCGATCTTGTAGTACTCCTCGAGGCCGATCAGATCTTCGATCTGCTTGCGCGCGGTAATGTAGTCCTTGGTCTTGATGCCGGTGTAGTCACCCGTTTTGCGCAGTTCGAGTAGTGCCTTGCGCATGAAGTGGAACTGCACGCCGACCGAGAGGATGGCGTCGATGCTGCCGGCGTATCCCATGTCTTCCAGTTGCTTGAATGAATACAGCGGCCGGCCGTCGCGGTTGCCGCGGCTTTGCACATAAACCATCGGCAGCTTGCATTCCTTCGGTGCACGCTTGGTTTCTTCGGGAGTGCGCGGGAAGATCAGGCCCATGTCGGCGCCCTGGTCGCGCGACATCAGCATGCGTTTGACGGCTTCCTTGTAGCCCTGTTCGCGGCAGGCGTCGGAGCGGGCGATGATCACGAAATCCTTGTCGGTCTTGTCGCGCTGTTCGCAGGCCATGCGGATCTTGTCGCGGAATTCGTTGAACGGAATGTTGTGCGCGACATAGGTATGGTAATGCGCGCGCTTCGGAAACAGCTGGTCTTCGATATGCACGCCGGCGATGCCGGCGCGGATGCATTCGCGCACCGTGCGCATGGTGTGCAGCGGTTCGCCCCAGCCGGCGCCGGCGTCCATCACGACGGGGATGTTTACGGCATTGGCGATATTGCTGCCGACCGTCAGCTGTTCATTCATCGACAGCAGCG
>CANHZX010000118.1 GCA_947465215.1 Betaproteobacteria bacterium | reverse complement strand
GCGGAGGTATCTTTGACTACGATACCAAGACCCGTCGTCTCGAAGAACTCGTAAAACTCAGCGAAGACCCCGCGCTGTGGAATGACGCCGCACGCGCCCAGGAAGTCGGCCGCGAACGCAAAACCCTTGAAGGCATCGTCGTCACGCTGCGCGATCTGGATCGCAACCTGACGGATGCGCGCGAGCTCTATGAGATGGGCCGCGCCGAAAACGACGATGACACGCTGATCGCCGTCGAAGACGACACCGCCAAACTGGCCGGGATCGTCGAGGACATGGAATTCCGCCGCATGTTCTCGCAGCAGATGGACCCCAACAACTGCTTTCTCGACATCCAGTCCGGCTCCGGTGGCACCGAGGCGCAGGACTGGGCCTCGATTCTGGAACGCATGTACCTGCGTTATTGCGAGAAAAAGAAATTCAAGGTCGAAGTCCTTGAGGAATCCGAAGGTGATGTCGCTGGCATCAAGAGCGCATCGCTGAAAATTTCCGGCGATTACGCCTTTGGCCATCTGCGCACCGAAACCGGCGTGCACCGGCTGGTGCGCAAGTCACCCTTCGACTCCAACAACCGCCGGCACACCTCGTTTGCCAGCGTGTTCGTCTATCCGGAAGTCGACGACTCGATTGAAATCGACATCAACCCAGCGGACCTGCGCGTGGATACCTATCGAGCATCCGGCGCCGGCGGCCAGCACATCAACAAGACCGACTCGGCGGTGCGCATCACACACATCCCCACCGGCATCGTCGTGCAGTGTCAGAACGACCGCTCGCAGCACCGCAACCGCGCAGAAGCCAACGCGATGCTCAAATCCAAGCTCTATGAACTGGAGCTGCGCAAACGCAACGAGCAGAAGCAGGCCATGGAAGACGCCAAGACCGACATCGGCTGGGGTCACCAGATCCGCTCCTATGTGCTCGACCAGTCACGAATCAAGGATCTGCGCACCAACGTTGAAATCGGCAATACCCAGGGCGTGCTCGACGGCGACCTCGACGTATTCATTACTGCCAGCCTCAAATCAGGACTCTAATCATGACCGACAAAACCAGCAGCGGCATCGACAACCCGAATCCTGACCCGGCTGAAGCCGCACAAAGCGACGAAAAACTCGTTGCCGAGCGCCGCAAGAAGCTCGACGCCATCCGCGCTGCGGGAGTCGCCTTCCCCAATGATTTCGTACGCCGCGATCTGGCCCAGCCGCTGCAGGACAAACACGGAGCGACCGAGACTGAGGCTCTCGCCGCTGCTGCAGTGAACGTTGCCGTTGCCGGCCGCATCATGCTCAAGCGCGTGATGGGCAAGGCAAGCTTCGCCACCATTCAGGACATGAGCGGCCGCATCCAGGTCTATGTGTCGGTCGATGACACTGGTGCCGAAGTGATGGAAGCCTTCAAACATTACGACAGCGGCGACATCATCAGCGTCGAAGGCGCACTGTTCAAGACCAAGAAGGGCGAGCTGACGGTGCGCGCAAAAACGCTGCGCCTGCTGACCAAATCACTGCGTCCGCTGCCGGAAAAATTCCACGGCCTTACCGATCAGGAAATGAAATACCGGCAGCGCTACGTTGACCTGATCGTCAACGAAGATACCCGTGCGGTGTTCGCACGCCGCTCACAGATCATCCAGTCGGTACGCAGCACGCTGATCGACGACGGCTTCCTCGAAGTCGAGACGCCGATGATGCACCCGATCCCCGGCGGGGCAGCAGCCCGCCCCTTCGTCACCCACCACAATGCGCTCGACATGCAGCTCTTCCTGCGTATCGCACCGGAGCTTTATCTGAAACGGCTGGTGGTCGGCGGCCTGGAAAAGGTGTTCGAGGTCAACCGCAACTTCCGTAACGAAGGCATGTCGACCCGGCACAACCCGGAGTTCACCATGCTCGAGTTTTACGCCGCCTACTGGCGCTACGAGCAGCTGATGACTTTCATCGAAGGCATGATGCGTCGCGCCGCGGAACAGGTCACCGGCAACGCGCTGGTCAACTATCAGGGCAAGACCATCGACTTCGCCAAACCTTTCGAACGGCTGACCATCACCGGCGCGATCCGCAAATACCGTCCGGACATCACCGACGAAGAACTCAATGACCGCAACCGCATCGTCAACCGACTCAATGCGATGAAAGTCGCGTTCCGCGAAAGCGACGGCCTCGGCGGCCTGCAACTGACGCTGTTCGAAGCCACCGCGGAATCACAACTGTTCGATCCGACCTATATCATCGACTACCCGGCGGAAGTCTCGCCACTGGCGCGCCGCAGCGACGCCAATCCGGAGATCACTGAACGCTTTGAGCTGTTCATCGCCGGTCGTGAAATCGCCAACGGCTTCTCGGAACTGAATGACCCGGAAGATCAGGCCGCGCGTTTCCTCGAACAGGTCAAGCAGAAGGAAGCCGGCGACCATGAAGCCATGCACTACGACGCCGATTACATCCGCGCACTGGAATACGGCCTGCCCCCGACCGGCGGCGCCGGCATCGGCATCGACCGTCTGGTGATGCTGCTGACCGACAGCGCGTCGATCCGCGACGTCATCCTGTTCCCGCATATGCGTCCGGAATAAGCCGCCCCCATCAGCGTCACCGGAAAGAAGTCGAAGGAGCTGTTTTGAATCAAGCGCTGTGGCAACCGAGCCCGAGACAGATTGAATCAGCCAATCTGACCGCGTTCATGCGCCACATCGCGCAAAACGGCGGCCCTGCGCTGGACCATTACACCGGGCTATACGTATGGTCGATTCAGCAGCCGGAAGCCTTCTGGCAGGCGGTGTGGGATTTCTGCGGCGTCATCAGCAGCCAGCGCGGAACTCGTGTCCTGGAAAATCCACAGCAAATGCCGGGCGCTCGCTGGTTCCCTGACGCCCGCCTGAATTACGCTGAGAACCTGCTTCGGCGAGATGGCAATGAAACCGCTATCGTCTTTCGCGGCGAAAATCAGATCAAAAGCCGGATCAGCTTCAGTGAACTGCGGCATGAAGTGTCGCGCCTGGCACAAGCGATGCGTGCCGCCGGTATCAAACCGGGAGACCGTATCGCCGGTTACATGCCCAATCTGCCCGGCACAGTCATCGCCATGCTTGCGGCGTCCAGCCTCGGCGCCGTCTGGTCTTCATGCTCACCCGACTTCGGCGTGCAGGGCGTTGTCGACCGCTTCGGCCAGATCTCGCCGCGCATTCTGTTTGCCGCCGACGGCTACTTCTATAACCGCAACACCATCGACAACCTGCCGCGCCTGCGCGAGATCATGGCGCAGCTGCCGAGTGTCGAAAAACTGGTCGTCGTCCCGTACACCTGCGGCAACCCCGATCTGTCGGGACTGCCAAAAGCCGTCAGCGTGCATGACTTCACAGCACCGTTCAAAGCACGTCCGCTGGAATTCGCGCAACTGCCTTTCGATCACCCACTCTTCATCATGTATTCATCCGGCACGACCGGAGTGCCCAAATGCATTGTTCACGGCGCGGGCGGTACGCTACTGCAGCACCTGAAGGAACATGTACTGCACACCGACATCAAGCCCGGTGACCGGGTGTTTTATTTCACCACCTGCGGCTGGATGATGTGGAACTGGCTGGTATCGGGACTGGCTGCGGGCGCCACTCTACTGCTTTATGACGGCTCGCCCTTTGTGTCCAAGGGCAGCGTGCTGTGGGATTACGCCGCCGAAGAAAAAATGACGGTATTCGGCACCTCCGCCAAATACATTGATGCCCTGGCGAAGCTGCGTATGGAACCGGGCAGGACTCATGACCTCGCGTCGCTGCGTGTCCTGCTCTCCACCGGCTCACCGCTGGCACCCGAAAGTTTTGATTACGTATACCGCAGCATCAAGGCCGACCTGCAACTCGCCTCCATCTCGGGCGGCACCGACATCATTTCCTGCTTCGCGCTGGGTTGCCCAACGCTGCCGGTCTGGCGCGGCGAACTGCAATGCCGCGGACTCGGCATGAAAATTGAAGTCTGGAATGACGATGGCGGACCGGTGCGCGGTGAAAAGGGCGAACTGGTGTGCACCGCCCCTTTCCCGTCGATGCCTGTTGGCTTCTGGAACGACACAGACGGCAGCAAATACCGCGCCGCCTATTTCGAACGGTATCCCGGTATCTGGCACCACGGCGACTATGTCGAACTGACGGAACATGACGGCCTGATGATCTTCGGCCGTTCCGATGCCGTACTCAACCCCGGCGGCGTGCGCATCGGCACTGCTGAAATCTATCGTCAGGTTGAACGGCTGGACGAAGTAGTCGAAAGCCTGGCTATCGGCCAGGACTGGCCACCGCAGCAACCCAATGACGTGCGTGTTGTCCTGTTCGTACGCCTGCGCGATGGTCTCACTCTGGACACCGAACTCTCTGACAAGATCAAGCGCCAGATCCGCGACAACACGACACCGCGCCATGTGCCTGCAGCGGTTGTGCAGGTCAGCGACATCCCCCGCACCAAGAGCGGCAAGATCGTCGAACTCGCGGTACGCAACATCGTTCACGGCCAGCCCGTCAAAAACCTCGAAGCCTTGGCCAATCCCGAAGCACTCTCCCAATTCGGAAACCGTGAAGAATTAAGCGGATAAGCGCTTAATTGCGGAATTCTCCGTGAAATGCCGCACACCGGCGTGTAACGCTTTGTAACCGTGTGACATTATTCATACGGCTGACACCCACCAACAGTTAGGATGGCGCATCTTCATTCGAAGAGAGGAGCGTCACCATGCAGGAAACCAAAAGAATCAATCCGCTGATCGCACTTGCCGCGATCTCCGTGATTCTGTTCAGCATCGTCGGTGTCGGTGTCATGACCGGGCTGATCTCCAACTCTTTTTCCAAGGGCAAGGATTCGGCACTGGAAACAGCTACATCGAAACCTTCTGCCGAAGAGAGAAAGACCGGAAAAACTGAAGTAACACCCGCTCAAAAGCAAAAAACAGCAGCCAAACTCCCCACGACAAATACCGCCCAGGCTCCGCAGCAGCTCATAGCAGCACCGCATGAACAAGCCAAGGCTGCCGCCCCTGTCTGCACGACCTGCGGTGTGGTCTCCAGCGTCAACGCTATCGCACAACAGGGTGAAGGTTCCGGCCTCGGCGCCGTTGCCGGAGGTGTCGTCGGCGGATTGCTCGGCAATCAGGTCGGTGGCGGCACCGGCAAAAAAATCGCCACAGTCGCTGGCGTAGCTGGCGGCGCCTATGCCGGACACCAGATCGAGAAGAACGCCAAATCGACGACGCGCTACGACGTGACCGTAAACATGGAAGACGGCTCCACGCGGACGTTTTCCTATGAATCGCAACCGGCCTTCCAGGCTGGCAGCAAGGTGCGTGTCGTCAACGGCGCACTCACCGCCGGCTGAAGCGTATCGCCTGTCAACAAGGCGTCCGAACCGGACGCCTTTTTTGTTTCCGATAAGTAACTGTTTTTAATATCTTAATATTAAAAATTCCGGGCATTTTCAACGCCGGATCTTTGCGATATATACCCCATAGGGGTATATTGCTCCCATGGCTCATTCAACGACATTCGCAACTCCCAAAGCAGCTACGATTGATCTGCCGATCAGCGGCATGACCTGCGCTGCTTGTGCAGCACGTATCGAAAAAATACTGAACCGCCTGCCCGACGTACACGCAGCAGTGAATTTCGCCACTGAAAAAGCGCATATCGAATATCAGGCCGGAACAATCGCCCCTGCCGATCTGATCACAGCCATTCGCAAAGCGGGTTACGACGCACAGGAACCGACGGATAACAGCGACGCCGAACGCAAAGCGGAGCGCCTCGCGGTGTATCAGCGCGATCTGCGCCTGTTCAAGATTTCCGCAGTGCTTACGCTGCCCTTTGTTGCCCTGATGTTTTACATGCTGACGGGGGCCCACCACTCCGCCTGGTTTCCGCCACTGGCGCAGTTGCTAATCGCGACGCCGGTGCAATTCTGGATCGGGAGCCGCTTTTACATCGGCGCATATCACGCACTGCGCGGCGGCGGTGCGAATATGGACGTATTGATAGCGCTCGGCACCAGCATGGCGTATTTCTTCAGCGCTGCAGTCGTGCTCGCAGGGCTGGAAGGCCACCTCTATTTCGAAGCGGCAGTCAGCATCATCACGCTGGTATTCCTCGGCAAGTTGCTCGAATCACGCGCCCGGGCCCGCGCCTCTGCCGCGATTGAAGAACTGATGCGGTTGCAACCGCAGACCGCACGCGTTGAACGTAACGGCGAGGTTCGCGAAATCCCGGTCGCGCAATTGCGCGTGGGCGACACCTTCATCGTGCGCCCCGGCGACGCGGTGCCGGTGGACGGCAGCGTAATCGACGGCAACTCAAGTATCGATGAATCGCTGCTGACCGGCGAAAGCCTGCCAGTGAGCAAAACCGCCGGCAGTCCGGTATACGCGGCCACTATCAACGCGCAGGGACTGCTACGCTGCAACGCCACCGGCATCGGCGCCGACACCGCACTCGCGGGGATCATCAAGCTGGTGGAAGAAGCCCAGGGATCGAAAGCGCCGATCCAGCGCCTCGCTGACGTCATTGCCGGCGTGTTCGTGCCTGTCGTCGTTGTCATTGCAACCCTGACATTTGCCGGCTGGTGGTGGTACAGCGGCTCATTCGCCGACTCAATCGTACCGGCCGTAGCCGTGCTGGTAATCGCCTGCCCCTGCGCTCTGGGCCTGGCGACGCCGACCGCAATCATGGTCGGTAGCGGCGCCGGCGCACGCGCCGGTGTGCTGATCAAAAATGCCGAAGCGCTGGAACTCGCCGGCCATATCGATACGCTGGTCGTCGACAAGACCGGCACGCTGACCCAGGGCAAACCCGCGGTCACGGATTGCGAGGTCGTCGGTAGCAGTACTGAAAACGTCCTGCTGGGCGTCGCTGCCGCTCTGGAAGCCGGTTCCGAACATCCTCTGGCGCGCGCCGTTCTTGAACATGCACTAAGCCGCGGCATCAGTCCGGTACCGGTCAGCGATTTCACTGCAGTACCGGGCAAAGGCGTGCAAGGACTGCTCGACGGCAAAGTAGCCCTCCTCGGTTCGCCGCAATTCATCGCCGCCGAAGGCGTCACTTTGCGCGATTCCACAGTTGCCCGCATGCAGGATCAAGGCAAGACAGTGATTGCAGTGGCCCAGGACGGTATCGCCCTTGGACTGATTGCGATTACCGATCCGCTGCGCCCCACTACGGCGGAAGCCGTAGCCGCTCTGCAGGCGCTGGGCATCGAAATCATCATGCTCACCGGCGACAACCTGCGTACTGCAGAACACATCGCAAAACTGGCAGGAATCCACCGCTTCGAAGCCGACCTGCTGCCTCGTGACAAAGCCCGTATTGTCAACAGCCTGCAGCAACAGGGCCGCCGCGTCGGCATGATCGGTGACGGCATCAACGATGCACCAGCGCTCGCGGCGGCCCAGGTCAGCTTTGCCATCGGCGCCGGCTCGGATGTCGCGTTGCATGCCGCGGACGTGACACTGATGCGCAGCGACCTGCTCAGCGCTGTGGATGCGGTGCGGCTATCGCGAGCCACCTTTCGCAAGATCAAGCAGAACCTGTTTTTCGCTTTTTTCTACAACGTGCTGGGCATTCCGCTGGCCGCCGCCGGACTGCTCAATCCGGTGATTGCCGGCGCTGCGATGGCGATGAGTTCGGTCTCGGTAGTGAGTAATTCGCTACTACTCAAACGCTGGCGACCACAGCACAGCAAGCGGTAGTTTTTTATTATTAAAAACAAGGAGATATGAAATGGAAACCACAATCATCGCCGTCGCCGGCATGACCTGCATGGGCTGCGTTGCCAGCGTCAAACGCGTACTGGGCGGCCTGGAGGGCATCAGCAGCGCGGAGGTAACACTCAACCCGGCGCAAGCCACGGTGACCTACGACGCCGGTAAGCTCAATCTGTCGACCATCAAAACCGCGATCAGCGATGCCGGCTATGACGTCGCCTGAATCCCACTGCACGACGCCGGTTGATGATGAACACTACGTCGTACAGCCGCACAAGAAGGCCCTGCTGAAACGACTGAACCGGATTGAAGGCCAGGTGCGCGGCATTGCACAGATGATTGCGGAAGATCGTTATTGCGTGGATGTATTGACTCAGGTTGCCGCCATCCGGTCAGCGCTGGACGCCGTCGGATTACAGTTGCTGGAAGATCACACGCGGGGTTGTGTCGCGACTGCGGTCAAGGCTGGCCATGGCGAAAAAAGCATCGCGGAACTGATGACGGCAGTCAGGCGTTTCGCCCGCTAAACGCGGGCATACCGGTCAGTAATTCCAGATCTGCCACCAGGGCACGTCCTTGCGCGGACCGCCCTTCAGGTAAACGCTGTCAGGAAAATTCTTTTTCATCACCCGTTCCGCATCGTCGCGCAGCACATTCATGCCCATCGCGTCGTAGGCCTTGACCATGATCACCAGACCCTCTTCGTTGGCCGGTGCACCGGGATAGGTCTTCAGGGCGTACTGAGTGCGATTGACCGCAGCCACATAGGCCTTGCGCTTCATGTAATAGCGCGCGACATGGACTTCATGGTAAGCCAGTGCATTGACCAGGTAGTTCATGCGCTGAATGGCATCCGGCGTGTATTTGCTATCCGGAAAACGCGTCACCAGTTCCTTGAATGCCGAAAACGCTTCCGCAGCCGCCTTGGGATCACGCTCCGACAGGTCCTGTCCGCTGAAAAACCCGAGGAGGCCGAGATCGTCGTTGAAATTAATCAGTCCGCGCAGGTAATACATGTAATCGACACTGGGATGGTTCGGATGCAGCTTGACGAAGCGGTCGATCGACGCCAGCGCCGAAGCGATATCCTCGTTTTTCCAGTGGGCGTAGGAGACCTCGATCATTGCCTGCTGGGCAAAGCGGCCGAAGGGGTAACGCGACTCGATGCGCTCATAGTGCTTGATCGCGTTCTGCCAGTTGCGGTCGGCAAGTTCCTGGCGCGCCTCGGCATACAGTTTCTGCGCCGTCCAGCCGCGGGTCTCGTCGATCTCCTTGCCACTGAAAATGCCGCAGCCGGACAGAAGCCCGGCGGCAACCACGATGAATACCGTTAGAATGCGACGCATTGAAGAGACTTGATTTGTCATCCGAAAATTATACCCAATTAACAGCCCCGG
>CANHZX010000117.1 GCA_947465215.1 Betaproteobacteria bacterium | reverse complement strand
CAAGGAAGCGATGGCGCGCGATCCGGGCCGAGAGGATGTGCAGGTCAAGTTGGCCGAGGTGTATGCCGCCCGCAAGGATGCCGCTTCGTTTGGAAATGTGGCGGCTTCGCTCAATGCGCTGACCGGCGGCGTCGGCGACAACTGGGTCAAGGTTGCCGCGCTGGGTTACGTGCTGGATCCGGCAAATGCGCTGTATGAAGCCGGCAAGGACGTTGCGCCGGTTGAAACGGGAGGCGATGCCGCACTGGGTACCGATCTCGACTTCGATCTGGGCGGTGATGTGGCCGCTACCCCTGACATTTCACTGGATGCGGATTCTGCCGGTGAGGCCACCGAATTGGGCGGCATGCAGGAAATGGCCGCTGCGGCTGATGCCGGAGTGCCGCCGTCAGATTCGGCAGAGCCGATGATGCCGGACTTCAATCTGGATGCTCTCGCACCGGCTGCTGAGGCTGATATCGTGCTGGATGTGCCGCCTGCGGCGTCCAGTGAACCTGCTTCGATCGACTTCAATATCGACCTGCCGCCGCTGGATATGCCTGCGGCAGTGGCGCCTGTTGAAGCGCCGGCTGCCGATGCCGGACTGGATTTCAAGATTGATGTCGGTGATCTCAATATCAATCTTGACGACACCTCTACCCAGGCAGCGCCTGCGTCGGCCGGCAAGGACGGGCATTGGTATGACGTTCAGCAGAAATTCGATCTGGCCAAGGCGTACCAGGAAATGGGTGATAACGACGGTGCGCGGGAAATCCTGCAGGAAGTTATCAAGGAAGGCGATGCCGAACAGCAGGACCAGGCGCAGAAACTGCTCAGTTCACTCGGTTAGCCTGCAGGTCGTGGCATGATCAACAACCGCGGCAGTGCTCCTGCCGCGGTTTCTTTTTTCAGGCGCGTGAAACGCGCGGGAGCGTAGGCCTTGCGACTGGTTTTGGGCATTGAATACGACGGCAGCGGTTTTTGCGGCTGGCAGACCCAGCCCGCAGGCTGTGCCGTGCAGGACCGTCTGGAAGCGGCCTGTGCGAGCATTGCCGGCGTGCCGGTGAGTACCATCTGCGCGGGTCGCACCGATGCCGGTGTGCATGCGCTGGGCCAGATCGTGCATTTCGACTGCACTGTCGAGCGGCCTGCCAGCGCCTGGGTGCGCGGTGTCAATGCGCTGCTGCCACCTTCTGTGGCAGTGACCTGGGCACAGCCTGTCGGTGATGATTTTCATGCCCGTTTTTCTGCGCTTAAGCGGTCTTATCGTTACGTGCTGCTTAACGACGCTGTCCGTCCGGCTGCTGATCAGGGTCGGGTGGGTTGGTTTCACAGCCCTCTGGATTTGGAAGCGATGAAGATGGCGGCAGTCAATCTGCTGGGTGAGCACGATTTCACCGCGTTTCGTGCGGCGGAGTGTCAGGCCCAGTCGCCGGTGCGTACAATACATGCGGTTTCGGTCGTGGCCAACGGTCCCTATGTCATTTTCGAATTCACGGCCAACGCGTTTTTGCATCACATGATTCGTAATATTGTCGGCAGCCTGGTTTATGTCGGCAAAGGCAAACATCCGCCGCAGTGGATTGCTGAGTTGCTGCAGGGGTGCGACCGCACCCGTGCGGCGCCGACCTTTGATGCCTCCGGTCTTTATTTGCTGAACGTCGAATACGATAACAACTGGGGTTTGCCGGCGCCGCGCCTGCGCGGCCCCAGGCTGGCCCATGCAACGGTGGAATGATATGAACGGTGGAACGGTATGAACACCCGCGTGAAAATCTGCGGCATTACCCGTGTCCAGGACGGACTCGACGCAGTTCGTTTTGGGGCGCATGCGATCGGTCTGGTGTTCTATGCTCCAAGTCCGCGTTCTGTGACGCCGGATCAGGCGCGTGCCATTGTGGATGCTTTGCCACCTTTTGTGACGGCTGTTGGCCTATTCGTCAACGCGGATGCTGAGGCCGTGAGAGCGACGCTGGCCGCGGTGCCGCTGCAACTCTTGCAGTTCCATGGCGATGAAACACCGCAGTACTGCGCGGCTTTCGGGATGCCTTATCTTAAGGCGGTCCGGGTGAGGCCAGGAGTCGATTTGTTACAATACGCTCAGCAGTTCCATGGTGCGCGGGGGCTGTTGCTGGATGCCTATGTCGAGGGTGTGCGCGGCGGTACCGGTGCCACGTTTGACTGGGCGTTGATTCCGCGTTCACTGCCTTTGCCGGTCGTGCTTTCCGGCGGTCTTGATGCGGACAATGTCGAGGCGGCAGTGCGGGCAGTGCGTCCCTGGGCGGTGGATGTTTCCAGTGGCGTGGAGTCGGCGAAGGGCATCAAGGATGCCGCCAAAATTGAAGCTTTCATGAACGGAGTACGCAATGCGGGTGTATGACTTGCCGGATGCCAAGGGCCATTTTGGACCTTATGGTGGCGTGTTCGTTTCCGAGACCTTGATCTCCGCGCTGGAAGATCTGAAAGCGGCCTATGCACGCTTCAAGGACGATCCGACTTTCAAGGCGGAGTTCGCCTATGAACTCAAGCATTACGTTGGTCGACCGAGCCCGATTTATCACGCCCGCCGCTGGTCGGAACATTTCGGCGGGGCGCAGGTGTACCTGAAGCGCGAAGACCTTAACCACACCGGTGCGCACAAGATCAACAACGTGATCGGCCAAGCCCTGCTGGCGCGCCATCTAGGCAAACCGCGGGTGATCGCTGAAACCGGTGCAGGGCAGCATGGCGTCGCGACGGCGACGATCGCTGCCCGCTATGGCATGGAGTGTGTGGTCTATATGGGCTCCGAGGACGTCAAGCGCCAGGCGCAAAACGTCTACCGGATGAAACTGCTGGGCGCGACGGTGGTCCCGGTGGAATCCGGATCGAAGACGCTGAAGGATGCTCTCAACGAAGCAATGCGCGACTGGGTGACCAACGTCGAAAATACCTTCTACATCATCGGCACGGTAGCCGGACCGCATCCTTATCCGATGATGGTGCGCGATTTCCAGTCGGTGATCGGCCTCGAAGCGCGCGAGCAGATGCCGGAAATGATTGGCCGTCAGCCCGATGCGGTGCTGGCCTGTGTCGGCGGCGGTTCCAACGCCATCGGCATTTTCCATCCCTATATCGAGTATGAAAACGTGCGCCTGATCGGTGTCGAGGCTGCGGGTTATGGTCTGGAAACTGGAAAACACTCGGCAACGCTGTGCGCCGGCCGCTCCGGCGTGCTGCATGGCAACCGCACCTATCTGCTGCAGGATGACAACGGACAGATCATCGAGACCCATTCAATTTCGGCCGGTCTCGATTACCCCGGTGTCGGTCCCGAACACGCCTGGCTGAAGGACAGTGGTCGCGCCGAGTATGTTGCGGTTACTGACGATGAAGCCCTTGAAGCCTTCCATAAACTGTGCCGTCTTGAAGGCATCATCCCGGCACTGGAATCCAGTCATGCGCTGGCTTATGCGGCAAAACTCGCGCCGCGCATGCGCAAGGACCAGATTCTGCTGATCAACCTGTCCGGCCGTGGCGACAAGGACATGCATACCGTTGCCGAAAAGTCCGGACTGAAGTTCTGATCAGCCACCTCAGACCAAGAAACCCTCCGATGTCGCGTATTGCTGCCAGATTCGAACGTCTCAAAAAAGAAGGCCGCAAGGCCCTGATTCCTTTTTTCACCGCAGGTGATCCGGACCGCGCCAGCTGCGTGCCGCTGATGCATGCACTGGTCGCGGGGGGCGCCGATGTGATCGAACTTGGCGTGCCGTTTTCGGATCCGATGGCTGATGGTCCGGTCATCCAGCGTTCGAGCGAGCGCGCACTGATGCACGGCGTGTCGCTTCACGATGTGATCAACTGGGTCGCCGAGTTCCGCAAAACCGATACCGAAACGCCTGTCGTGCTGATGGGTTATGCCAATCCGATTGAGTCCATGGGTCTTGAGGTTTTTGCCAAGGCTGCCAAGGCGGCTGGTGTCGACGGCACCCTTGTCGTCGATTACCCGCCGGAAGAGGCCGAAGCGCTGGTGTCCACGTTGGATCGTGCCGGACTTGAGACCATATTTTTGCTGTCGCCGACGACTTCTGATTCACGGCTCAAGCAGGTGGCGGAATTGGGGCGCGGCTATCTGTATTACGTGTCACTGAAGGGCGTCACCGGTGCCGCTAATATCGATATTGCCGATGTGGCAAAGCGTCTAGAGCGCATCCGCAGCTTTACCCAATTGCCGATTGGTGTGGGCTTCGGCATCCGTGACGGCAAGACGGCGCATGCGATTTCGCAGGTTGCAGATGCCGTGGTGATCGGCAGCCGTCTGGTGCAGGAGGTTGAAGCTTTTCCGAAGGATGCGCCGGATAAAGTGCGTACTTTCATGGCTGACATACGTGCCGCGATGGATGCTGGAGTGAAGGGGTGAGCAGCTGGCTGCAGAAACTGCTGCCGCCGCGCATCAAGCGTGATTCTGGCGTCCCGAAAAAAGCAGTCCCGGAAGGACTGTGGAGCAAGTGCGATTCCTGCGAAGCTGTTCTCTATCGCACGGATCTCGAAAAGAACCTTTTTGTCTGTCCCAAGTGCAGTCATCACAACCGTGTCTCTGCACGTGAGCGCCTCGACTGGCTGCTCGACATGGAAGGGCGTTACGAAATCGGCGTTGAAGTCACGCCGGTGGACAGCCTGAAATTCCGTGACACCAAGCGTTATCCCGATCGCCTGGCTGCCGCGCGCGCCGATACCGGCGAGGAAGACGCGCTGGTGGTGATGCAGGGCGCGATCAAGGAAATCCAGGTGGTCACTGCTGCTTTTGAATTCGGTTTTCTCGGCGGCTCGATGGGGTCGGTGGTCGGCGAGCGTTTTGTCCGCGGTGTGCAGGTCTGTGTCGAGCAGCGGCTGCCCTTCATCTGTTTTACCGCAACCGGCGGTGCGCGAATGCAGGAAGGACTGTTCTCGCTGATGCAGATGGCCAAGACCTGCGCAGCGCTGACCCGGCTTGCGGACGAGCGGTTGCCGTTTATTTCGGTGCTGACCGATCCGACAATGGGCGGCGTATCCGCCAGTTTTGCGATGATCGGCGATGTGGTGGTGGCAGAACCCAATGCGCTGATCGGATTTGCCGGACCGCGGGTGATCGAGCAGACGGTACGCGAAACTCTGCCCGAAGGCTTCCAGCGCGCCGAGTTCCTGATGCAGAAGGGCGCGCTCGACATGATCGTCGACCGCCGGCAGATGCGCGATACGCTGGCGCGGCTGCTGACGCTGCTGATGAAGCAGCCGGCGCCGGCAGCCTGAAGCCGAACCTCCGGCGCCTACCGGCCCGGAGCGCATCAACCCCGCTCACATGGCAAATCCTGTATCGCTATCCGACTGGCTCGAATACATCGAGCGCCAGCACCCGCAGAGCATCGCGATGGGGCTGGATCGGGTCAATGTGGTTCGCGATGCGCTGCAGCTCAAGCCGGCGTTTCCGCTGATCACTGTTGGTGGCACCAACGGCAAGGGATCGGCCTGCCGTTTTCTCGAATCCATTCTGACGCATGCCGGTTATCGCGCCGGTGTTTATACCTCACCGCATCTGGTCCATTACAACGAGCGGGTACGTATCGCCGGCCGTGATGCTGATGATGCCGATCTGATCCGTGCGTTTGCAGCAGTCGAGCGGGCGCGTGTCGCTACCGGCGTGACCCTGACCTATTTCGAATTCGGTACGCTGGCGGCGGTCTGGCTATTTGTGGAGCGCAAGGTTGACGTCGCAGTGCTGGAGGTCGGCCTCGGCGGTCGCCTGGACGCGGTGAACGCTTTTGATGCCGATGCAGCGTTGCTGATGAGCATCGGGCTGGATCACATGGAATACCTGGGCGACACTCGCGAAGCCATCGGTGCCGAGAAGGCGCCGATATTCCGCGCAGGACGTCCGGCGATCTGCGCCGATCCCGAACCGCCGGCCGCGGTGCTGCAATATGCCTCGGCCATCGGTGCTGAATTGCTGCTGATCGGGCGTGATTTCAGTTGTGAAATGCAGCAGCATCAATGGCGTTACCGCGGTCCGGGCGGCAACCGCCATGGCCTCCCGCCCCCGGCTTTGCGCGGTACTTTTCAGCTCGCCAATGCCAGCGCCTGCATTGCAGCACTGGATACCTTGCGCGAGCGTATTCCTGTCAGTGCCGGCGATATCCGTGCGGGACTGGTTTCTGTTGAGAATCCCGGACGGTTTCAGGTGCTTCCCGGGAGACCCGCGGTGATCCTCGATGTTGCCCACAATCCCCATGCCGCTGACGCGCTGGCGCTGAATCTGGTGCAGATGACGGGGTATCGCGAGACGATTGCGGTGTTTTCGATGCTCAAGGACAAGGATGTCGCGGGCGTCGTGCGCTTGCTCCGCGGTCATATTGATCACTGGCTGGTGGCGCCGCTGGAAGGACCGCGGGGTATGAGTGCCGAGGCGCTGACGCAATGTCTGCGTGACGCCGGTGTCAATGTCGATGTCACAGCGTGCATAAACATTGAAGAAGCCTGTGATAGCGCGTACCGGAAGGCCGGAGATGGTGATAGAATTTTGGCCTTCGGATCGTTTCTTACCGTAGCCGCAGCGATGACAGCATTCCGCAATCGCCGGCCATAGTAAAAATCGTTATTAATCAATAAGTTACTTCGTTTACTGCGTATCAAAGCATGGCGAGAAACGTTAGCGACGAAGAACTCCAGCTGAAAAAGCGCGCACGCCGCCGTCTGGTGGGTGCGATCGTTCTGGTTACTGCCGTGGCCGTGGTCCTGCCAATGGTTCTGGATTCGGAGCCCAAGCCGGTCAACCAGAACATCAATATCCAGATTCCTTCTCCGGATGCCGGCGTGTTGTCCTCGTCACCGACGCCCTTGAAGCCGGTTGCTCCTGCGCCGAAGTCTGAAACCAAACCCGAAGCGGTATCCGCGCCAGTGGCCCCGGTCAAAGAAGCCAAGCCCGAGCCGGTGGTTGTCGCCAAGCCTGAAGTGAAGGCGGAAGCGAAGCCCGAAGTCAAAGTCGAAGCCAAACCGCCGGAACCCAAGGTTGAGGCGAAGGCGGAAGTGAAGGCCGAGCCCAAAGCCGAGGCGAAATCGGAAGCGCCGGCCAAACCGGTGGCCAAGGCTGAGCCGAAAACGCAGACGACCACCAAGTCCGAGCCGGCCAAGGCCAAGGACAGCAAGGAAAAACCTAAGGCCGCGGCGACCGGCGGATTTGTAATCCAGGTTGCGGCGCTCGCCGATACCGCCAAAGCCAAGGAAATGCAGGCCAGGATCGCCGGTGGCGGAATGAAAGCGTATACGGAAGTGGTGCAGACTGCGAATGGGCCGGTGACGCGCGTGCGTGTCGGTCCCTACAACAGCCGTGAGGCCGCAGAGAAGGCGCGTACCCAACTGCAGAAGCTGCAGCTCGACGGCAAGGTTGTACCCCGGTAACGATGACGCTGATCGACTATGTGGTGCTCGCCATCGTCGGTTTCTCGGTTCTGCTCAGCGTCCTCCGCGGTTTTGTCCGTGAATTGCTGGCACTCGCTGCGTGGGCGGTCGCGTTTATCGTCGCCCGGCTGTTCGGCAGCGACCTCGCGGCGATCATGCCGGCGGAAATCCCTGGAGAGGAACTGCGCTGGCTTGCCGGTTTTGTCACGTTGTTCCTGTCAGTGCTGCTGGTGATGAGCCTGATTGCCGTGGCGGCCTCGCAATTGATCAAAAGCGCGGGGCTGAGTGTGGAAGACCGTTTGTTGGGTGCGGTATTCGGAGTAGTGCGTGGCGCGGCCGTGGTGATTGCACTGGCGCTGGTGGCCGGTGCCACGTCGCTGCCCAAACAGCCGGTGTGGCGTGAAGCTGCGCTGCGGCCGCTGCTGGAACTGGTTGCATTGGGCGTCAAGGGTTGGCTGCCGCCGGCCCTGGCGCAACATATCAAGTACGGCTGAGGAAACGCGCCATGTGCGGAATCGTTGGAGTCGTTGCCCGTAGTCCCGTCAATCAGCTGCTGTATGACGGCCTGCTGGTATTGCAGCATCGCGGACAGGATGCCGCCGGCATCGTGACTGCCGATGGCGCCAGTTTTCACATGCACAAGGGCGGCGGGATGGTTCGTGACGTATTCCGCACCCGCAACATGCGCAGCCTCGCCGGACATGCCGGTATCGCGCACACCCGTTATCCCACCGCGGGCTCGGCCTGGTCGGCCGCGGAGTCGCAGCCTTTCTATGTCAATTCGCCCTTCGGCATTGTGCTTGGCCACAACGGCAACCTGACCAACTCCGAGCAACTGAAAAACGATTTGTTCCGCCTCGACATGCGTCACGTCAACACGGAATCAGATTCGGAAGTGCTGCTCAATGTGCTGGCGCACGAACTGGCGGCGAATACTTCCAATTACAAGCTGGATCCGGCGACGATTTTTGCTGCGGTCTCGGGCGTGCACCGGCGCTGCCGCGGCGCCTACGCGGTGGTGGCGATGATTGCCGGTTACGGCCTGCTGGCGTTCCGCGATCCCTTCGGCATCCGCCCACTGGTGTTCGGCAAGATTGAAACGCCCGAAGGCACGGAATACATGGTGGCTTCGGAAAGCGTGGCGCTCGACGGACTCGGTTTCCAGCTGATCCGCGATGTAGCCCCTGGAGAGGCGATTTTCATCGACCTCGACGGCAACTTTCACAGCCAGCAGTGCGCGGAAAATCCCTCGCTCAATCCCTGCCTGTTTGAATTCGTTTATCTGGCGCGGCCGGATTCGGTCATTGACGGCATCTCCGTCTACGAGACCCGCCTGCGCATGGGGGAGAGCCTCGGGCGCAAAATCGAAAAGGATTTTTCCCATCTCGATATCGATGTGGTGATTCCGATCCCCGATTCCAGCCGGCCGTCAGCGATGCAGTTGTCGAACCACCTCAACCTGGGTTACCGGGAAGGTTTCATCAAGAACCGTTACATCGGCCGCACCTTCATCATGCCGGGGCAGGCGATCCGCCGTAAGTCGGTGCGCCAGAAGCTCAATGCCATCGGCATGGAGTTCCGCGGCAAAAACGTGCTGCTCGTCGATGACTCCATCGTGCGCGGTACGACCAGCCGGGAAATCGTGCAGATGGCCCGCGACGCGGGTGCGCGCAAGGTTTATTTCGCCTCGGCGGCGCCACCCGTGCGTTACGCCAACGTTTACGGCATCGACATGCCGACCCGCGATGAACTGATTGCCAGCGGCCGTTCGCACGACGAAATCGCCCGCGAAATCGGCTGCGATGCGCTGAT
>CANHZX010000116.1 GCA_947465215.1 Betaproteobacteria bacterium | reverse complement strand
GAGACATTTGCGAGAGTGCTGGCGGTGATGCTGCTGGCCAGCGGGCTGAGCCTACTGGCGAAATAACGCAGGAGAGGATCAGCGCAGGAAAATGACGACGGGGAAGACTGAAACCGCGAGGGCCAGCACCAGCCACTCCAGATTGTTGCGTTTCAGCCAGCCGGTGAAGTGGAGAATCAACACCACAATCGCGATTGCATAAAAAGCGTAAAACGCCATTTGCATTACCCCCTGTTATTTGTGCGCAGGATAACCGAATTTGCCGTGAGTCGCCATTATGGTGTGGCTGATGCCGCGTGTGTCGGCGTGTTATTTTGATCATGTGGAATTCAAGTTCACCGGTGGCAATTTGACGCTGAGTTCCACTCGGCGTCTGACATGTATCGCGCAATGCTGGGGCGGTGGCCTGGTGTTTCATCTGGATCGTGCGGCTATCCAATTCATGCGGAAATTTGCATATCTAAGCTTTTGCTTATGTGCTTTGTTTATTGGAGGTTTACCGCCTTACGAATGGGCTGACATCGACCGAAGCGCTATATTTCATAACTCTTTGTTTATATTGATAATTTATTTCTTCATGTGGCTTGTTGTTGAGTCAGACGCTTGCGATGGGTTTCTAAGAAAAAGCTGAAGGTCATGTTGTCAATATCATGATTATCAGAGCAAAATACTGGTTCTGCCCTCGACTGCACTCAATGCAAGTTTTTGCAGGAGTTTCTGTGGCGCGCATCGCGGTATTCAATCAGAAGGGCGGCGTCGGCAAGACGACGACGACGCTCAATCTCGCAGGGTTGCTGACCCGCCGCGGCGATGATCCTTTGGTGATCGACCTGGATCCGCAGGCCCACCTGACTGCCGTCTGCGGCGTAGTGGTACCGCGAGCTGAAGTCAGTCTTTACGGTCTTTATGCGCATGGCGCTCCTTTGTCAGCGCTGACCTGCACCACGCGCATCGGCTGGAAACTGGTTCCTTCGCATCTTGAGTTGTCCAAGGTGGATACCCAGTTCGGCAAAGGCCCGGCCTCACTGAACCGCCTGTCTCTGGCGCTGGAGCGCGAGCCGGCGACACGCCCCGTGCTGATGGATTCCTGCCCGATGCTTGGCGTACTTTCACTAAGCAGTGTTTTTGCGGCTGATGGCGTGCTGATCCCGATTTCGGCGGATTATCTGGCGATGAAAGGAGCGTTGCAGATGGAGCGCACGCTCAAGGCGCTGGAGCATGTGCTGAAGCGGAGGGTGCCGCGTCGTTATCTGATCACCCGTTACGATTCAAGGCGGCGCATGGCTGTCGACATTGAGCGCCAGTTGCGTGAGCGGTATGGCGATGAAGTCTGCGCCACGCGCATCGCCGAAAACGTCAGCCTGGCGGAAAGCCCGGCGAACAATCAGGATGTGTTTGATCACGCGCCGGCGAGCCGCGGCGCACAGCATTACACCGAACTGCTGGAAGAACTGGTGGTTGCGGGATTCATGCATGCGGCAGCCGCTAAAACCCGTCCTGCCACTCGCAGCGTGCCTGCGGGGGCGCGTACTGCACTGACGACGGAGCAGCAATCCGCTGTGCAGCGGCAGGTGGCCGCCGGTCTGAAACTGGTGCATACCCGGCAAACCGGCAGCTGAGTTCCCGGTCAGGGCGCGAGGGCCTGCGATCAGCCCCGATCGTCCTGCTTGCTGATCAGGGAAATCATGCTTTCCAGATCAACACTGTCACCACGGTTACCCGCGGTTATCTCGTTGCACTCCAGAATTTCGCAGTGCTGGTAAATCTGCCGGATGCGGGTTTCGGCTTCTTCCCGTGTGCGTGATTGCACCACCAGATTGTCCACTGTCATGCCGCCGCGCGTTTTGATGCGGAATCCGTATTTCGTCATTTCGGCCATGCGCACCCCCGTCGGTCCGGGTTTCAGGAAGGGTCGGGCTTCAGCTCACTGCGGAACCGTTTGAAATTCTGCACGTAATGATCGGCGATGCGGTTGATGCGCGCGATTTCCTCGGGGGAAAGCTGGCGCACAACCTTGCCGGGCATGCCGAGAACCATCGAGCCGTCCGGGATTTCCTTGCCTTCACCGATGAAAGCGCGGGCGCCGATCAGGCAGTTCTTGCCGATTTTGGCGCCGTTGAGAATCACCGCGCCGATGCCGACGAGGCTGCCTTCACCGATGGTGCAGCCGTGCAGCATCGCCATGTGGCCGACGCTGACGTTTTTCTCCAGCGTCAGCGGGAAGCCGGGGTCGGCATGCAGCACCGAGCCGTCCTGCACCTGCGAGTTTTCGCCGATGGTGATCAGTTCGTTATCGCTGCGCAGCACGCAGTTCCACCAGATGCTGGCGTTGTTTTCAAGGGTGACGCTGCCGATGACTGTGGCGGAGGGGGCGATCCAGTAGTCCCCCTTGCATACGACCTTGCGTTCGCCGAGGCTGTATTTCATCGCGGCTGTACCCGTGATCAGAAGCCGACAGCCTGGCCGTCGGTGCGGCGTTCGGATGCGGCGAAATAACCGTCTTCCATCTTGTAGATCAACTGGGCGCGGCCGAAATCGGTGGACCAGCGGTCGGCCTGCGGCATGTCATGGCCACGGGCGCGCAGTTCGGCAATGGTTTCGGCCGAGACGCCGTGTTCGATACCGACTTTGAGGCCGGTGTCGATGCGCCAGCGCGGCGCGTCAGCCGCAGCTTGCGGATTCTGTGCGTAATCGACCATGCGCGAAACCACCTGCATATGGCCTTGTGCCTGCATCGAACCGCCCATGACACCGAAGCTCATCAGCGGCTTGCCGTTTTTGGTCAGGAAGCCGGGGATGATGGTGTGGAAGGGGCGCTTGCGCGGCGCGACGACGTTGGCGTGTTCCGGCTTCAGGCTAAAACCGTAACCACGGTTCTGCAGGCTGATGCCGGTGCCGGGTACTACAACACCGGAACCGAAGCCGGCAAAGTTCGACTGGATGTAGGAAACCATCATGCCTGACTCGTCGGCGGCGGTCAGGTAAACCGTGCCGCCCTTGGACGGGTTGCCGAAAGTCGGTGCCTGCGCTTTTTTCATGTCGATCAGCTGCGCGCGTTTCTTCAGATAAGCCTTGTCGAGCATTTCGGCCGGCTTGATACGCATCGTCGCCGGATCGGAGACGTATTCATTGATGTCGGCAAAGGCCAGCTTCATCGCTTCAATCTGCAGGTGCATGCTGTCCGGCGAGTCGACCGGTAGCTTGGCAACATCGAAGTTTTCAAGGATGCCCAGCGCGATCAGCGCGGCGATGCCCTGGCCGTTGGGCGGAATCTCGTGCAGCGTGTAGCCGCGGTAATCAATGCCGATGGGCTCGACCCAATCCAGCGTGTTGCTGGCGAGATCATCCATGGTCATCGCGCCGCCGTGCTGTTTGGACCAGGCGACGATTTTCTCGGCAAGGTCGCCTTTGTAGAACGCTTCGCCCTTGGTTTCGGCGATGCGCGCCAGGGTTTTGGCCTGCGCCGGGAAGGAGAATTTTTCTCCGGGCAGGGGTGCGCGTCCGCGCGGCATGAAAGCTTCGGCAAAACCCGGCTGGTTTTTCAGTTCCGGAACCTGATTGGCCCACAGGCGGGCGATGGTCGGCGTGACCATATAGCCGTCGCTGGCGTATTTGATCGCTGGTTCAAACAGGTCGGCGAAAGGCAGCTTGCCGAACTTTTGTGACATTTCCGCCCAGGCAGCAACGCAGCCCGGTACGGTAACCGAATCCCAGCCGCGTTGCGGCATTGCCTGCGCACCTTTGAAACGGTCCGGGGTCCAGCCGGCCGGCGAGCGGCCGGAAGCATTCAGTCCGTGCAGCTTCTTGCCGTCCCAGAGGATGCAGAAGGCATCGCTGCCGATGCCGTTGCTGGTCGGTTCCAGTACGGTCAGTGAAATCGCCGTGGCGAGGATCGCGTCAACGGCGTTGCCGCCCTTGAGCAGCATGCGCAGGCCTGCTTGTGCGGCGAGCGGTTGTGAGGTGGCGACGGCATTGCGTGCCAGTACGGGCATGCGCTGTGAGGTATAGGGGAACTGAAAGTCGAGTGTGGTCATGATGGATTCGGGAAAAAGAAAACGGGGCGCTAAGCCCCGAATTCTAACCTACGTGCTGCGCTAAAGCCGCGTTACTGCATTTCTATGCGCGCATCGCGCACGACCTTGATCCATTTCTGGATTTCAGCGCGGTTGAATTTGTCATGCGATTCCGGAGTGGTGCCGGTCGGTTCGGCGCCCTGTTCCAGAAGTGTCTTGCTGACCTTCGGATCCTTCAGCGCCTGCGCCATTGCCGCATTGACGCGGTCGGCGATCGGCTTCGGCAGGTTGGCGGGGCCGAACATGGCAAAGCCGCTGGAAACGATGAAATCCGGATAGCCCTGTTCCACCATGGTCGGCACTGTGGGCGCGGCAGGAGAACGTTTCTCGCCGGTCTGCGCGATCATACGCATGCGGTTGGAAGCGACGTAGGGTACCGCTGCCGGCATGCTCGGGAACTGCATCTGGATATGGCCGCCGACGAGGTCGACCATGGACGGGCCTGTACCTTTGTAGTGGACAGCCGTCAGCTTGATGCCGGTGGTCGAGATCAGCAGTTCCGCGGCCAGGTGACCAACGGTACCGATGCCCGAAGTCGAATAAAAGATGTCATTGGGCCGGGCCTTGGCCAGTGCGACGAATTCCTTGACGGTTTTCGGCGGCAGCGAGGGGTGGAGCACAAAGGCCGTGGGCACATCGGCGACCACGCCCAGCGGCGTGAAGTCCTTGATCGAGTCGTAGGGCAGCTTTTTGACCATCGCCGGATTGATTGTGTGCGCAGCGGATGCCAGCAGCAGGGTATAACCGTCAGGCGCGGCGCGCATGACAGCTTCGGTGCCGATGATGCTGCCGGCGCCGCCGCGGTTGTCGATGATGATCTGCTGACCAATGGTCTCCGCCATTTTCGGGATGAAGATGCGGCCGATGATGTCGGTGTTACCGCCCGCGGCAAAGGGAATCACCATGCGGATGGTTCTTGCGGGATAGTTCTGAGCCAGTGCCGTACAGTTTGCTGCGATCAGGACGATGGCTGCGGCGATCCGCAATCGGTTCGATTTCATCAGCTTCTCCTCAATGTCGCTGCTTGCCCGGCGGGCCGCAGACGATTAGTTGATCTGCAACCAGTTTACCAAGTCCTGAGCCGGTCGCGCAGCCGTTTGCGCAAGGTCCAATTTGTGGCAATTCACCGGGTCGGAAGGGCGCCGCAGAGTAGAATCCGAGGATTGCAGCCGCAGGATCGCGGCAAATCCGGAGATCGATAAATGAGCGCCAAACGCATGACCATCATGGGCACCCGGCACGTTGTTGCCGCGGGTCATTACCTGGCCGCCCACGCGGCCTTTGAAATCCTCGAGGCCGGCGGCAACGCCATCGACGCCGGCGTTGCGGCCGGGCTGGCGATCGGGGTGCTGCAGACCGAAAAGGTCAATATTGGCGGCGTCGCGCCCCAGATCATTTTTACGGCAAAAGACCGCAAGGTGCATTCGATCGACGGTCTCGGTGTGTGGCCGCAGGCGATCACGCCGGATTACTTCATGAAAAAGCACGGTGGCAAGATTCCGCCGGGCATTGAGCGTTGTGTTGTACCCGCGGCTCCGGATGCATGGATTACCGCGCTGTCACGTTTCGGTACGATGAGTTTCGGCGAGGTCGCCAGCGCCGCGATCCGTTTTGCCAGTGAAGGTTTCCCGATGTATCCGCTGATGGCGGACTTCATCGGCAGCAACGTCGATAATTATTCGCGCTGGCCGTCGAGCAAAAAAGTGTATCTGCCGGGCGGCAAGGCGCCGGTGCCGGGCAAGGTGTTTGTGCAGTCCGATCTCGGGCGCACGCTGAAGTATATGGTTGATGAAGAGCGGCGCGGCAAACGCAGAGGCCGCAAAGCCGGTCTGCAGGCGGCGCGTGATGCCTTCTACAAGGGTGATATAGCGCAAGCTGTCACCAAATGGATCGGCCAGCAGGGTGGCCTGATGCGTTATGACGACTTTGCCAATTTCAAGGTCAATTTTGAACCGACGGTGCAGTCGAAGTTCGGCAACATCGAACTGCATGCCTGTGGTCCATGGTCGCAGGGCCCGGCCTTGCCGATGGCGCTGAACATCCTCAAGGGCTACGACCTGAAGGCGATGGGTCACAACACGCCGCAATACATCCACGTCGTTACTGAAGCGCTTAATCTCGCGTTTGCCGACCGTCACCATCATTTCGGCGATCCCAAGTTCGTCGACGTACCCCTGAAAGGACTGCTGTCGGAGAAATATTCAGCATGGCGCCGTTCGATGATCAGTCCCGACAAGGCCTGGCCGGAAATGCCGCCTGCGGGTGATCCGAAAACGCTGTCCGCGTTGCAGAACATCTGCATGCCGGTGCCGCAGAAGGATGAAGCACCGGGCCCCGGCGACACGTCCTATCTGTGCGTGATCGACCGCCACGGCAATGCCTTCTCGGCAACGCCTTCGGATGGCTCCGACAAGACGCCGATCATTCCGGGTGTTGGCATCCTGTGTTCGGGCCGTGGCACGCAGTCCTGGGCCGATCCTTCGCATCCGTCGTCGGTGGCGCCGGGCAAACGGCCGCGGCTGACGCCGAATCCGGCGCTGGCGCTGAAAAACGGCCGTGCCTATATGCCTTTCGGTACACCGGGCGGCGATGTGCAGATCCAGGCAATGATCCAGGTATTCCTGAACATCAATGTATTCGGCATGGCGGTGCAGGATGCGGTCGAAGCGCCGCGCTTCGCCAGCTACAGCTATCCTGGTTCCTTCGAACCGCACGCCTATTTCCCCGGCCGCCTGTATCTGGAGTCGCGCATCGACAAGAGCACCGGTGATGCGCTGGCGGCGATGGGACACAAGATTTACTGGTGGGACGACATGACCTGGCTGGCTGGTTCGGTGTGCACCATCGTGAACGATTTCAAACAGGGCGTGCTGCATGGCGGTGCTGATCCGCGGCGTCCGGCTTACGTGCTGGGCTGGTAAGCAATGGCACGAATGCTGCTCCGGATGACAGCCCCGGAATCAACCGGCTGAACTGGAGAAAATACATGATCAAACCTTATCCTGCGATTTGCGCGGCAGCGCTGCTTGCTGCCTTGCTGCCTCTGACCGGCCTTGCGGCTTCAACTTATCCCGACCGGCCGGTGCGCCTGATCGTCGGTTTCCCGCCGGGCGGCGCTGCCGATATTCTCGCGCGTGTTTCCGCACAGCAGCTGTCGGAGCGCCTCGGACAGCAGGTGGTGGTGGATAACCGCGGTGGTGCCGGAGGCCTGATTGCGACGGAGACAACTGCCAGGGCGAATGCCGACGGTTACACGCTGCTGTTTTCATCGATTCCGCATGTGATCAATCCGCACCTTTACAAAAAGGTGGCATACGACGCGCTGAAGGACTTCGCGCCGATTGTTCAGTTTGTCGCTGTCCCGCTGATGATGGCTTCGAGCAATGCATTGCCTGCGCAGTCGGTGAAGGATCTGATTACCTATGCCAAGGCGAATCCCGGCAAACTCAACTACGGATCGGCAGGCAATGGCTCATCGAGTCATCTCGCGGTGGAGTTGTTCAAGTCGATGGCGGATATCCGCATGGACCACATCCCGTACAAAGGTACCGGCCCGCTGATTACTGACATGCTGGCCGGACAGATCGGCGTGACCATTGCCAGCGCAGTGCCTTTGGCGCCGCATGTGCGTTCGGGCAAATTGCGCGGCCTCGGCGTCACCGGACCGAAACGCTCGCCGGCTTTCCCGACGATCCCGGCGATTGCGGAGACGGTGAAAGGTTATGAAGTCATCAACTGGTTCGGCATTTTTGCACCGGCCGGAACGCCGAAGGTGCTGACCGCGCGGATCAATGCGGTGTTGAACGAAGCGCTGCATGCGCCGGAACTGGTCAAGATGCTGCAAGCGCAGGGTGCTGAAGCGGTGGGTGGCAGCGCTGAAGAATTCGAGCGCGTGGTGCGCGCCGATTACGCCAAGTGGGGGCGTGTGGTGAAGGAGTCGGGTGCGCGTGTCGATTGATCTGTAGCCGGCTTTGGCCGGCGGATTCAACCGGGAGGAAGTATGTATAAAAAATCGTTAATAAACAAATACTTGTTTAACTTTTCCGCAGTTCTGATGCTGACGACAACGGCGGCATTGGCACAGGCCCAGGATGCTGCAAGCAACTATCCAACGCGTTCGATCCGTTACATCGTCGGCTACACCCCCGGTGGCACCTCCGACATGCTGGCACGTGCGGTCGGCCAGAAACTCGCTGCAGCCTGGGGGCAGCAGGTCATCGTCGACAACCGGCCCGGCGCCGGCACCAACATCGGCACAGAACTCGGCGCGCGAGCGCCGGCGGACGGCTACACGCTGTTCATGCCGACCGTCGCCAACGCCATCAACCCGACGCTGTATCCGAAACTCGGTTACGACATGCTGAAGGATTTTGCCTACGTCACCAATTTCGCACGGGTGCCGGGCATTGTCGTTGTGCATCCTTCTTTGCCTGCGAAAAACGCCAAGGAGTTGATCGCGATTGCCAAGGCCAATCCGAATGCGCTGCGCCACGGTTCCACCGGCATCGGTAGTCCGCATCACCTCGCAGGCGAAATCTTCAAAACCATGGCGGGCGTGAAGATGGTTCATGTGCCGTATAAGGGCGCGACGCCGGCAATCTCCGACATCATTGCCGGACATATTGAAGTCTATTTCGGTGCGATGGTGTCGACGCTGCCGCATGCGCGGTCCAACCGCCTGCGTGCGTTGGGCGTAACCAGCCTCAAGCGGGTTGACGCTGCTAAAGACATCCCCACGCTGGATGAGCAAGGCCTGAAAGGGTACGAAACCGGTTCATGGTTCGGTATGGCGGTGCCGACCGGCACGCCGCAGGGCATTATCACTAAATTGCATGCAGAGTCGACCAAGGCGCTGCAGGCGCCGGACCTGCGTGACCGCATGATTGCGGAAGGCGCTGAATTTGTCGGCGATACACCGACGCAGTTCACCGCCTACATTCGCAGCGAACTGGACAAATGGGGCAAGGCCGTCAAAGCCTCGGGAGCAAAAGTCGATTGAGCAATACTGAAACACTACCGGACCCACGCGAGACCGTCTCCACTGCCAATAATCCTTTGCTTGATGCGGCCGCACAAGCCGATGATGCCGCACTACGCACGGCACTGCAGAAGGCCTTGGAGGCCGGCGATGATGCCAGCATCCGCAGCGCACTGGCCGT
>CANHZX010000115.1 GCA_947465215.1 Betaproteobacteria bacterium | reverse complement strand
CGCGCTGCTGTTCTGGATGGCGGGTGCGCTGTCGAACCCCGACCAGTTTTTTGCGGCACATCCGGTATCGCAAGGTTCGTTCTATGCACTGATTCCGCACAACGTGATGGCGGGCGTGTTCGGCGCGGTGTCGATCTTCGTCGCCTTTGCGCTGTTCATGGGCTTCGTCCGCTTCTGGCCGTATATGGGCGAAGAACTCGCTGATTTCTTCAAGGCCGGCCCGCTGGCCGAAGGCGTGCATGACGCGATGACGCTGAAGAATCTCGGCGGCGGGGTGGAAGGAGAGGGTTGTCCTTATCCGACGGAACAGAAATCCCTGATTCGTAAAGTCTTCCACCACTTCACTTTCTACGGCTTCATGCTGTGTTTCGCCGCGACCAGCGTTGCAACGCTCTATCATTATGTGCTGAACCAGCCTGCGCCGTATCCGGTGACCAGCCTGCCGGTGCTGCTCGGCATTGCCGGCGGTATCGGTCTGCTGATCGGACCGGCGGGGCTGCTGTGGATCAAGACCCAGCGGGATCCGGAACTGGTCGCCAAAGACCAGACCGGCATGGATGCCGGTTTCCTTGTGTTGCTGTTCATGATCAGCCTGACCGGCCTCGGCCTGCTGGCTTTTCGTGAAGCGGCATCGATGGGCACCTGGCTGGCGATTCACCTTGGCTTCGTGCTCGCGCTGTTCCTGACCATGCCTTACGGCAAGTTCGTGCACGGCATGTACCGGTTGGTGGCGCTGGTGCGTCATCACCTTGAGCGGCGACGCCCGGTACCGGGTATCGCAGCTGAATAAAAGCGCAGAATAAAAGTTGTTTAAAAACAAATAGTTAAATTCACAAGGGCCGCCATCGCGGCCCTTGTGTTTTTGTGACCGACTCACCAGCCGGAGGCACCATGAAAGTCACCATCCTCGACGATTATTTCGATACCGTTCGCACGCTCAACTGCTTTGCGAAACTGAAGGACCACGACGTCAAGATCTGGAACGATCATGCTCAAGACACCGACACGCTGGCCGAGCGCCTGCGCGACACCGAAGCGCTGGTGCTGATCCGCGAACGCACCAAGATCCGCACACCCTTGTTGGAGCGTATGCCGAAGCTCAAGCTGATCAGCCAGCGCAGCGTGTTCCCGCATATCGATGCCGATACCTGCACGAAACTCGGTGTGATTATTTCATCGAGTCAGCATCCGGAGTTGCCATCCTATGCGACGGCAGAGCTGACCTGGGCGCTGGTGCTGGCGGCGATGCGCAAGCTGCCGCAGCAGATGGCGTCACTGAAGGCGGGGCAGTGGCAGTGCGGCGTCGGCAGCACCGTGCGCGGCAAGACGCTGGGTATTTACGGCTACGGCCGCATCGGCGCCGTTGTCGCCGGCTATGGCAAGGCTTTCGGCATGAAGGTGCTGGTGTGGGGGCGTGAGAAAACGCTGGAACGCGCACGCCAGGATGGCCATGCAGTGGCATCAAGCAAGAATGAATTTTTCGAACGCAGCGATGTACTGTCGCTGCATATGCGACTGGTCGATGCCACGCGCGGTATCGTTACTGCGGCTGACCTCGCAAGAATGAAGCCGACTGCGGTGCTGGTGAATACCAGTCGCGCACAACTGGTAGAGGCCGGTGCGCTGGTGCCGGCATTGAAAGCCGGCCGTCCCGGCCTGGCGGGGCTCGATGTATTTGAAGACGAGCCGATGCGCGACACGTCCCATCCGCTGTTGGCGCTGGACAACGTCGTGCTGACGCCGCATATCGGCTACGTCACCATCGAAGGACTGGAGACCCAATTCGTTGACATCTTCGATCAGATCAATGCCTATGCGTCAGGCAACCCGATCAATGTCGTCAATCCCGATGTACTCGGTTCCGCACAGCTGCGGCGTTAACGCAGCAGCAGATTGACCAGGCTGGCAACGCTGGTCTGGATTTCGAGAGAGCGCAGCGCAGCGATGGCGCTGTCGGTATTCCCGGCACTCGTGCCGGCCTGCGCCGCGCAGTCGCGGAACTTGTGTTCGAGATCGTCCCAGGAGAGTTCGCGCGACGGATGGCCGGGCGGACGCAGGATGCGGATGGTATCGCGCAAGCCATTGCGCAATTCAATATCGACTTCAACAAAGCCGCGGCTGCCCGAGCTGCGGGTGTCGAACAATGGATCATCACCACGGCAGGCCGGATCTTCGAAGGCGCGTACGCGTTTCATCATGTCCTGAATCGCCGGACGGTTTACCGCTTCATCAGTAAAACTGAACAGTGAATACTGCCCGTCAACAATGCCTGCGGCGATGGAGTACTGCAGGCTGAACTTGGCCTCCAGGCCGGTTTTCGGCTGGTCATAGGTCAGTACCTGCATGCCGCCTTGCGGCATCCGGCAATCCGCGCGGACCACATCGGCGGCGGTGAAACCGTGTTTCCCGCGCAGCGTCAGGATGCCGTCCATGCCGCGGTGCGAGGCGTAACAGCAGGGGAATTTCTTCAGCGCGATGCCCGGATCGGTAATCACCCAGGGCTTGCCAAGTCCGGCAAGGGTGTTGGCGATATTGGATTCGCTGACGCCATAGGCCGCAAAAAAGCCTGACTTGGCTTCGAGGATGTCGGGTGCTGCGGTAAAGCCGCTCATCGCAAGGCGCACCGCGGCAATGGCGCTGCGTGCGGCCCAGCCGGTGTGCAGCGGCTTGGTCATCGTGCCGAAATTGCGCCGCAGACCGCTGGCCATAGATCCGGCGATGCCGAATGCGGTCTGGATGACATCGGGTTGCAGGTGCCAGGCTTTGGCCAGCGCTGCCACCCCGCAGAAAATACCCAGCGTGCCGGTGCCGTGGAAGCCGCGGTGATAGTGACCGGTAGTGATGCCGAGACCGATCTTGCCACCGACCTCGACGCCGATCACATGCGCTTCAATCAGCGCCTTGCCGCTCAGCGGCTGACGTTTGAGGTCGGCCAGAAGCACAGCGACGATCACCGCGCTCGGATGCGCCGGCATCATCGACAGTACATCGTCGAAATCGAGCGCGTGGCCGAAAGTGCCATTGATCAGTGCAGCCATTTCAGCGCTGCCGCGTTCTGCTGTGCCGATGATGGGGCTGTCGCCGGATTCGCCGCTCGTCTTCAAGTAGGCGAGCAGGTGATCGGTGACTTCGCTGTTGGCGCCGGAGAGGATTGAGGCGATGGTATCGGCGACGACTTTTTTTGATTTCTCGATCGCCTGATCCGGGAAATCCGCGGCTGTACTGAGGTGGATGAACTCGGCGATGGCTTTTGTGGCTTGGGTCATGAGCGTTTTCAGTGAGGCGTTGAATAATCAGCGGCGGGAATGTGCGGCGACATAGACTGTGCCGTCCATGATGCGTCGCGCGGTCCGAGTATAGGCGGCTTCGGTAATTTCCCCCTGCGCGCTGATACGGGTGATGACGGGGAATACGCCGGTCGGGTGGCCGATGCGCACGATGTTGTCATCAAATCGACGGGCGACTTGATGCACGATAGTTCCGGGCAGGTTGGCGGCGACGGCAGTGCAAACGGCGCCGGTGGCGGCAAAGGCCTTGTGTAGCCGCGGTGGTGGTCCGCCAACTCGACGCGCGACGAAGCTGACTTCATCCGCGCGCACCGTGGTTTTGGTCATGTAGTTGGTGTAATCAGCGGGTGCTATCACCGACACCGGATGCGGCAAGCGCGATTCAGGTGGCAGGCCGATATGTTTCGCGCCGGCGTTGCGGATCGCCCAGAAGCGGTTGAGGATTTCCGGCGTGAATTCGTCCGGAGTTTCTGTGCCGCGGATGCCGATATCGCGGGCGTGGAAAAACATCGTGACTTTGGCGACATCGACAATCGATACGGTGATGGATTTTCCGAGCTCCGGCACATAAATTTCATCGACAACATTGCCGCTGGGCAGCAGCGATCCGGTCGTGGCGCCTTTGGTCCGCGCGAAATCGAGCTGAATTTCCGCGCCGGTACCGGGTACGCCGGCAATCGCGCAGCTGCCGTTGACGCCGGGCTGACCGCCGGATACAGGAATTCGCGAAACCAGAACCTGCTGCGTATTGGTATTGAAAATATGCACCGTCGTCACTGGCTCGACGGCCTTGATCAGGCCTTCCTGGATGGCAAAGGTGCCGACGGCTGCCGACAGGTTGCCGCAGTTCGCTGAATACGACACATAGGGCAGGTCGATGCCGACCTGACCGAAGGTGTAGTTGAGATCAATGCCCGGTTCGCTGCTTTTACTGACGATGACAATCTTGCTGGTCAGCGTGTCGGCGCCGCCGAGACCGTCGATCTGCCGCGGATCGGGGCTGCCCATTGCTTCCAGCAGCACGCGCTCGCGCAATTGCGGGTCAGCGGGCAGGTCGCCCTCCAGAAAGAACACGCCCTTGCTGGTGCCGCCGCGCATGATGGTGCAGCGCACGGCAAGCTGGTCCACGCTGTGTGAAGCGGTTTTCATCAAATGGCCTCTTGACGGATGAACTGCGGTTTGAAGGTTGCTACCGCTTTTGGAATTCAATCATACTTGGGAACTGTCATCAGGAGTCGTCATGAACCCATCAAAGCGCATTTCAGCGCTATTCACGGCCGCGCTCGGTATCGTTGCCGCGTCGGCTGTTGTTTTACCGGTGCACGCTCAGAAATTTCCGGAGCGTCCAGTGCGCATTCTGGTTCCGCTGGCCGCAGGCGGCAGCGTGGACACCGTTGCGCGCAGTCTTTCCCAGGGGTTGTCCGAGAGTTTCGGGCAATCCGTGATCGTTGATAACCGTCCCGGCGCCGGCAGTCAGGTTGCACTGGAAATTCTGGCGGGTGCTGATCCGAGCGGTCATACGCTGGTGATGATCAGCGCAACCTCGGTGGTGCATCCGCTGCTCTACAAATCGCGTTTTGATGTGGTGAGAGATTTCAGCCCAGTATTGCAGGTGACGCAGCAGGGCTACAACATGGTGGTTAATCCAGCGGTGCCGGCGAAGACAGCGCTTGAACTGGTGGCTTATCTGAAAGCCAATCCGGGCAAGCTCAACTACAGTTCCTCCGGCATCGGTAGCCTGATCCACATGAGCGGTGAGTTGTTCAAGATCGCCACCGGCACGCAGATGACACATGTGCCGTACAAGGGCATGGGCGCGGCCTATGCCGATCTGATCGGTGGTCAGGTGCAGGTGGGGTTCCCGACCATCATTTCATCTGTGCCGCATGTCAGGGCGGGCCGCCTGCGTTCGCTGGCGGTCACGCCCGGTAAGCGTGTCCCCGCGCTGCCTAACGTGCCGACCTTTGCCGAAGCCGGCATAAAGGGGGTCGTGGTGACCAACTGGTATGGGATCATCGCACCGAAAAAGACGCCGAAACCGGTCATTGACCGTATTGCCGCGGATGCCGGCAAGGCGATGCAGGATCCGGAAATGATCAAACGCCTGCTGGCCGACGGTTCGGAGGCAATGGTCGGCACGCCTCAGCAGTTCGGCGATCTGATTCAGTCGGAAACAAAGTTGTGGAGCGGCGTGATCAAGAAGGCGGGGATCAAGGGGGAGGGTGACTGATAGGCCCGCGGTCGTCACATTGAAGTCATAAAAATAACCGGATGCAATACGCGCCCGCAGGGCGCAGGAGAGGAAATCTTGTTCATGACATGGTTCCGCAAAAGCGGATGGCATCACGCCTGGATCATTCTTGCTGCAGCTTGCGTGCTGAGTATCATCAGCCGCGCCGATTCGGCATCGTTTGCCGTACTCGTTGACCCGCTGGCCGACAAATTCGGCTGGAAGCGCGGCGAGATCGGCTTTGCCTATTCGCTGGCCTTCCTGTGCAGCATGCCGGCGATGCTGGTGTTCGGCTGGCTTGGCGACCGCTTGAGCGCGCGTACGCTGATGCTCGGCGCATCGCTGATGATCTCCGGCGGCACGGTCATGCTTGGCATGATTCATGAACTGTGGCATCTCTACGTGATCTACGGCGTTTTTGTCGGTGCGCTCGGCAATGCTGCATTTGTGGTGCTGATCCCGGTAATCATCACCCGCTGGTTCCACAAGAAAATGGGGCTTGCGCTCGGCATTTACTGGGCCGGACTGGGTCTGGGCCCGGTGATTTTTGCGCCGCTGTTCCGCTGGATGATCGAGACCCGCGGCTGGGAATCGGCGTTCATGGTGATCGGCACGTCTTTCGGCGTCATCCTGCTGTGTTTTTCTTGGTTTATCCGCACCAGTCCTGCTGAAATGGGCATGACGGCTTACGGTGCGGTCGAGGAGACAGCTGAGCAAAAAAAATCCTCAGGTCCTGCTATCAGCCTGCGTTCCGTGCTGGCGAAAAGGCCGGTATGGTTGCTGATGGGCTGTCACCACCTTGGCTGCGCCGGTCATGCGGTGGTTCTTGCCCACGGCGTGTCAATGGCAACCCATCACGGTATACCCGGACTGCAGGCGGCCGGCGTGCTGAGCACGATTGCCGGAGTGTCGATTTTCAGCCGTTTCAGCTTTTCACTGCTCACTGAACGATTCGGCGGGAGGACCATTCTGTCAGGGGCGATCTTCGGGCAGAGCCTGTCGATCCTCTTGCTGCTGTTTGCCCACGAAGTCTGGCACTTCTACTGTTTCGCGGTGGTTTTCGGCCTGTGTTACGGCGGCGAGATGGTCGGATTCCCAATCATCAACCGCCAGTTGTTCGGGCCGAAGGCGCCGCTGAGTTCGATCTTCTCCTTTGAGATGATCGGCGGCAGCACCGGTATGGCGCTTGGTGGCTGGATCGGCGGGGCTCTGTTCGATCACTCGGGCAACTACACCTCGGCGATTTGGGTCGCTTCGTGTATCGGCTTTTTGTCGATCCCGCTGGCGCTGTGGCTGCCGCGGCATAAGCACACGCCGGTTGCCGCTGCGGCCTGAGGCCGGGGCCTTGCGCTCCGGTTTCAGGCCATTGTTTGAGGGGCCGGTTTACCGGCCTTTATAGACCGGCTTGCGTTTCTCGACGAAGGCCAGCGCACTTTCGCGGAAATCTTCCGACAGATGCAGCGTGCGCGGACGGATGGAATAGGCCTTGGCTTCGATGTGCTCAAGATCCGAGCGCCGCGCTTCAACCATCGCGCGCACCGCGAGCGGGGGATTGTTCAGCACCTGTTCGGCGAGTTCCTTAGCGACCTTCATGTGCTCACCGTTTTCGGCAAGGCGGGTCAGCAGATTCACGCGATGCGCTTCCTCGGCATTCCACACGCGACCGGTGAAGCAGACATCATCGGCGAATACGCCGGCGCCGCGCTGCGTCAGCATCATCCAAAAGGGCGTCGCATCAATGCCGCGGGCGATTTCGGTGACCTGGAACTTCGCATCCTTGCTTGCCACCGTCATGTCGCAGTACAGCGCGATACGCAGGCCGACGCCGTAGCAATAGCTGTGCATCGCGGCGATGATCGGCTTGGCATGCGGCGGCTTGAAAAAAGGATGGCGGATATTGCCTTCTCGTGCGGAGGGGCCGCCGAGTTTTTTCAGTTCCTCCTTGGGCCGTAGCTGGCGCTGCTTGACGTCGGCGCCGCTGCAGAAGGCGCGGCCGTTGCCGGATAGGATGGCGATCATCGCTTCTTCATCGTCATAGAAGGCATACAGCGCATCACACAGCGCGAGGCTCATCTCATCGGAAATGGCATTAAGTTTTTCGGGGCGGTTCAACGTGATGTAGCCGATCTGGCCTTCACGGGTGTATTCGACGAGGGACATGCTGTTCTCCTTGATAAGTCGCGCCCCGCATTGTCCATAAATTGCGACGGCGGGGAAATGATTCAACCACATTGTGGTAATGCACCGGCATAGTGCGGTCTCACGGTATATATTCGCAGGTCCCCAAAACATGAGCACGGCAACACCTGTCATCGCAATGAATCAGCCCACGAACTGGACCCGTTTTTATTCCCCCAAATCCATCGCCGTAGTCGGCGCGACGGATGACACCCGGCGCTTCGGCGGAAGGCTGATGCGGCAGGTGGTCAAATTCGGTTACGCCGGACGTATCCTGCCGGTGAACCCGCGACTCACTGAACTGAATGGCCTGAAGTGTTACCCGAGCGTCAGTGCGTTGCCGGAAACGCCAGACCATGTCGGCGTGGTGATCGCGCCGGATCGTGTCATCGACGTGCTGCGCGAATGCCATGCCATCGGCGTGCAGTGCGCGACGGTATTCACTGCCGGATATGCCGAAACCGGCGCCGAGCAGGGCCGTAAGCTGCAGGAAGAACTGGTGCGCTTCACCCGCGAAACGGGGCTGCGTGTGATGGGCCCGAACTGCAACGGCCCGGTGAACTTCATCGACCGTTTTTCCTTCTCCGCCGGCTATGCGGTGTCGAGCCTCAGCGAACCTTCCGGTAACGTCGGCCTGGTCAGCCAGAGCGGCGGGCTGGGGCAGACCAATGTGATGTGGCGCGCGATCAAGGCCGGCGTGCACATGAGTTATCAGGCGAGCTGCGGCAACGAGGCTGATCTCACCGTTGTCGATTTCGCGCGCTTCATGCTCGAAGGCGATCAGACCGATGTAGTGATGATGGCGCTGGAAGCCATCCGCGACGGCAAATCCTTCATGGACCTCGCGCAATATGCGGCCGAGCGAGAAAAACCGCTGATCGTGCTCAAGTTTGGCATTACCGACGCCGGCAAGCAGGCCGCGGCCTCGCATACCGGGGCAATCACCGGCTCGGACGAGGTGTTCAGTGCCGTGTGCAAACAATACGGCGTGATCCGCGTCACTGACTGTAATGAGCTGTATGAGCAGGCCATCGTGCTGCGCCAGAAAAAACGCAAGCTGCCGAAGGGGCGGCGCGCCGCGTCGATGTCACTGTCCGGCGGCAATGTGGTGCAGATGGCCGACGTCGGCACACATCTCGGTTTGAGCTGGCATAACTACACGTCAACAACTGACGGCCGTCTCGGCGAGCTGATTCCCGGTTACGGCAAGGTCAGCAATCCGACCGACATGACTTCACTGGCCACCGGTCAGCCGGAGATTTACCGCAAGGCGATGGAAATCATCAGCGAAGACGATAACGTCGATGTGATGATCCCCGTGTTCACCTTCGCGCCGCGCGCCGATCTGGAGCATGCCGCCAAACTGTCGCGGGACGCCGCCAAGCCGCTGGTACTGCTGGTGACCGGCGGCTGCCATGACGATCCGACCCTGACCGTCGACGGTCTCGTGGCGATGGGTGCGTCCGCTTACCGCAATACTGTCGATACGCTGCGTTATGTGCGCACGGCCATCGGCTATCGCGAATTCCTGGAAGCACGTCATAAGCAGGACAAGCCGCTGCGGCCGCAGGGCATTGATCAGGCATCCGTCGGTAAAAAACTGGCCGTAGCCGGCAATCGCACGTTGACCGAACGTGAAGCCAAACAGCTGCTGGCGCAATACGGCCTGCCGGTTCCGAAGGAATT
>CANHZX010000114.1 GCA_947465215.1 Betaproteobacteria bacterium | reverse complement strand
CCGGAGTGGGGTACGCAGCCCGCCAATCATTATCTGCCGCGGCGCAAGACCGAGGCGAAGCTTCCGGTTGAGGTTGCCGCTCGCACTGACAATCCGCTGAACATCGATGGCCCCGCGCCGGTATCCGGCCAGGCCCGATAACAGGACTGAGAACAGGACTGACACATGAATCCCGCCTTTTCCGTTGTATTCCTGACCACGCTGCTCGGCGCCGGGCAGGGCTTGTTCCTCGCGCTGTTTGTCATCGAAGGCGCTGTTGCAGCCGGTCTGCTGACGGCGCCGGCTTCCGGCTTTTATTCCTGCGGCAGCGCAACCGCCGTGATTCTGCTTGGCGCAGGTCTGCTGGCCTCGTTTTTCCATCTGGGCCATCCGGAGCGTGCCTGGCGTGCCGCGGCGATGTGGCGTACGTCCTGGCTGTCTCGCGAAGTCATCGTGCTGCCGTTGTTCATGGCGCTGGTGGCCGGTTATGGCTGGATGCACTGGCAGGGCCAGCCCGGCACGCTGACGCTGGGGCTTGTTGCGGCAGCAGTCTGTGTATTGCTGTTTGTCTGCACCGCCATGATTTACGCCTGCATCAAATTCCTGCAAGAGTGGGCGACGCCGCTGACACTGGTCAATTTCACGCTGCTGGGCTGTGCTTCCGGCGTGATGCTGGCAACCGCACTGGCGGCTGTGCGCGGTGAGCCGAATGTGGCGATCCTCGGCCAGTGGGCGATGCTGCTGACGGTGGCTGGCATGGCGACGCGTATTGTTTCGCTCCGGCGCAATGCCGCGCTGAAACCCAAATCGACGCTGCAAAGCGCGATCGGCATTCAGCATCCGAAAGTTGTGCAGAAGGCCCAGGGCTTTATGGGCGGTTCCTTCAACACCCGCGAATTTTTCCATGGCCGCGGACCGGGCACGCTGCGTATGGTGAAGTGGTTGTTTATTGCCGCGGCTTTTGTGCTGCCGGTGGTGCTGGTCAAATCGGGCTTGGGCGCGGGGTCATCGGCGCTGCTGGTACTGGCGTTTGCCGTTCAGTTCTGCGGTCTGGTGGCGGAGCGCTGGTTCTTTTTCGCGCAAGCCAATCATCCGCAAAACCTTTATTATCAGACGGTGTCCTGACAACTGAATTGTTTCGATGCCCCCGACTCCGTCTTTGCGCAACCGAGCCACCAGCGCATTCCATTATGTTTATGGACTGACCCAGCGGGAAAAACAGCATCTGCTCGGTCAGATCCAGCAAACCCGGGGGTTGATGCCGATTCTGATGAAACCCCGCAACGGGCAGCAGTGGACGTCACAGGACCGCATGGAACTGCGCGACCATTTCAACCGGTTGTCACGCCTGAGTCCTTATCTGGTTTTGGTGGTGATGCCCGGCGGCTTTCTGGTGCTGCCAGTTTTTGAGTGGTGGCTGGACCGGCGACGGATCCGGGTTCGGGATGGTGCCGGTGCGCCGCCGCTGCACTGACGGGACCCAGGTTCTGAAATGACCGATACCGCAGGGGGCTGACTGTCATGGTTGCCATCTGGTATCTGCTGATGCTGGCGCCAGTGATCGCCATTGCGATTTTCTGGTGGAGTTACCGGCGCAAACAGGCGGCACGAGAGCGGCTGGCAAACGAACGCTGGCAGCAGCTCGTGAAAAAGGCTGGCGAAACCGAAAAGGTAGGGCCTAAAGCGGTCGCTCCCTTGCCGGCTGCCCTGATGCCACAGAAGACGATGCCATCGGCCGTGTCGCAGTCCTATCGCGGCCGGGAACGCCTGCTGGAGCCTGCCGACACGGTTTTTTATTTCCTGCTGCGGAACCAGATTCCCGAATATGAGGTGCTGACCACGGTAAACCTGAGCCGGTTGCTGGTCATATCCGCGACTTCGGAAACCGAGCGTGAACGGATGGCCAGGGGGCTGTCGCAACATGCCGTTGATTTCGTGCTCTGCGACAAGGCCATGCAGCCGCGCATTGCGATTGATCTGCTGGCCGGGGAGGCGCCCGCGGCGCTGACGGCGGCACCGGATTTCAAGACCCAGTGTTTTGCGCATTCAGGCATCCGTTATGTGCGTATTTCGCGGACTGCCTTTCCGAGGCGGCAGGATGTGCGGAACGTTGTGCTGGAGGCGGGGGATGTGGTTTAGCGGTTTGCGCCATTTCTGCGTGGTCCGTGGCGCTTGAAACACCGTCTTGTTCATCAGCCTTTTGGCTGTTAAGAGTGTTTTATAAGTAATTGATTATTAATGATTAATTATTCTAACCCAAATGCCTTCCACATTGTGCTTGACGGGGTTGCAGGCATTCCGTATAACGGGCTCGCGTGTTTGGTTTCCAGGTACTTGAAAGTCAGCTGTTCCGCGTAAAGCAAGTTGTGGTGCGTGCTTTTGGGGCTGTGAGATTTAAATACGTTATTCGGCGCAAGCCGACTTTAATCATCCTCAAAAGGAATGCACAAAATGGCAACAGGTACTGTTAAGTGGTTCAACGACGCCAAAGGTTTTGGTTTTATTACTCCTGACGGCGGCGGCGAAGATCTTTTCGCACACTTTTCCGGCATCGCGATGAGCGGTTTCAAGACCCTGAAGGAAGGCCAGAAGGTCACCTTCGACATCACCGCCGGCAACAAAGGCAAACAGCAAGCCAGCAACATCCAAGCAGCCTGATCGTTGCGGCAGCTGAAGAAACCGAGCTTATGCTCGGTTTTTTTACGTCTGTAAACGCCGTAAGGGGATGATTTTCTCACCTCACGGATTCTTCACGCGGCCTGTTCTATGGTTTAGCTCTCACCAACCCTGAGCCCGGCGCGGATTTCCGGCCGGCTTGAACGAGGCTGAATTGAAACAGGAACTTGCCCAGGATCTGAGTCTGCCCCGCGTGCTCGCTGTTCCGCGTTATCTGCAGGAAGTCTACTGGTGGGCTTATGTCCATCCTAATGCGATTCGCGTGTTCGAGCGGCAGTGGCTGGTCAACGCCATCCTCTGGGGAAATTTTTCCCGGTTGCGCGACGCCGCGTTGCATGCTCTGACACCGGTGCAGGGGCGTTTGTTGCAGATCGCCTGTGTTTACGGCGATCTGACAACTCGACTGGCCGATGGCATGTCGAAGGATGCCAGTCTCGACGTCGTCGATATCGTGCCGGCACAGATCAGCAATCTGCAGCGCAAGCTTGACGGTCGTTCCGGCGTTGCGTTGTTCCAGCGTGATTCAGCGTCGCTGGGTTTCGCCGACAACAGCTATGCGGGGACCCTGCTGTTTTTCCTGCTGCATGAACAACCTGAAGCCGTGCGCCGCCAGACTCTGGCAGAGGCGCTGCGCGTCACGGCTCCCGGCGGGCGCATCGTGATTGCCGATTACCATTGCCCGAGCCGGTGGCATCCGCTGTATTACTTGTTCCGTCCGGTTCTTGCGCTACTGGAGCCCTATGCGCTGGACTTGTGGCGCAGAGACATCAGCAACTGGCTGCCGGAAGGCGTCAAGGTTCGCGTCGAATCCCACCGCACATTTTTCGGCGGGCTTTATCAACTGCTGGTTCTGGTCCGGGAGTAATCGGTGCCGCTTGTTTCCCTGATCCGTCGTTGGCTGGCCGGCCTTGCGCTGAGCATTACGCTCTTCCAGGGCGGCTTTGCAATGGCGGCAGACGGCATGGTGGTCCATGCCGAGCCCCGCGGACCGGCAGTGGCGATCGATGTTCGCGCCACGGTGGCTGCGCCGCACGCGCTGATCTGGAGCACGCTGACTGATTACGGTCATCTTGCAGAATTCATTCCGGGCATGCAGAGCAGCAAAATCACCGAGCGTCGCGGTGCCACGGCCATTGTCGAGCAGCGCGGTGAAGCCGGTTTCATGGTTTTTTCCTATGGTATCGACGTGGTGGTGGCTTCGACGGAATATCACCCTGACACCATTGAGGTCCGTGTTCTCAAGGGCAATCTCAAGCGTCTTGACGGCCGTTATCAGGTGGAACGCGGTGAGAAGGAAGGCACCTGGGTAGTGAGTTGGGTCGGTCTAATCGAACCCTCACTGATGTTGCCGCAGTTTCTCAATGTCCGGTTGATTCGCGTCAGCATCGTTGACCAGTTCCGCGGCATGATTGATGAAATAGAGCGTCGTGATGTCGTTCGGCGTACCGCATCGACGAAAGGGCATTGAAGCAATGAAGTCCGGAATGATGCGTTTTGCCGCACCCGCCGTGATGCTGTTGCTGGGCGCCTGCGCGACCGTGCAGCCGCCGCAGAGCCAGCATCTGCAGGCCGCTGAAGCAGAAGTGCGTGACTGTGCGCAGTGGTTCCAGTCGACGGATGCCGCAGTCGATGCGGCCGGTGTGCGTGATCGCGAAGCTTCGCCAGTGTCAGGATTTCCCTATTTGCGCAGCACGCGTTTTCTTGCGGCCTTGATGCCGGCGGCCGATACGGTAGCGTTGCGGCGGACCTGGTTGGAGCAATTGCGGCAGGCCGACCTGCAGGCAAGGGCTGCCGAATTGCGCAATCTGTCGGCTGTGCAGACGGCTGATAAGAACACGGCAATGGCGCAGCGTTGCGGCGCCTTGCTGCTGGGTCGTGACATGCTCCAGCCTGAACTCGTTTCGATGCTCGCGGAGCGGGTGTCGGTGCCAGACGCATACAGCGACGGCCTGCGCATCGTCGGCCTCTATGGACTCACTCGTATTCCTTTCGCCGGCGGCGTTGCGCAATGGCATGCTGAAGCGCGTGCGATGTTCGAAAACTCCCGCAAGGGTGTGGCTTCCGCGCACCCGGTTGAACGTTACGTGCCGGCAGGCATAGTCCGTTACAGTCGTGCTGAAGTCTCCGGACTCCTGAAGCGAGCAGATCCTGCACTGGGTCTGCTGTCATTGAATGCCGATGAGACATCCCGGCTCCTGGCCACTTATGCGCCGGTATTTGAAGTCGAAACCACAGGAGAGTTTGACCGTCCCGGCGCGCTGCGTTGGGGCGAGGCCCGGCATCCGGTGCTTGATACGCAAAAGCCCGTGGTTTACCAGCGCCTTACCTACACACGTTATGGCGGACAGACGCTGGTGCAATTGGTCTATACGATGTGGTTCGGCGAACGTCCCGTCGACAAGTCCTTCGATATTCTGGCCGGCGGACTCGACGGCCTGGTGTGGCGCGTGACTCTGGCGCCGGACGGTGAGCCGCTGGTGTTCGATACCATGCATCCCTGCGGCTGTTATCACATGTTTTTCCCGACACAGCGCGCTGATGCCAAACCGGCGCCGGATCCTGATGATGAATGGGCCTTCATCCCTGCAACACTGACGCGTGTGCAGGAAAACGAGCAGATCCGTCTGCGCATCGCCACGCGCAGTCATTATCTGCTCGACGTTGGCGTACAGCCGATGGCGGCCGCAGCGCGCGGCTACGAGATACTGGACGAGCAGGTCCTGCGCTCGCTGCCGCTGCCCGGTGGCGGCTATCGCAGCATTTACGGCGCTGATGCACTGGTGGCGGGTACTGAACGCGGCGAGCGTTTCCTGTTCTGGCCGATGGGTATTCCCAGTGCCGGTGCGATGCGGCAATGGGGCAACCATGCCACGGCCTTTCTCGGTCGCCGCCATTTTGATGATGCCGACCTGTTGGAACGACGTTTCCGCCTGACGCTTCACTAGGGCGGGGCCGGGCTGCATAATCCGGCCCTCCATGGCATCCGCAGCTTCCAAACCCGTCTGGGACATTTTCTGCAAGGTCGTCGATAACTTCGGCGATGCCGGCGTGTGTTGGCGCGTGGCCTCATTGCTGCATCTGGAGCACGGTCTTGCGGTGCGGCTGTGGATCGACCGGCCGCAGACCCTGCGGGCCTTGCGCCCAGATATGGATGCCGATGCTCCCCGGCAGCAGCTGGAAGGTGTTGAAGTGATCGACTGGTCGAAGAGCAGTCCCGATCCCGCGTCTGCTACCGTCGTGATCGAAGCATTTGGTTGCGGGCTTCCTGATGGCTATGTAACGGCGATGGCCGGACTGCCGCGGCCACCACTGTGGATCGTGCTCGATTATCTCAGCGCAGAATCCTGGGTCGACAGCCATCACGGGCTGGCGTCGCCGCATCCTTCACTGGCACTGCCGCGCTGGTATTTTTATCCCGGATTCACCGCGGCGACAGGCGGACTGCCGCGCGAGCGCGATCTGCTGTCGCGCCGCGATGCCTTTGATGTGCGGGCCCGAGCCGGATTCTTCAGTGATTTCGGCATGACCGTGCCGGATGCTGCAGTACTGACGGTATCGCTGTTTGCCTATGCTGATGCGCCAGTTGCGGATCTGTTATCAGCGCTGGCCGAAGATTCATCACCAACCCTGCTCTTGGTTCCTGCAGGCGCGGTTGTTCCGGCGGTGAAGGCTTTTTTTGAAACAACGGCTGATCAGACGAGCCGCGGCAATCTGGAAGTCCGGCTGCTGCCGTTTTTGCCGCAATCCCGTTATGACGAATTGCTGTGGGCCACTGATCTCAATTTTGTCCGGGGTGAGGATTCCTTTGTCCGGGCGCAATGGGCGGGCAAGCCCATGGTCTGGCAGCCCTACCGGCAGGACGATGGCGCCCACCAGCGCAAGCTGGAGGCCTTTATGCAGCGGTATACGGCCGACCTTGATCCGGCCGCCGGTGCGGCGGTGACGGCTTTTACAGCGGCCTGGAGTGCGGGAGCCCCGGTCAGGGCCCTGTGGCCGGCATTGCGGGCTGCACGGGGGGAATGGGCCCGTAATGCTTTGGGCTGGTCCCGGAAACTGGCCGATTTGGGCGAAATGTCCGCCAAACTGGTGGAGTTTGTGCGCAACAAGGTAAAATAGCGCGTTTTTTCTCCGCTTAATTTATTACGCTTAATCAAGGATGTAGGTTATGAAAATTGCTCAGGAAATCCGCGCGGGCAACGTCATCATGGTCGGCAAGGACCCGATGGTGGTGTTGAAGGCCGAGTTCAGCAAGTCCGGTCGCAACGCGTCGGTGGTCAAAATGAAGCTGAAGAACCTGCTGTCGAACGGCGGCACGGAAACCGTTTATCGCGCTGACGAGAAATTCGACGTCGTACAGCTCGAGCGCAAGGAAGTGACGTATTCCTACTTTGCCGAGCCGTCGTATGTGTTCATGGATGCCGAGTTCAATCAGTTTGAGGTGGACAAGGAGAACATGGGTGATGCGCTGAATTACCTCGAAGACGGCATGCCCTGTGAAGTCACGTTGTATGAAGGCCGTCCGATTTCGGTGGAAATCCCGCAGACCTTGGTCCGCGAGATCATTTACACCGAACCCGCGGTTCGCGGCGATACGTCGGGCAAAGTGCTGAAGCCGGCGAAGCTGAGCACGGGCTTTGAAATCCCGGTGCCGTTGTTCTGCGCCACCGGCGACAAGATCGAGATCGATACACGCACTGGCGAATACCGCAGCCGCACCAAAGGCTGAACTTTCGTCCCATGCAGTACGGAAAAACGCCGCAGAGTCTCTGCGGCGTTTTTTTATTCCGACACCAGCCAGTCGCAGCGTGTGCCGCCTTCTTTTTGCGGGGACAGTGCCTGCCACAGCCAGTCGAGCAGGGGGCGCGCTTCCTTGTCCAGTCCGAATGGCGGATTGACGATCACCATGCCGCTGCCGCGGATGTGTTCGGTCCAGTCGTCCGGGTGAACCGTCAGTTCGAGCTGCAGCGTTTTGGGTAGTCCGGCACCCTGCAGGCTGCGGGCGAAAGCCTGCATCGCTGACGGCGCCATCAGCGGGTACCAGACGGCAATCGTGCCCGTAGCAAACCGCGCATGGGCTTCCTTGGTGCTGCGCACGATACGGGCGAATTCGTCGGCCTGGTCGAATGACGCATCAATGAAAGTCAAACCACGACGTTCCTGTGGCGGCAGGAAAGCACGGATCGCGCTGAAGCCGTCCTGGTTGTGGATGGCGGTGTGGCGGGCATGGGCGAAAACTGCCTTCAGCGTGGCGTAGTCGTCCTTGTTAAGTTCGCACAGCGCGAGGCGGTCGGTAGGGCGCATCAATTTTCGTGCAATGCGCGGCGACCCGGGATAATGGCGCAGCCGGCCGTCGGTATTTTCGGCGCGGACAGCGTCAAGATAGGGTTTTAGCGCTTCGGGCGCATCTGTGCGCTCCCAGATGCGGCCAATGCCCGATTGCCATTCTTCGGTTTTCTGCGACCAGGGGTGTTCGAGGTCGTAAAGCCCGAGACCGGCATGGGTGTCGAGCATGAAATAGGGCTTGTCCTTGCGCGCAAGGGCAATCAGCAGGCGCGACAGCAGGGCGTGTTTGAATACGTCGGATACATTGCCGGCGTGGAACTGGTGGCGGTAGGAAAGCATGGGGCGGATTACAGCACAGACGGCGCGACTGCGCCTGCTGTGCAATCATTCAATTTTTTTCGGGGAATTACGATGGGCCTGCAAAGACTACATGTTGCCGCGCGTTACAGCGAAGCGGCTATTTTCAATGGAGTCGTTTATCTGGCCGGCATGGTGCCGGAGTGCGAAGCCAAGGACGTCCGCAGCCAGACAGCGGATGTGCTAGCGCAGATCGACCAGCGGCTGGCGGAGGCGGGCAGCAGCAAGGCGCATTTGCTGCGGGTGCAGATTTTTCTGAACGATATCAAGGATATCGGTGCGATGAACGAAGTCTGGGATGCCTGGGTATTACCCGGAAGTGCGCCGCCACGAGCTACCGTGCAGACGGCGCTATCCGATCCGAGCTATCGAATAGAGATTGTTGCAACAGCAGTTCAGGCAAAGGTCGTTTAAAGCAGGTTGCACTGCTTTAAACGACCGGTCTTTTTTTACTTACCTGGCAAACCAGCTAATCCTTTATGGATTTCGCCGTTCCGAAATCATGATTCTGGTTCGGTCATCCCCAATTCTTACAACGAACTCATAAGGGAATGCGACGCCAGGAACGGGTGCTGCGACAAAGTTTTTGGTTTTTGACTCATAACGAAGCCAAGAGGGCAGACTTCCACCCGAAGCTGATGTAACCCTAACCGGCTTCTCATTGCTGGCTGCCTCAGCAAGTGCCCGCGGCAGTTGGAAGCTGAAGCCTTTGCCGCTCGTTGATGTGCCTCTGGGCAAGGAAACCGTAACTAAACCTGCTTCGGTATTCTCTGGTTTACGCATCAGAGAGACTGTAATGCCTTCTCGGGTTGTTACCGTTGTTAGTGCGCTGTCGCGAGCGATGCCAGTGGTAGCGATAGCAGCGTTCGCTGGGTTTGATGAATTCGGCTTTCCGTTGGGATCCTGAGGGCTGTTCCTAGGGCCGCCAGGCGAGTCGCCACCCATGGGCTTGCCACGGTTGTCGTCCGAGCCAGGCGGCTTGCCGCGGTTGTCATCGGAGCCCGAGGGTTTGCCTCGGTTGTCGTCCGAGCCGGAAGGCTTGCCGCGATTGTCATCGGAGCCCGAGGGTTTACCTCGGTTGTCGTCCGAGCCTGAAGGTTTGCCTCGATTGTCGTCGGAGCCCGAGGGCTTACCGCGATTATCGTCCTGGCCGGAAGGCTTGCCACGGTTGTCGTCCGAGCCTGAAGGCTTGCCACGGTTGTCGTCCGAGCCCGGGG
>CANHZX010000113.1 GCA_947465215.1 Betaproteobacteria bacterium | reverse complement strand
GTCGAGCCATAAGTCATCTGCCCCGACTTCGACTGCAGCAACTTGATGAAATCCGGCAGTGATTTCACCGGTGCCGCAGGCGGCACCACCAGCACATACATGTACGAGGTGCCCTGGGTAATCGGCGCGAAATCCTTGACCGTGTCGTAACCCAGCTTCAGATACAGATTCGGATTAACCGTCATCGGACCGGCATTGCCCATCAGCAGGGTGTAACCGTCAGCCGGCGCACGCGCGACGATTTCCGTACCGATACCGCCGTTGGCACCGGCGCGGTTGTCGACCACCACCGACTGACCCAGTGCATCCGTCAGCTTCTGGCCGATGGTACGCGTGAAGATGTCGGCCGCCCCGCCCGGTGTGTAAGGACAGATGAAACGGATCGGCCGTGTCGGGTAGGCTGGTTCCGCCGCCTGTGCCATACCTGAAGCCAGCAACAAGGCCATCATCATCGCGCGCATTTTCATTCGCTTCTCCGGATTCTGATTTTGATGCGTCCGTCTCGCGGACTCTGCGGCCAGAATAACATGCAGCCAGAGGCTTACGCTAAACTGCGGCATCGCTTTTGATGCCCGCGCGTTGCCGTCCGAATTATTTTCATCACCATTCCTTTCATTGCCCCGGAAACAGTCCCTTCATGTCATCGAAAATAGACATCCACGCCCACTGGTACCCTGAACAGTGGGTACGACTGCTGGAAAAGGAGGGCCCGGGAATCGGCGCCGAAATCGGCCGCAATCCCAAAGGGCAGGTGACTTTTGGCGTGCCCCAGTACAAGGCGACCTTTCAGGACAGCTATATCGACCTCGGGACGCGCATCAGGATGATGGACGATGCCCGTGTCGATGTGCATGTGCTGTCCTTGACCCAGCCGATGGTGTATTGGGCTCCGGCAGATTTCGGCCTCAAGCTCGCGCAGAGCTACAACGACGGCCTTGCCGAAGCGCATCTGAAGCACCAGAACCGTCTGCTGGGACTTGCCACACTGCCGATGCAGGCGCCCGAACTTGCGGTCGCTGAAGTGCGACGTGCGGCAACACTGCCGGGCATTCGCGGCATTTACATGGCCACGCACATCATGGGCCGTAATCTGGATGAGCCGGATTTCTGGCCGGTCTTCGCCTGCTGCGAGGAACTGGGGTTGCCGGTGTTCCTGCATCCGGTCAATCCCGTCGGCGCCGAGCGTATGCGCAAATACCACCTGCGCAATCTGATCGGCAATCCCACAGACACTGCGATCGCCGCCGCCTCACTGATTTTTGGCGGCGTCCTCGACCGCTTCCCGAAACTGGAAGTCGTCCTGCCCCATGCCGGAGGAACACTGCCTGCGCTGATCGGCCGTTGGGATCACGGGGCAAAGGTACGCAAGGAACTCGCACACATGAAACAGGCGCCGTCGTCCTATCTGCGCCGCTTCCATTACGACACGATTACCCACGACAGCGACATTCTCAACAACCTGATCGAACAGGTCGGTGCCGATCGCGTCATGATGGGGAGCGACTGTCCTGCCGACATGAGCTACACCCATCCCGTCGACGTGGTGGAAGGTCTCATTGACGTACCTGAAAACGAGCGCCGTTTGATCCTTGGCCTCAACGCGGCGCGACTGCTGAAACTTTAATTCCGCCATCCGTGCGGGAAGGAGGAGCCATGAAACGATCAAGCGATTCGACCAGCGGGAAACTGTTTTGGCGCGCGGCTGCAGCCTGCCTGCTCGTCGTCACCGCCGCTGCCGGCGCCCAATCCTATCCGGATAAACCGATCCGGGTCATCGTTCCGTTTACGGCCGGCGGCGGCAGCGACGTCATTGCACGACTCCTCGGACCCCGGCTTTCCGAGCGGATGGGCAAACCCATGGTCATCGACAACCGGGCGGCGGCCTCGGGAGTCGTCGGCACCGATGTCGCGGCCAAATCCGCACCCGACGGCTACACGCTGCTGATGATCACCAGCACGCATGCCGTGAACGCCGCGCTGGCCACCCGCCTGCCCTATGACCTCATCAAGGACTTCGCGGCAATATCCATGGTGACCTCCAGTCCATTCGGACTGATGCTGCAGCCATCGGTACCCGCGCTCACTACCAAAGAATTCATTGACTACGCCCGCGCGAATCCGGGAAAACTCAATTTCGGTTCTTCCGGTCCCGGCAGCTCGCCGCATCTCGCCACGGAACTGTTCACCTCGATGACCGGCATCACCATGACCCACGTTCCCTATAAAGGTGTGGCGCAATACGTCGCCGCCCAGGTCGGCGGCGAAATCCAGGTTTCCTTCGGCAATATGTTCTCCACCATGGGCCACTGGAAGGCCGGCCGGCTGCGCCTGATCGCTCATGGCGGCAGCAAACGCCTGGAAGCTTTTCCCGATCTGCCGGCCGTCGCCGAAACCGTGCCCGGCTTTGAAGCTGCCATCTGGTATGGCTATGTCGCGCCGGCGCGCACGCCTCGTCCGATCATTGACCGGCTGCAGCGCGAAATCGCCGGCGTTGTCGGCAGCGCACCGATTCAGCAGCTTCTGGTATCACAAGGCAATGTCCCGGTCGCCGGCACTCCGGAAGCGTTCGCTGAAACCATCAAAACGGAAGTTACCCGCTGGGGCGCGCTCGGCAAGCGGCTGGGCATCAAACTCGACTGAATCGCTTTAAATGCACAGCACCCGTCGCGGAACCCCATCAACTAAAACAAATAAATCAAATGCTTGCAAAAGCAAAAACGGCTCGGCGCTGTGCCCCGTTTTTATGATTCACGCCGATTGCGCTACACTGCTGCTCCCGCGTTTGACCTGACCGCAGCCGCATCAATGAATCCTCTATTTCTCCAGATCATGGCGCCCTCGCCATGGTGAATCCCGCCGCAGCCGCGCGTCGCGCGTTGCCTTCGGTGGATCGACTGCTCGGTAGCGAGGCAGTCGCAGTCCTCATTGCCGCTCACGGCCGCACACGCGTAACCGCCTTCCTGCGCCGTGCGCTCGACGTCGAGCGCGAACGTCTTGCCGCACCGGATGCCGGCGCTTTTGATGAAACCCGCTTTCTGCAATCCTGCGCCATCGCACTGGAACGTTCAGCCGCCCCCTCGCTGAAACCGGTCTTCAATCTGACCGGCACGGTGCTGCACACCAATCTCGGCCGTGCGGTGATGCCGAAAAGCGCCGCCGAAGCCGTCATGGCAGCCATGACCCGTCCGGTCAACCTCGAATTCGATCTCGCTACCGGCGCTCGCGGCGAGCGCGACAGCCACGTCGAACGCTGGATCGCCGAACTGACCGGCGGCGAAAAAGCTGTTGCCGTCAACAACAATGCCGCCGCCGTCTATCTCGCGCTGAACACGCTGGGGCTGAAACGCGAAGTGCTGGTGTCGCGCGGTGAGCTGATTGAAATCGGCGGTGCCTTCCGCATCCCCGATATCATGTCGCGTGCCGGCGTGAAACTGGTCGAGGTCGGCACCACCAACCGCACGCACCTCAAAGACTTTGCCGAAGCGATCACGCCGCGCACCGCGGCGATCATGAAAGTCCACACCAGCAATTACGTGGTGCAGGGTTTCACCGCGACGGTGCCTGAAAGCGAACTGGCGAAACTCGCGCACGAACACAATCTGCCCTTCATCGTTGATCTCGGCAGCGGCACGCTGATCAATCTCGAAGAGTACGGACTGCCGCATGAACCGACGCCGCGCGAGGCGCTGGCTGATGGTGCCGACGTCGTCACCTTCAGCGGCGACAAGCTGCTCGGCGGCCCGCAGGCCGGCCTGCTGGTCGGCCGCAAGGACCTGATGGCGCGCATCGCCAGGAACCCGATGAAACGCGCGCTGCGCCTCGACAAGCTTACCCTGACAGCACTCGATGCCGTGCTGCGCCTGTATCTGCACCCGGAACGCCTGCACGAAGAACTTCCAGCGCTGCGCCTGCTGACCCGCAGCGCCGAAGACATCGCCGCGCAGGCGACTCGCGTACTGCCTGCCGTCGCTGCGGCTCTGGGTGATGACTGGAAAGTGGAAATTGCCGCCTGCAAAAGCCAGATCGGCAGCGGCGCGCTGCCAGTCGACGCATTGCCGAGCAGCGGACTGGCCATCGCGCCTGCCGGCAAGAAGGGCAATCTCAACAAACTGGCTGCAGCGCTGCGCACACTGCCTGCCCCGGTGATCGGACACATCAAGGACGGCGCATTGATGCTCGATCTGCGCTGCCTGGATCATGAAGACGAGTTTGTCGCACAACTGCCGCAACTGAAAATCAGCAACAAATGATCGTCGCCACCGCAGGCCACATCGACCACGGAAAAACGCTGCTGGTCAAAACCCTGACCGGCACGGACACCGACCGCCTGCCCGAGGAAAAAGCCCGCGGCATTTCCATCGACCTCGGATTCGCCTACCTGCCGCTGGCCGAAGGCGGCCTGATCGGCTTTGTCGATGTACCCGGTCACGAACGCTTCATCCGCAACATGCTCGCCGGCGTCTCCGGCATTGATTTCGCGCTGCTGATCGTCGCCGCTGACGACGGCGTGATGCCGCAGACCATCGAACACCTGCAGATCCTTGATCTGCTGCGTATCGGCCGCGGCGCCGCCGTGATCACCAAAGCCGACCGTGTCGATGCCGCGCGTATTAAAGAAGTACGTGATCAGGTCAAAGCCCTGCTGGCGCCGACGCTGCTCGCCGATGCGCCGATACTGCCGGTGTCCGCGATCAGCGGCATCGGCATGGCTGAACTGAAAAACCTGCTGCTGCGCGAGGCAGCGGCCAAAGGCCAGCGCAGCGCTGCCGGACAACATCTGCGTTACGCGATCGACCGCGCCTTCAGTATTGCCGGCAGCGGCACCGTCGTCACCGGGACGGTATTCAACGGCACCGTGCGCAGCGGCGACAAGCTGGTGATTTCCCCTGCGGGACGCGAAGTTCGCGTGCGCAGCATCCAGATTCATGGCAAGTCCGCAGCCGAAGCGCGCGCCGGCGAACGCTGTGCGTTGAACCTGACCGGCGCTGATGTGGAGTCTGTGCGGCGCGGCGACTGGGTGATGGCCGAAGCCATTCACCGGCCGACCCGGCGCATCGACGTGCGGCTGAACGTATTGCCGGGGGAAGGCAAACCTCTGAAACACTGGACGCCGGTCCATCTGCATCTCGCCACCGCCGATGTCACTGCGCGGGTCTCGCTCAAACGCGGCGAAGCGCTGAACCCCGGTAAGGGCGGCATCGGTCAGCTGGTGCTCGACGAGCCGATCGCCGCGCTGCATGGTGACCGCTTCATCCTGCGCGACCAGTCCTCGACTCGCACACTGGGCGGCGGCGTCATCATCGATCCGATTCCGCCGGCTTCCCGGCGCAGCAAGGCGCGCGACGCCACACTCGCCGCCCTCGAATCAGCGGATCATGTGACCGCGTTGGCGGCGCTCGCCGCCGAGGGCAAACGCCCGGTTGATCTCGCACATTTCGAAGCCATTTTCAATCTGCTTCCGGATATTGCCACAGCGGCCTATGCCAAAGCCGGGCTCGTGCCGCTGGGCAAAGACCGCCGTATTGCCATTACCCAGACGCGGCTGACTGCGCTGAATCAGGGCGCCGTCAAACATGTGAGCGCCTTCCATCAGACCCAGCCGCAGGCGCCGGGCATGGAAATCGATGCTCTGCATCAGGTGCTGGCGCCGGAGCTGGATGCCGAAGCCTTCGGCCACCTGCTGCGCCTGATCGCCGACCAGCGGCAGATCGAAGTGCACAGCTCGCTGGTGCGCAAGCCCGGCCACGACAGCACGGCCAACAGTGCCGACGTCAAACTGTGGGAAACCGTGCAGCCGGCACTGCTGTCGGCCGGATTCAATCCGCCGCCGCTGAAGGAACTGGCGCCGTTGCTGAAACTGAAAGACGCCATCCTCAAGGATTTTCTCTACCGTCAAATGAAAGCCGGCAATTTGTACAAGGTCGGCGCCGAGCGTTTTTATCTGAAACCGACCATGGCCGTACTCGCTGCCACCGCACAGGCCGTCGCCGCCAAACAGCCCAACGGCCAGTTCACCGCCGCGCAGTATCGCGACGCCGTCGGTATCGGCCGCACGCTGGCCATTGAAATCCTCGAGGCAATGGACGGCATCACCGTCACCCAGCGTATCGGCGACGCGCGCAAGATGCGCAAGGATTTTGTGCCTTTGCTCGGTGCTGCCGAACCGGCGCCGCCACCACCGCCGGGTGCCGTCGCCAAACCGCAGGCGCAAAAACCAGGCGCCGGCAAACCGCAGCAACGCCCCCCTTTCCGCAACAACCGTTACTGATCACCGAACTGAAAGAACGCCATGACCACATCCGCATTTGACGTCATCATCATCGGCGAAGGCATCGCCGGACTTACCGCTGCCGGTGCGCTCGCCAAAAAAGGTTTGAGCGCCGCCACCTTCGAACAGCAGATCTTCGGCGGCCTTGTGCTCAATGTGAATGAACTTGACCCAGCCCCGCCCGGCGGCGAAGCCGGCGGTGCTGCATTTGCATCGGAGCTGACCGGCGCCAACGCCGAAGCCGGCGTCACCAGCATTCAGGAACCGGTCACCGCACTGGCTGCAGCCGATGGCGCTTATGTCGTCACCACCGAGAGCGGCAGTTACCGCGCGCGCCAGGTCATCATCGCCAGCGGTGCGAAACTGAAAACGCTGAACGTGCCCGGCGAAAGCGAATTCGAAGGCCGCGGCGTCTCGAAATGCGCCGACTGCGATGGTCCGATGTTCCAGAACGAAACCGTGGCCGTGATCGGCGGCGGCGACTCCGCCTTGCAGGAAGCCAATGTGCTGACGCATTACTGCGGCAAGGTACTGCTGCTCCACCGCGGCACGGCATTCCGCGCGCAACAACGCCTGATCGATCAGGTCAATGCCAATGACAAGATTGAAAAACGTTTCGGCACGACCGTCGAGGCCATTCTCGGCGGACAGATGGTCGAAAAGGTGCGCGTCAAAACGGCGGCGGGCAGCGAAGAAATTGCCGTCGCCGGCGTCTTTGCCTATATCGGTCTCGAACCCAATACCTCTTTTGTGCCTGCAGATATCAAACGCGATGCCCAGGGCCGCCTCGTCACCAGCGATGCGCTGGAAACCGCGCTGCCCGGCGTGTGGGCCGTCGGTGCTGTTCGGAGCGGCTGTGGCGGCAGCCTGGATGACGCGATTGCCGAAGCGAATCGCGCCGCCGACGCCGTCGCCGTGCGCCTGAAATAGCCGCATGGCGCTGACCGCCACCATCTTCAAGGTGGATTTGACGATCTCCGACATGGATCGCGGCTATTACGCGACCCATGCGCTGGTGCTGGCACGCCATCCCTCGGAGACCGATGAACGCATGATGGTGAGGATGCTCGCCTTCGCACTCAACGCCGATGAGGCCTTGGAATTCGGCAAAGGTCTCAGCAATGAAGAAGAGCCGGCACTGTGGCGCAAGGATCTGACCGGCATCATCGAACAGTGGATCGAAGTCGGTCTGCCCGATGAAAAATCGGTACGCAAAGCGTGCGGCCGCGCCACGCAGGTGCTGCTGTACACCTACGGCCGCGGTGCGGCAAAGTGGTGGCAGGACAACAGCGACGCGATGGCGCGACCCGACAATCTCACGATAATTGATCTGCCGGCCGAGTCGACCCAGGCGCTGGCAAAACTCGCGGAACGCACGATGCAGCTGCAATGTACGATCCAGGACGGCACAACATGGATCACCGACGGCGACAACACCGTGGAAATTGCGCCGGTCGTGCTCAGCGCCGCACGCAGGCATTAAACGTCACCACAGTCTGGAACAGTATTTCTTGTCAGCACCGCGCCGTCTTACAATGACGGCCACGCAGTAATAACGGAAGGGAATCGCTCCCGGTGGGGCGGCCGGACTTCAAACCCGGTAGGGGCCGCGAGCGGTCCTGTGTGGGTTCGACTCCCACTCTCTTCCGCCACTCATCCAATGTGTCGGCCATCATGTGCCGGCCTGCAGTTGCCGAGGAGATCGACCATGTCGTTCGCTACAGATTTATCAAATAAAATCAATGAATTGCAGTACAACACCCTGCCGGCAGACGCCGTGCACTGGGCCAAGGTCGGCATCCTCGACACGGTCGGCGTGACGATTGCGGGCGCTGCAGAAGACGCGACGCGCATCCTGCTCGGCGTTTCCGGCTCCAGCAGCGGCCCCTCCCTGGTGTTCGGTCACGCGCGGCGCATCGGCGCGCTGGATGCGGCACTGGTCAACGGCACCGCGTCACATGCACTGGACTTCGACGACTGCAACAACACGCTGGGCGGCCATCCTTCGGTGCCCATCCTGCCCGCGCTGTTCGCACTCGCCGATGAAACCGGCGCCACCGGTAAGGATTTCATTGCCGCGTACGTTGCCGGCTTCGAAGCGGAATGCAAGCTGTCGATGGTGGTGAACTTTTACCAGTACACCAAAGGCTGGCATCCGACGACGACCATCGGTGTGTTCGGCAGCGCTGCCGCGTGTGCACACCTGCTGAAACTGTCGGTTGAAAAAACCGCCACCGCGTTGTCGATCGCCGCATCGCTCGCCGCCGGCGTCAAATCGAATTTCGGCACGATGACCAAACCGTTGCATGTCGGCCACTGCGCCCGCAGCGGCCTGTTCGCTGCGCTGCTCGCCCGCGACGGCTTCACCGCCGGTGACAAGGCCTTCGAACACAAGCAGGGTTATTTCGAAGTGTTCAACGGCGCCGGCAATTACGACGCGAGCAAAGCGATTCCCGCCTGGGCCAAACCGCTCGACATCACCCGCCCCGGCATCGCCATCAAGTCCTACCCCTGCTGCGGCAGCACCCACCCGGCAATTGATTGCATGTTGGAGCTGGCGCAGAAGCACAACCTGAAACCCGAACAGGTTGCACGCATCGATTCCTGGACGCACACGCGCCGCCTCGAACACACCAACCGCCCGGACCCGCAATCCTCGCTCGACGCCAAGTTCAGTGTGCAATACACGCTGGCGCGCGCACTGAAAGACCGCACCGTCAAACTCGAACACTTTGAGGGCGACAACTGGAAAGACCCCGCGACGCGCGCCATCCTGCCGAAAATACACGTTGCGACGTACACCACGGAACAGTTCCCCGCCGACAATCACTTCGGCGCCGAAGTCAAAGTTACACTGACCGACGGTCGCGTGGTCAGCACCAAAACCGACCAGGCGCTGGGCCGCAGCGTCGACAAGCCGCTGCCGGCAGAAATGCTCAAGGCAAAGTTCGATAACTGTGCAGCACGCGCACTGTCCACCGACAATGTCGCACGGCTGTATGCGGCCATCCAGGATTTCGAGAACGCGAAGGACGTGCGCGAGATTGCTGCACTGGCTGCCGGCAAAGGCGGACCGCAACGGGTTGCGGCTTAAACCAGCTCAACAAACAACACAGCAACACTCAGGGGAACATTTTGGATCTGGAACTTCGCGGCAAAAAAGTCTTGATTACCGGCGCGTCCAAGGGCCTCGGCCTGGCCTGTGCGCAGGGTTTCGCGTCGGAAGGCGCGATTGTCCACCTCGCGGCGCGCAACGAATCCGCGCTGAAATCAGCCGCTGAATCCATCCGCAAGCAATACAAGACAGAAGTCTTCATCC
>CANHZX010000112.1 GCA_947465215.1 Betaproteobacteria bacterium | reverse complement strand
CACCCTTGCCCCGCCGGGTTTTCCGACGGCAAAACTCCAATCCGTAAATCCTCGGCCAACTGTTGGGGAATCTGCCGCAACATCCCCGAGCGCGCCCGGTCAGCGTTTCTTGCCGAGCAAGGTGCCGCGGCAATCACGCATGCCGCAGTGACAGGGGTGCTCACGCTTGAGTTTCGGCGTGTGGCGTTCTTCCAGCACCAGGTTGTAGTCGTATGACAATTCCTGGCCCGGCTTGATCGGACGGATCGCATCGATGAACACGCGGCCATCTTCCTCATTGGCTTCGCAGTTCGGCGCGCAGGAGTGATTGATCCAGCGTGCCGGCCCGCCGCGTTTCGTGGCATCGATGACCACCTTGTCGGTCGCCGCGAACAGCATGGTGTGCGAGGAACCGTCGTGCAGATCCCCGTAGCGGCGATCCGCTTCGGCATGCGACATGCGCTCGCCGGTGTATTCGATAATGCGCGCGCCTTTGACAATGGTGTTGAGCGCAAACACGCCGCGGCCATGGATCGGCGAGTTGCGTACCGCGACGCGTGGCTTGGCCGCCTTCACGGTTTTCACCGCTGTTTTGCTGGCGGCTGATTTTTTTACTATCTTTTTGTTTTTTAACGGTTTTTTTGACTTCTTGCGGGACGCACTACCGGTTTTAGTCTTGGCTTTCGACTTCGTTTTCTGTTGACTCATCGCTTGCGGGGGGCCTGGGTGGTGATTTCGGTTTTCAAAAATGCAAAGTCGCAGCCCTCATCGGCCTGCGTGATCTGCTCCATGAACAGCTTGCGGTAACCGCGCGTGTCGTCCTTGCGCGGCTTCGGTGCTTTCCACTTCTTGCGGCGGGATTCCAGTTCGGCATCACTGACCAGCAGTTCCAGCTTGCGAGCCGGCACATCCAGACGGATACGGTCGCCATTCTGCACCAGCGCGAGTGTACCGCCGATGGCGGATTCCGGTGTGACATGCAGCACGATGGCACCGAAGGCGGTGCCGCTCATGCGCGCATCGGATATCCGCACCATGTCCTTAACGCCCTTGGCGGCGAGTTTTTTCGGAATCGGCAGATAACCGGCTTCGGGCATGCCCGGCGCACCGATGGGGCCGGCGTTCTTCAGCACCAGAATGTCATCGGCTTTGACATCCAGCTTCGGATCATCCACGCGTTCCGCCATGTCCGGCAGTGACTCAAACACTACGGCGCGGCCCTCGTGTTTGGTCAGCTTCGGATCCATCGCGGCCTGCTTGATGATCGCGCCGCCCGGCGCCAGATTGCCGCGCAGCACGGCAATGCTGCCGCCGGCAAACACCGGATCCTTGAATTTGCGCACAACCTTCTGGTCCCAGGCCGGCGGCGCTTCCGCCAGATCCTCGCCCAGCGTTTTGCCGGTGACTGTCAGCGCCTTCAGATTCAGTTGATGCTTGAGTTCACGCAGGATCACTGCAAGGCCACCGGCCTTGTAGAGATCTTCCATATAACCCTGACCGGTCGGTTTCAGATCGACCAGAACCGGTGTTTCGCGACCCATCTTGTCGAAGGCATCCAGATCGAGCTTGATGCCGAGGCGCCCAGCCATCGCTGTCATATGCACGATGGCATTGGTGGAACCGCCGACGGCAAACAGTACGCGCAGCGCGTTCTCGAAAGCCTCAACGGTCATGATCTTGTCGGGCGTGAGTTTCTCTTTGGCCATCGCCACCGCGCGCGCACCGCTCGCTTCCGCCTGACGCAACCGATCCGCCATTACCGCCGGCACACAGGAACCGCCGGGCAGCATCATGCCCAACGCTTCGGTGCACAAAGCCATTGTGCTCGCCGTACCCATCACCATGCAGGTGCCGGCCGAGGGCGCGAGCTTGTTGTTGATATCGCCGATTTCCTGTTCGGAAATTTCAGTGGCGCGGTATTTGCCCCAGAAGCGGCGGCAATCCGTGCAGGCACCCAGACGTTCGCCTTTGTGATCCCCGGTAATCATTGGACCCGTCACCAGCATGATCGACGGCACATTGGCACTTGCAGCGCCCATCAGCAGCGCCGGCACGGTCTTGTCGCAACCGCCGATCAGCACCACCGAATCCACCGGCTGGCCGCGCATCATCTCCTCGGTGTCCACCGACATCAGATTGCGCAGATACATGCTGGTCGGATAGGCAAACGATTCATGCAGCGTGATCACCGGAAACTCCACCGGCAAGCCGCCGGCGAGCATCACACCCCGTTTAACCGCTTCGATCAGTTCCGGAACATTGCGGTGGCAGGCGTTGAAGCCGCTGAAGGTATTGGTAATGCCGACAATCGGCCGGTCGAGCGCATCATCGGTGTAACCCATTGCCTTGATGAAAGCCTTGCGCAGAAACAACGAGAAGCCCTCGTCGCCGTACGCCGTCAATCCTTTGCGCATGCCGCTCTTCACTGCGCTTTTTGCTGCGCCTTTTACAGCGCTTTTCACCGTCTTGCCGCTCTTTTTTGCCATGGGATATTACCTTCCTTGATACTGCGTTACCCTTGATGCGCAGTCACACTGAAAACGCCTGCTACGGGAGTTCGACAAGATAGCGGAAGCCCCTTCCAAGGCGCAATAGCCCCGGCAACGGACAATCCGCAACTTTCAAAAGGGCAGCAGCCCCGTCAATCCGGTATCGCGCGCGATGGAGGCCAGATTTTCCAGCGTATCCGCAGGCAGCAGCAGGCCGTCGCGACGGTTGGTGATGTCGTTATTGGCTTCGATCTCACCGGGATAAAACACCTCGTTGCTGCCCTGAGCCAGGGGAACCGACTTCAGCTCGGCAATGTACTGCTCCATCCGCGCATTGAATTGCGCCAGCGGCTGCAGCGCCTCAATATTAATCGCAACCATGAAGTGGCCGCAGTTGCTCTTCTCTGCCGTTTTATACGGGCTGTGCACGCCGGATAAAAATCCGCTCCCGGTCAGCACGCCGGACAGCACATCGACCATCATCGCGATTGCATAACCCTTATGCCCGGCCATCGGCAGCACGATACCCTCGATCGCCGCCTGCGGATCGGTCGTCGGCGCACCGTCCTTGTCGATCGCCCAACCCTCGGGAATCGGCTGGCGCTTGTTGTGCGCGAGATAAATCTTGCCGCGCGCCACGCCGGTGTTGGCCATATCCATCAGGAAAGGCGGGTGTTTGCCCGCGGGCGTCGCCACCGACCAGGGATTGGTGCCGATGATTTTCTTGCGCCCGCCCCAGGGTGCCATCGCCGGCCCTCCGTTGGTGGTCAGCAGCATCACGCAGCCGTCTAGAGCGCCGAGGCGGGTGTAATACATGCAGGTGCCGAAATGATTCGACATCCGCACGCCGACGGCGGCAATGCCGTGCTGCTTGGCCCGCTTCACCGCTTCACGGGTCGCCAGCATGGTCAGCACATGACCGACGCCGTCGTGGCCGTCGATCACCGCCATCGCACCGGCATCGACCACGAATTCCGGTTTGGTCACCGGGTCCATCACTTTGTTTTGCAAGCGTTCGAGATACCAACCCAGGCGTAACACGCCGTGCGACTGGTGCCCCCAGAGATCCGACTGCACCAGCGTGTCGGCGAGCAGGCGCGCATCAGCTTCCGGCATGCCGGCACCGGCGTATACCGCCGTGGCAAAGGCGTTCAGACGTCCGGCATCAACCCGGATCTCAGCCTGAGGCATTGCCATCTCCGCTGCGGAACTGCACGCCCAGCAACTCCTCGAACACACGGATCATCGCGCCCTTGTCGAGATGCCCATGCCCTTTGAGCAAGGCCATCTGATAAGTTGCTGACGCCGCAGCCAATACCGGCATCGGAATGTTATGGGTAGCGCTGACCTTGGCGCCCGCATCAATGTCCTTATAGGCATGCTGCAGCGGATAACCGTCGGAAAAATTGTTCTTGAGAATCCGCGGAATGAAAAACTCCGAAGCGTAGCTGCGCCCGGTACCGCTGTTGATGATCTTGCCGATCTTCTCCGGATCAATACCCAGCTTGGCCGCCATCGGCAGCACTTCCGCAATGGCCGCACAGTTAATGTCGAACAGCAATTGGTTGATCAGTTTGGACAACTGACCGCTGCCCGAATCACCCATATGCAGGATGTTGTTGGCGACACAGGACAGATAGGGGCGGACCTTCTCCAGCGTCTCCGCCTTGCCGCCGCACATCGCCGTCAGCGTGCCCTCGATCGCGCGCGCCTCCATACCGGATACCGGTGCATCGATAAAACCAATGCCGCGCTCCGCCAGTCGGATCGCGAAGTCGCGGGTTTCCAGATAATCCATGGTGCTGGTATCGACAACAATCTGTCCTTCGCCCATCAGCGGTGCAATGCCTTGCACACCGAATAGCGTTTCACGAACCTCATCGGTCCCTGGCAGACAAAGGAACACGATATCGGCCCGCGCCACATCAGACAGGTTCTTGGTCGCTTTCGCCCCTTTCCCCTCCAGCTCGGCATGGCGCTTGCCGCTGGCCGAACTCACGGTCAGCTTCGCGCCGCTTTTCAGCATGTTGATGGCCATGGGTCGCCCCATCTGGCCCAGTCCGACAAAAGCAATATGCATGGTGTCCGTTTCTCCGGAACGTTATCGCCCGGCCTGATCTTTAAGCGCCCTTGAACTGCGGCGGCCGTTTTTCGATGAAAGCGCGCAGCGCCTCCCTGGTGTCTTCGGTGCCCTTCAGCTTGTTGTTCATAGTGTTCTGCAGCTCCAACTGCTGCTCGACATCCTGTTGCCAGGCACGACGCAAGGCGACCTTGGTCATCTGCACGGCAATCGGAGCCTTGCTGTTCAGCTTGCGCGCCAGCGCCATGGCTTCATCCATCAGCTTGTCGTGCGGAACGACAGAATAAGCCAGCCCCATCGCCTTGGCCTGTGCCGCATCAAAGGGCTCGCCCAGCAGGCACAGTTCCGCCGCCTTGGCATGACCCACCAAACGCGGCAGATACCAGGTCGCGGTTTCCCCCATCAGGCCGCGCTCGACGAAATTGACGCCGAAGTTGGCCTGCTCACTGAGTATGCGGAAGTCCGCTGCGAACGCCATGTTGCAGCCGGCACCGCGGGTCACACCGTTGACTGCTGCGATGACCGGCTTGGTGATCTGGCTGAAACCGATAGCGTAGTAATACTTCATGTCGAACAGCGGCTGGGGTGAAGTGCCTACGGTACCGGCCTTTTCTGCTTCGGCCCGGGCTTTCAGATCAGCGCCGGAGCAGAAGCCGCGGCCATTGCCGGTGGCGATGATGGTCCACACATCCGGGTTGGCTTCCGCCTCGCGCAGCACGTGCTCCATCTCGTTACGCATCACGTTGTCGATGGCATTCAGCCGCTCGGGGCGATTGAGTCTCAGGATGCCGATATGTTCACGCACTTCCCATTGAATGGCTTGATACATGGTGTTGCCCTTCCCTGCGCTGAATTGAGTGGTTGGATTTTTCTTCCAGCATTGCACGATGTGCAAGCTCGTACCGTTACGACCCCGGGAGAATAACTCAAGCAAAATGTCAAGGCCGACGGAAGATCATGCCGGGCGCAAAAGGCCCCGCAGAACGGACGCAAAAACAATATGTTGCAAACTTTGATTAAAGTCAAATCACGAGACTTTTCAGCCGTACGTCGCGGGCGCATACTGCTCGCCAAATCGCTTTTACAAAAACCGCTTTTACAAAAACATCGGCGCCCAGTCAGCGCCGCAGACAGAAAGGTCCAGAAGACATGAATGAATCCGCCCTCGGCGCCACCAGCGCCGTCGCACTCTCCGAGCAGGAAATCAGCCGCGACACCCTCCTCGAGAAATATGCCAAGGGCAAGGAAACCAGTATCACCGATGTGCGAAGACGGGTTGCCCGTGCGCTGGCCCAGGTAGAGGCCGAAGACCAGCGCGCCCTTTGGGAAAAACGTTTCCTGCAGGCCCAGGAAGAAGGCTTCATACCCGCCGGCCGAATCAACTCCGCAGCCGGCGTGCAACTCGCGGCAACCCTGATCAACTGTTTTGTGCAACCGGTCGGCGATTCGATCTCTGAAACCGTCGATGGCCGCCCCGGCATCTACATCGCGCTGCAGGAAGCCGCTGAAACGATGCGTCGCGGCGGCGGCGTCGGCTACGACTTCTCCTCGATCCGCCCCAAGGGCGCTGAAGTCAAAGGCACCCAGTCCAACGCCAGCGGCCCGGTGTCCTATATGCGTGTGTTTGACCGCTCCTGCGAAACCGTGGAATCCGCCGGCTCGCGCCGCGGCGCGCAGATGGCCGTGCTGCGCTGCGACCATCCGGATGTGGAGGAGTTCATCCACGCCAAGGACAAGGGCGACCTGACCAACTTCAACATCTCCGTCGGCGTGACCGACACCTTCATGGAAGCCGTCGAGAAAAACGGCGACGTCGAGCTGGTGCACCGCTCCAAACCCAATGCCAAGCAGATGGCCAAGGGTTCCTACCAGCGCGAAGACGGCCTGTGGGTCTACACCAAGGTGCCGGCGCGCGACCTGTGGGAACAGGTGATGCGTTCGACCTATGACCACGCCGAACCGGGCATCCTGTTCATCGACCGCATGAACAAGGACAACAACCTCAACTACTGCGAAACCATCGAAGCGACCAACCCCTGCGCCGAACAGCCGTTGCCGCCCTACGGCTGCTGCTGCCTGGGATCGATCGACCTGACAAAGTTCGTCAAGCAGCCCTTCGCCGAAAAAGCCGAATTCAATTTTGAAAACTTCGGTCGCGTCGTTACCGTCGCCACGCGCATGCTCGATAACGTGCTCGACGTTACCGCCTGGCCGCTGAAACAACAGCAGGAAGAGGCCGCCAACAAGCGCCGTGTCGGCTTGGGCTTCACCGGCCTCGGCGATGCACTGATCATGCTCCGCTTGCGTTACGACACACCGGAAGCCCGTCAGATGGCCGCAAAGATTTCTGAAGCCATGCGCGATGCCGCTTACCGCGCCTCCGCGGAACTGGCCCGTGAAAAAGGGGCCTTTCCGCTGTTCAATGCCGACCTTTATCTCAGCGGCACCAGCTTTGCCGCCCGTCTGCCCGACGACATCAAACAGGTCATCCGCAAAAACGGCATCCGCAACAGTCACCTGCTGTCGATTGCCCCGACCGGCACGATCAGCCTGTCATTCGCCGACAATGCCTCCAACGGTATTGAACCGCCGTTCTCGTGGACTTACACCCGCAAGAAACGCATGCCCGACAACACCATGCGTGAATTCGCCGTCGAAGATCACGCCTGGCGCCGTTACAAAGCCGAGGGCGGCAACACCGAAAAGCTGCCGCCGTGGTTCGTCACCGCGCTGGAAATTTCCGCACACGCGCATGAAGAAATGGTTGCCGCCGTCGCCCCCTACGTCGACACCAGCATCTCCAAGACCGTCAACGTGCCCGAGGACTACCCTTACACCGAATTCCAGGACCTGTATTTCCGCGCCTGGAAATCCGGTTTGAAAGGACTCGCCACCTACCGCCCGAACAGCATCCTCGGTTCGGTGCTGTCGGTCGAACCGACCAGCAAGGAAAAAGCGCCACAGGATTTCCGTGGTGACGATGTCAACCGCCGCATCCAGATCCAGTCGCTGCCGGCACCGGTGCTGGCCAGCCTGCGCTGGCCGGGCCGCCCGTCAATGACCGCAGGCAATCCGGCATGGACCTACATGATCGAACATCCGCATGGCGCATTTGCGGTGTTTGTCGGCCACGTTGAAAGCGAACACAACCACGCCTTCGAAGTCTGGGTCAACGGCAGTGAGCAGCCGCGCGGCCTCGGTGCCGTCGCCAAGACGCTGTCGATGGACATGCGCGCGGACGACCCGGGCTGGCTCAAGCTCAAGCTCGATTCGCTGGCTCGCGCCGGCGGTGATGAACCATTCGACATGGCCTTCCCGCCGCTGGGCGAAATCAAACGCATGCCTTCGGTGGTCGCCGCCTTTGCGCAGGTTGTGCGCTGGCGCGCCGATCAACTGGGCGCGCTGACGTCGCCCAGTGCAGCACTTTTTGGCCAGTCGGCCACGCCGGTACTCGACGCGATGTTTGCGCCGAAGGAACCCAAGACCGGCACCGACGGCACCATGTCATGGACCGTCGATGTGCTAAACCCGCGCACCGGTGACGACTTCGTCCTCGGCATCAAGGAAATCACCCTGCCCGATGGGGTGACCCGCCCCTACTCGATGTGGCTCGCCGGCGAATACCCTCGCGCCCTCGACGGCCTGTGCAAGATCCTCTCACTCGACATGCGCGTGATGGATCCTGCGTGGATCGGGATGAAATTAAAGAAACTGCTGGAATTCCCGGAACCGCTGGGCGACTTCATGGCCTTCGTACCGGGTGAGCGCAAACAGGCAACCTACCCGTCGACAGTAGCCTACGTCGCCAGCCTGATCCTGCACCGCTTCGCGATGCTGGGCATCCTGGATGAGAACGGCGCGCCGCTGACGCAGATGGGTATTCTTGAAGCGCCGGAACGCAGCAATGAACCGAAAGTCATGAAAGGCTCACGCTGCCCCGAGTGCGGCAACGCGACACTGATCCGCAAGGACGGTTGCGACTGGTGCTCAGCCTGCGGTTACACCGGCACCTGCGGCTGAGTCTTTTCCTGTAGTCCACATGCTCGGATGACTACGCGCCACCCCGGTGGCGCGTAGTAATATCCCCCGCTCACTCGGAGGATATTCATGGCCAAAACCACACTCGGCAAACTGCCGCGCGAAGCCATCCGCATGCTCGAGCTGCCGCGCGTTGCGCCCGGCATCATCGAAGGATTCAGCAACCTCGTTGACCTCACCGGCACACTATCCGACGCCTGCGATGAGCTCGGCCTTGTCGCCGTCATCCCCGGTTACGTGCTGCCGCCTGTCAACCTCGGCAAACGCATCGTCGGCCCGGCGCTGACTGTGCGCAACATCGCGCACGCCACGCAGATTCATAAAGCCGCGACCGACAAGACCAGCGGCCAGGGCGAAACCGAAGCGCACAATCTGGCCGAGCCCGGCGACGTGCTGGTGATCGAAGGCGTGATGGGCTGTTCCAATATGGGAGGCCAGTCGGCGACTATCGCCAAACGCCAGGGCTTCGTCGGCGCCATCGTCGACGCGACGGTGCGCGATCCCGATCAGTATCGCGGCATGGATTGGCCGGTATGGTGCAAGGGCTTCACACCGATTACCGGCAAATGGCGCATGCAGACCGTCGAAGTCAACGGCACGGTGCAAATCTGCGGCATCCAGGTCAAGCCGGGCGACATCATCTGCGCCGATGATGCAGGCGTTGCGGTGATCCCGCACGAAAAAGCCGAACTGGTGCTGGAAGCCGCGCGCAAGATTGACGCCGGCGATACCAAACGCAAGGCCGATATTGATGCTGGCACCAGCGTCGCCGACCTCATTACCAAGAAATACAAGTAAGCAATACAAAACAAACGAACAAGCAACCCGAGGGGAGACCATGAGCGAGGCCACCAACCTGATTTTCATCATGTCCGACGAGCACAACAAACGCGTGCTCGGCTGTGCGGGACATCCGATGATCAAGACACCTAACCTCGATGCGCTGGCCGCCCGCGGCACACGCTTCACGTCAGCCTATACCAACTGCCCGATCTGCGTGCCGGCGCGCGCGTCCTTTG
>CANHZX010000111.1 GCA_947465215.1 Betaproteobacteria bacterium | reverse complement strand
GAATATCTCCATGAAATCAAACCCAAAAGCGGATTGCTGCCGTCGACGCGCGCGGCGCGGGCACACTGTCGCGCTGTTTGCGGTGAAATGCACTCCGGTTTCAGCAGCCTGCGTTCGGCGTTGCCGATGAACCTGAAAGGCGACTTCCCCGGCTACAAGGTCTGGGCCAAGGCGTTCGACGATATCGAGCGCATCACCACCATATGGCGCGAGTGCCTTGATGAATACGGCGGCCCCTGGCTATTCGGTAAAAAGCGCTGCATGGCCGACGCCATGTACGCACCGGTCGTGACACGATTCATCACCTACCATGTTGCGGTCGATGCGCAATGCACCGCTTATGGCAGCAAAATCATGGCGATGCCCGAGATGAAGGAATGGATCGCCTCGGCGAAAATCGAATCCGACGACATCGAAGAGCTCGATATGGAGTTCTGACGGGTCCGCAGTTGCGGGCCGCTTCGATGGCTATTTCCAGGGGGCGGGAGCCGGCACCGGCGCGGGGCCGGGCATGTCGATGGTTTTGAAATCCGCGGGGCCGACAATTTCCAGATATTCCATATCCGGTGAATAGTCGAACAGGTAATGCACGATGCCGGGGCGCTGATGCACGCAATCGCCTGCGCTGACCAGCGTTTCCTTGTCTTCGTACATGAACTTGGCCCAGCCCTTGATCATCAGCACGATATGGAAATCGGCTTCATGGCGGTGCCAGCCGGTGCCCTTTTCCGGCGCATTATTGGCGCGGACGAGTTGGGCGATGACTTTGCCAGCAGTGGCTTCTGCGACGCCGAGGTCGCGGTAAATAAAGAAATCACGCAGTCCGTCCGTGCGGAACTGGGTGTCTCCGGGTTTGACATGGGAAAACTGGGTGACGGTTCGATCCAGCATGGCGAGGCTCCTTGTCGGGGTGACCATGCTCCATCAAGCATAAGTTGTTCCAGTCGACGCAGTAACGAAGGGCTGCGCGGCGATGGTGCAAGTGCACCGTGAGAGGGCGTTTCAGTGCAGCGAAATGACGTTGGAAACGCCGGTTTCTGCAGGTCGAGGCACCATCACATTTAGCAGGATGACCCGCCGGCCCAGGGTCACCACGCTGCCGCGGATACGGTTGTCGCCGTTGTCGCTGAATTCAAAATCATAGGCCCTCTGTAACAGCAACCGGCCATCGGCATTGCGAACCGGTTTAAGGCTGGCGATGCCAACGGTGTCGTCCAGAAACTGCAGGCCCTCGGCATGGCAGGCAGCGCGCGCCGCGGCGACTGCCGCTTCGCGTGCCTGCATGCTGTCCCACCACAGCCAGCCGAGCACCAGAAAAACCGCGAGCAGAATCAGTTCGGTCATGTGCGTCCGTAGTATTCCTGCACGGTTTCCCAGGCGATTTCCTGCAGGAACCTGGCGGTTTCTGGATCAATGCCGAAGGTGTAGCTCAGGCCGGCCGGCGACTTGTTGTACATCGAGGCGTAGATGGTGCACGCCGACAGATAGGTGCCGAGCTTGCTCGGATGCCGTTTGTCCGCAACGTACAGCACAATGCCCGGTTTTTTGGCGATGGCTTTGGCAAAGGCGAGGCCGGCCGGAATCACCAGCGCATCGTTCTTGTTGCCCGCAATGGTGTATTCCTCGGCGAGCTGCTGCGTCATCTCCGGCTTGTCGGCATAGGCCCAGGTCATGAACAGGATGGGCTTGGCGCCGTGCTTGCGCACCGTTGCGCTGTGTTTCGCGGCATATTCATGGAACATGCCTTTCAGCTGCGGATGCACCGGACACTGGCTGCAGTCATTCATGATCACCGCGTCGAACGGTTTATCGAATTTGTTGAAGCGTATCTCGTTGTCGCCGACGAAGGAATACGAGGCGATTGCATTCGGGCGGAAATACGATTCCATGTCATGCCAGTTGAAACCCGATCCGCTGATGGTGATCGAGGTGCTGCGGTACTGGTTGCGGTTCTGCGGATCGGCGGCGCTGTTCAGGCCGAGTACCTTTGAATGCATGCTGTCGTTGTAGTAGTAGAAACTGTTGCCGACATACATCACGGTTTTGGTCTGTTCATAACCAGTGTTCTTGATTTTCGGCGCGGTCTGTGCGGTAGCAGCCGTGGTGCTGATCAGCGCGGCCATGGCCAGCACGGCGCCGGTGCGGCGGATGGAATTCAGCATGATGGTCTCCTTGGGTATGGCGGTCTTCGTTGTTTTTGTAGTGTTTCATCCGCCACGTTAACAGAGTTGGGCCGGCGCCCGGCGACGGACTTATTTGCGGCGCATCAATAGCAGGTGGCTGCGGTTTTTTTGCGATGTGGACGGTCGCAGAACGGCAAGGGAACTGGAGTAGACTGATCGCCAATATTCCCGCCGCAGAGCGGGTCCTCCGGAGGTAGTATGATCGAACTGAAATCACGTCGGCACACCGTCGACGATCTGGGTAGTGCCATCGAGCTTTGTTACGCCAACGGCTGGACCGACGGCCTGCCGGTGATCCCGCCGACCGCGGAACGCATCGCAGCCATGCTCGAAGCCGGCGGTCTCAAGCCCGACGAGCAACTGTCGTTCATCGAAAACCGCCAGGTGTCGGTGACCGCGGAAAAAGTGGCGATCAACGCGGTGATGGCCGGCTGCAAACCCGAATACATGCCGGTGATTACCGCCACCGTCCGTGCACTGGCCGATCCGCTCTATGGTTACCATGGCCCGGCGACCAGCACCGGCGGTTCCGCGGTATTCATGTTGGTCAACGGCCCGATCGCGAAGCAGATCGGCATGAACAGTGGCGACAACGTGTTTGGTCAGGGCTGGCGTGCCAATGCCACGATCGGCCGTGCCATCCGACTGATGATGCAAAACGTGATCGGCACTACGCCTGGTGTTCTGGACCGCAGCAGCCTCGGCCATCCCGGCAAGTACACGTTCTGCATTGCCGAGAACGAGGAAGACAGTCCGTGGCCGGCCTTCCACACCACACGCGGCTTCAAGCCCGAGCAGAATGCGGTGACGATATTCGCGGCACTCGGCGTGCACCAGTACTCGAACGGCCTCAGTGCAACGCCCGAAGGCGTGCTCACCACGACCTGCGCGCAGATGCGCATGTCCGCGGGCACCAACCGCCAGCCGCAATACGTGACGGTGTTCGCCGGCGAACATCAACTCATCATGCAAAAGGCGGGCTGGTCGCGCGAAGACGTGCAGAACTATGTGTTCGAGCACACTAAGATGGCACAGGCCGAGATGCAGCGCGCCAACATCCGTCCGGGCCCGATTACTCCTGAAACCGAAAACACGATGCAGACGCTGGTGCACACACCGCAGGATCTGCTGGTGATCGCCGCCGGTGGCAAGGCGGGCGTGCAGTCCTGCTACATCCCCGGCTGGGGCGGCAAGAATGGCTCGCAGAGCGTCACTTACGAAATCAAGAAGCCTTAAAAATAACTGTTTATTATCAAATATATATTTAATAACAGAAGGAGAGCGTAATGAGCATCCAGATCTACGATCCCACCACTGAAGTGAAGTCGCGCACGATCAACTTCGTGCCGCGGCCGAAGTCGCTGAAAGGCCTGCGCATCGGCCTCGTCGACAACACCAAACACAACTCCGACCAACTGCTGATGCGTATCGCGGCGATTCTTGAAAAGGAGCACGGCGCCAAATCGCATGTGATCCGCCGGAAAAAAAGTGCCGGTTCCGCGCCCGGCCCGGAGATGGTTGCCGAATACAAGGCCAATTGCGACATCATCGTTGCCGGCGTCGGGGATTGAGGGTCATGCAGCTCGGGCAGTGTGCTCGACAGCATCGTATTTGAACAGAACGGCGTTCCTTCGGCTTCCATCGTGACCCATGTGTTTACGGTAACCGGGAAGGCGATGGCGCGCACCTGGGGTGTGCCGGATCTTAAATTCCTGGTTATGCCGCACCCGATCGCCAACCTGACGCCGGAACAGATGGATCAGCGCGCGGCCGACATTACCCCGCAGGTGGTCGAGCTGCTGCTGAAAGGCCAGCAGTAACGGTTTGACAGTGTGCAGGGAGGTGAGATGACCGACAGTCAGGCACAGGATCACTTGCAGCCCAGTGAAGCGGCGCCGCTGCCTTTTGCGGCGCCGTTTCGTCAGCTCACCACGGACATGCCCTTCAACTGGCTGCGCAAGGGCTGGGCAGATTTCCGAAGCGCACCCCGGCAGAGCCTGGGATATGGGACCGTCATCGCCGTGCTGTCCTGGATCGTCACCGGCATCGGCATCAAGGTCGGCAGTTACTGGTCGGCACTGATCCTGCTCTCCGGTTTTGTGTTTGTCGCACCGGTCCTGGCGATGGGGCTGTATTCGATCAGCCGTCAACTGGAGCGCGGTCAGCAGCCGTCGATCGCCCGCTGCCTTGTCGAGAAACGCAAAGCCTTTGGCAATGTCATGGTGTTTGCGCTGGCGCTGCTGGTGCTGTTCCTGGTGTGGGCACGTGCCGGTTCGATGGTGCACGTGTTTTTTCCGGACAGCGGTGCGATGGATCCGTGGAAGCTGGTGATGTTCCTCGCCATCGGCTCGGCTGTCGGTTCCATATTCGCGTTGCTGACTTTCGTATTCAGCGCATTTTCCCTGCCGATGATCTGCGACTGTCAGGCCGATGCGGTGACCGCCATCGTCACCAGTGTCAATGCCGTACTAAGAAACAAAAGGGTGATGGTGGTGTGGGCGCTGCTGATCGTGGCGTTGACGGCAATCGGGTTTGTGACGGCGCTGCTGGGCCTTGCGGTGACGATCCCTGTGCTCGGTCACGCGACCTGGCATGCTTATCGCGAAACGATTGATGCGAGTGCGTGGCCTGCAAACGATTCATAGTGCTTTTGCAGCGAACTCAAGAAGAAAAGGGGCGCAAGGCCCCTTTTCTTTTGCAGGGTCGCCGGCCTTACTTCCCGTAATTGATGCGGTAAATTTCCTTGACCACGCCGTAGCAGCTGCATGCTGCTGCTTCCAGTCGAACCGGATCGAGGATATGAATGTTGCCGCGGGAGTAAGTGATTAGTTTGAGTTTTTGCAGTTTCATAGCGGCGCCAGTAATTCCAACTCGTCGCACGCCGAGCATGACCGACAAAAACTCGTGGGTCAGGTTGAAGTTGCGGGATTTGACGCGGTCACGGGTTGCCAGCAACCATCGGGCCAGGCGGGCGTCAACGGTATGGAACTGGTTGCACGCGGCTGTTTGTGCCGCCTGGCTCATCAGCGCATTGGTAAACCGGAACAGTCCGCGGAACCAATGGCTATTTGTTCCGAGTTCCTTGCAAAGGCGCGATGACTCGATACGCTGTGCCGTGCCCTCGGCCTGCACCAGCGCGCGCAGATGTGAGGTATGGATGCCCAGCATTGTCGATTCGCCCACCACGCCTTCATAACCGACGACGGCTACTTCGGCCGCTTTGTTCGGGCCGACAACGGTCAGCAGGGATATCACGCCGCTTTCCGGAAAATAAACGTGGCTGATCGGATCGCAGGGTTCATAAAGCACCTGCCGGGACGTCAGCGACACCGGTTCCAGGTGGCGTGCCAAGCGCTGGTAATCCTGTTTGGGCAGGGCGGCGAGCAGGCTATTTCGGATATCCGGTCGTGCTGGACGTTGCATGGGGTTCTGTTCTGTTGCAAGCCTCGGTTTGCCGAGCTTTTTTTGATGGTGATTTTGACGAGGACATTATAAAGACAATAATTAAAACAAGTACTTATGTGCGCTATCGAACATAACCTCACCCATTTTGTACGCTTTGATACATAGCCTGCAGGAGGGCAGTTTCTCATCGTATTTTGTCGGGTGCGGTAATGGCGCGGCGGGCATCATTGCTTCTGATCATCATTGAAGCGGTTGAGGCGCCGCGCTGAAATTGACACAAGTGTACCGAGCGCCTGGCTGCACCTGCTACGTCATGGTCGCAACGCATCCCTGTTATGCTTCGCCCCGCGGCGCACTCTGCGCCAGTGCCGGCCCGGCGTTTACCGGCTGAAAGCAGTGAATTCATGGAACACCCCCGAATTTTTTTACCTGAAGGCCAGGAACCGCCCTCGGCACGATGGCACGCTGAAAACGGCGCTGCTGCACCCAAGCGCGTGGTTATTGCCGACGACACGATGACCGCCGATACCGCTTTCCGTCTGGCTTCTGAAGGTGTCGGCCTGTTGTGGCGCAGTGATTTCCAGAACGCACGCCAGTTGCTGCAGGCGCTGATGCGCCGCGTTGACAAGCCGCGCAAGCCCAAGCGCAAACAGGCCGAACCTGACACCACGCCAGGCGCGGCCTTCCATCGCCATCGCCAGATCCAAGCGCAGCGCGCGCATACGCTGTCGATGCTGCTGATTCCTTTCGACGCCGACTACTCGATCCCGTTGGGGCGCGCACCCGATGCGCGCGAAGCCTGCGCTGAAGCCTGGGGTCCGGGAACGGAACCCTGCGTCGCGTCATTACGCGAACTGCTGGGGCTGATCGGCGCGCATGAATGGCGCAAGAAAGGCGTTGAAGTCAAAGCCCTGACAGCCCGCATCCATCCGCATTACGGCGTGTTTGCGCCGATCCGCAGCGAATATGTCGGGTTGGTGGCCGGTGCACCGTTGCCGGCAGAAACGCTGGCTTTTGATATCGGCACCGGCACCGGCGTGCTCGCGGCGATTCTTGCCAAGCGCGGCGTCGCCCGCGTCATTGCCACTGAAAATGATCCGCGCGCCATCGCCTGCGCCCGCGACAACATTCAGCGCCTGGGTTATGCCGACAAGGTGGAGGTGCTTGAAGCCGATCTGTTTCCTGAAGGTCGCGCTCCGCTGATCGTCTGCAACCCGCCGTGGATCCCGTCAACGCCCAGCGCGCCGATCGAGCGCGCGGTCTACGATCAGGGCAGCCGCATGCTCAAAGGGTTCATCGCGGGTCTGGCAGCGCACCTTGAGCCGGGCGGCGAAGGCTGGTTGCTGTTGTCAGACATCGCCGAGCATCTGGGCCTGCGTACGCGTGCGGAACTGCTGGCGATGTTCGAAGTCGCTGGGTTGCAGGTCATCGACACCAAGAATTCACGTCCGCAGCATCCGAAAGCCCGCGATCCGAATGATCCGCTGCATGTGGCACGTTCGGAGGAGATGACGACCTTGTGGCGTCTCGGCCTGCGCTGATGCGCGAGTCCGGCCGCAGTGGCCGGCTTAATTCTGTTCGCGCTGCCACGCGACGCGCAGGATTCCGAACAGCGCCAGAATGCAGGCCAGTGCGGCGGCTGCAACAAACAGCAGCCCGAGCCCGATGGGATTCGGATTGGGAGCTGGCCACAACCCGACCTTCGCCAGAATGATCACGCTCAGCAGCGGCAGCGCACCGACGACCAGGGTGACCGCACCCGCGCGTATCCAGCCTGAACGGAAATAGAGTTCACGCATCCCGCCGCTGAGCAGGATCCATGCGGCGAGTGCAAGCGGCGGCACCGTAATCGCCAAAATGGCCGTGAGCGGCAATCGCAGAGCGGATGGCGGGGTGTCCCGATTCACGATCAGTGGCTGTGGGTAAACGCGGCTGGTGGCGGTGCTGTCTTTGCAAACGACGGTCGGCTTGCGAGCCGGTCGAACCAGTGCGTGAGTTTCGGGTGGCCCGTCCGCCATTGCATATCGAGATTCCGCGTTTCAAGTCCGAGGCCGCAGGCCAGCATGATCTGCGCCAGATTCAGCGATCCTTTCATCAAGGGATGTTCGATCATCAATTCCCACATTGCGGCCATGCGCCGGCAGCGCTCGTCTTCGTGCTCCAGCAGCGTCGGCGAGCGCTCTGCGCGCGGCCGCACCAGTTCGCGAATCCACACCGCCAGACCATCGGTCGTGCTGCGCGCCAGCGCTTCGAACCGGCGTGCTTCCCAACCCAGTTCACCCGACGGTAAGTCAAACAGCAAATTGCCATCCAGGTGATCCAACCAAGCACAGATCAGTGATGATTCCTCCAGTGCTACGCCATCGTCGCGGATCAGGTACGGCACACGCCCTGACGGATTGATGCGGTAGTAAGGGCTGTCCGCATGCCGCGTTTTTGCATTGATGATTTCCACGCGGTCTTCCAGTTTCTTTTCAATAATGACGATACGGACCATGCGCGCGTAGGGTGAGCCTGGCGTGATGTAGAGCTTCATGTCCGGCGGCTTATCAGGTGCGACTCAAAATCCGGATGTATCAAGAGGTGCTCCGTAATGGATGCGGGGTGTATGGGCGGAGCATATCAGCCAAGGGCAAAGGACCGTAGTGGCTGATGATGTGGGTGAGGATTAATTTATTCATATAATCAATTAGATAGGATTATCCTGGCATTGGTGCATGGCAGCAAAAATGCGGGCGCTGGCGACGTAATCTGCGTAGAATGCGCCCCTTCGTTTGTATGGTTGTCATCCCCGCAGAACCCCATGATCCGTTTCTCCCAAATCACGCTGCGCCGTGGCGTCAAAGTCCTGCTGGAAAACGCCGATGTTTCGCTGAATCCCGGCGACAAGATCGGCCTGATCGGCGCCAACGGCACCGGCAAATCCAGCGTGTTCGCGATGCTGCGCGGCGAATTGCACGCCGACCAAGGCGAGGTCGATTTTCCGCAGCGCTGGCGCGTCGCGCATGTTGCGCAGGAAACACCACCGCTGGAACGCTCGGCGATTGATTACGCGATTGATGGCGACACCACGCTGCGCAAACTCGAAGCCGACCTTGCCGAAGCCGAAGCGGCTGATGACGGCGAACGTATCGGTTCGATCTATGCCGATCTGACCGACGCCGATGCATGGACAGTACGTTCACGTGCCGAACGCTTGCTGCACGGCCTCGGTTTCAGTCATGACCAGATGGAGAATTCGGTTTCCAGTTTCTCCGGCGGCTGGCGCATGCGCTTGAACCTTGCGCAGGCGTTGATGTGCCCGTCCGATCTCTTATTGCTCGACGAACCGACCAACCACCTCGACCTCGACGCCATCCTGTGGGTGGAGGAGTGGCTGAAAAAGTATCAGGGTACGCTGGTTATTGTTTCGCATGACCGCGATTTCCTCGACGGCGTGGTCAATGTCATCGTCCACATCGATAACCAGAAACTCAAGCGTTACGCCGGGCATTACTCCGACTTCGAGCGTCAGCGTGCCGCCGCCGTAGTGCTGGCTGCCGGGATGATCGAGAAGCAGCAGCGCGAACGCGCGCACCTCGAATCCTTCATCAACCGCTTCAAGGCGCAGGCGAGCAAGGCCCGTCAGGCGCAGAGCCGTATGAAAATGCTGGCGAAAATGGAAGACCTCGCGCCTCTGCACGTCTCGGCGTCTTTCCAGTTCGAATTCCGCGAACCGCTGCGCGCACCCGATCCACTGCTGGTGATGGACAATGTGTCCGCCGGCTATAAACTGGAAGACGGTACTGAAAAGAAAGTGCTTAGCGGCATCAAGTTCTCGCTGCAGAGCGGCCAGCGTTACGGTCTGCTCGGTATCAACGGCGCCGGCAAATCAACGCTGATCAAGACCATCGCCGGTGAACTGGCCCCGTTGTCGGGTACGGCCAATTTCAACAAGGGACTGGCGATCGGTTATTTCGCCCAGCACTAGGTTGAAATGCTGCGCAATGACGAGTCACCGCTGTGGAATCTTGCCAAAATCGCACCGCGCGTGCGCGAGCAGGAGCTGCGCGGCTTTCTCGGCGGTTTCAATTTCCCCGGCGAAATGGCGCTGAACCCGATCACCCATTTCTCCGGCGGCGAAAAGGCGCGTCTCGCGCTGGCGATGATCGTCTGGCAGCGGCCCAATCTGCTGCTGCT
>CANHZX010000110.1 GCA_947465215.1 Betaproteobacteria bacterium | reverse complement strand
ATTGCTTGCCGTAAGCATAATCAGTGTCCAGTCAGTATTGCTGCCCGCCGCCGATCCCTGCCAAATCATCCAAGTACCTGTTTAAACTGATAGTCTTCGAGAATTTTTCGAGAGAAAAAGCGTCGGCTGCAAAAGTCGAACCGCAAATAAACCATCGATGAACGGCTTTTGCGGCAAAAGGGTGAAGCGAATTGTCGGTACAAAAAAATGAAGTCCTGGCCGGGGATTACGGTGCGTCAGGCACTTCCGCGCTGCGTAACCTGATCGGGGATGTTTCAGGCGGATTTTCCGCGACCCTGATTGCCGTTCCGCATGCGATGGGTCTGGGCTTGCTGGCGTTTGCCGCACTCGGGCCGTCATGGGCGCCGATCGGCGTGGTCGCCGGACTGCTGTCGGTGGTTGTCGGCAGTGTTGTCGCCGGTGTGATGCCTTCGGGCACTTGCATGATGATGGGCGCGCGAACGTCGGTGACCATGGTGTTTGCCGGTATCCTCGCGGCGCTGGTGGCACATCCGCAACTGCAGACACCGCAGGGCCCCGACATCCCGCAGGTCCTGACACTGGCCTTTATCACAGTGTTCCTTTCGGGCCTGTTTCAGCTGGGTTTCGGCGCCTTGCGCCTGGGGCGTGCCATCAAGTTCGTGCCTTACCCGGTGATTGCCGGTTTCATGAACGGCATCGCCATTCTGATGATTTTGTCGCAGGTCGGTCCGATGCTCGGTACCGATCCCGGCTTATCGCTCAAGGAGCTGCCGGATCATCTCGCAGACATTCATCCGCTCAGCCTGCTGATTACCGCGGTTGTGATTGCGGTGATATTTATTGCCCCTCGTATCACCCGCAAGGTGCCGGTGCTGCTCTGCGGCCTGCTGGTCGGGATGCCTTTGCATTTCCTGATTGCCTGGTTTTTCCCCGGTATGGTCGGGCCTCTGGTCGGTGACTTGCCGGTGACCGACTTTGCGCCGCGCGAACTGGTCGCCATGATGAATCTCAGTGCGCGAGATGACTTTGCCCAATGGCTGGCTTTCCTGCTGCCCAGCGCACTGTTGCTGGCGGCGGTTTCGGCGCTCGACGGTTTGCTCGCGGCTGTTGTTACGGATCCGGTGACGCGCAGCCGGCACCACAGTGACCACTTGCTCAAGGCGCAGGGCGCTGCCGCAGCGCTGGCGGCCGCATTCGGCGCCGTACCGCCCGCCGCCAGTACGCATACGCGCGCGGCCGGCTACCTGAGCGGCGGCCGTTCACCGCGCTGCGCGTTGTTTCATGCGCTGTTCATGCTGCTGTCGCTGTTCGCACTGGGGCCGCTGATTGCGCGGGTGCCGGTCGCCGCGCTGGCGGGGATCATCATTTATGTCGCGCTGACGCTGGTCGACCGCTGGACGCGGGATCTGTTGAGGCGGCTCGGCGCCGAAGGTGCCGACCGTCGCGAAATCCTGCTCAATCTGGGAGTGGTGCTGAGTGTCACGCTGTCGATGCTGGTGCTGAACCTGATGACGGCTTTTGCGGTGGGTGTCGCCGCGGCCATTTTCCTGTTGCTGGTCAAGCTGAGCGGTTCCCCGGTACGCCGCGTGCTGGATGGAACCGTCCGTGCATCACTGAAGATCCGCAACGCCGATGAGCGAGCGATGTTGCGTCCTTTGGGCCGACAGATCCGCATTTTCGAGCTGGAAGGCGCCATTTTCTTCGGTACCGCCGACCGTCTGCAGGTCGATGTTGAAAACCTGCCGGATGATGTGCGTTACGTCATTCTTGATTTCAGGCGAGTCAGCGAAGTCGATGCCAGCGGTGCCCGCGCGCTGGAAACCATCCGTCATACCTCGGCCGCCCGCGGTATGTGCCTGCTGCTGAGCCATGTTCAGGAAGGTGAGGGCAGCGGACGGTCTCTGCGTTCACTGGGGATTATGGCAACCATCCCTGCTGAATTCTGGTTTTCCGATCTCGACCGCGCTCTGGAGTGGGTGGAAGACCGGATGCTTGAACGTGACCGCTTCGAAGACGCGCCGGAACTCGGCCTCAACGACATGGCGCTGTTTGCCGGACTGGATGAGAATGAAATGGCCACGCTCGGCGCCTTGCTGCAGCGGCAGGAACTGGGTAACGGCGATGTGGTGTTCCGCGAGGGCGACACCGGCGATCGTGTGTATCTGATTGCGCGCGGATCGGTCAGCATCAAGGTTCAACTCAGCGGCGAGAACCGCGCGCGTCGCCTGGCGACCTTTGTGCCCGGCGTGTTTTTCGGTGAAATGACTTTGCTGGAAGGCGGCTGCCGCTCGGCAGACGCCTTTGCCAAGGGTAATCAGATCGTGCTGTATTCGCTCGGCACTGAAGACTTGGCGCGCATCCTGCGCGACCATCCGCAGCTGGGCATCAAGCTGTACCGCAATCTCAGCCGCGAACTGGCGGCGCGGCTGCGCATTACCAGCGGCGCGCTGCTCGCGCTGGAGTAACGCTGCGATGGTCCGGTGAAGGTGCGGCATTGCCGGCGACGGCGTAAAATTGTCCGGATGAACTTCATTCATTTCCGGAAAAACATGAAACCCGAGAACCTGATCCGCAAGCTGCTGCTGACGATGGTCTGCATTGCGCCCGCTTTGAACGGTATTGCAAACGCCGCAGCGACTGAAGACCCTGCAAAATACCCGAGCAAGGCCATCCGTTTCATCGTGCCCTTCCCCCCGGGCGGCGGCAATGACACCATCGCCCGTCTGGTCGGACAGCAGATGGCGGCCGCATTCGGCCAACAGGTGGCGATTGATAACCGTCCCGGCGCGGCCGGCGCGCTCGGCGCGCAGATTGCCGCAGCGGCACCCGCCGACGGCTACACGATTTTTCTCGCCGGCGTGGGCAGCCATGGATTGAATCCCAACCTGAGCAAAAAGCCCTTGTATGACCCGGTCAGGGATTTCGACGCGATCAGCCTGATTGCCTCAGCGCCGCTGCTGGTGGTCGTCCATCCTTCGCTGCCGGCGAAGTCGGTGAAGGATCTGGTCGCGCTGGCGAAAGCGAAGCCGGGTGCGATCAACTACGCGTCCAACGGCACCGGCGGCTCATCGCATATGGCGGTGGAGTTATTCGACATGATGGCCGGAACCAAAATGGCGCATATCCCGTATAAAGGCCTGGCGCCGGCGCTGACCGAATTGATGTCGGGTGAAGTGCAGGTGATGTTTTCGAGTGCGGTGGCGATGATGCCGCAGGTCAAGGCGGGCCGGCTGCGCGCGATTGCGATGACCGGCAGCAAACGCTCGGCGGCGATTCCCGATATTCCGACGGTGGCCGAATCCGGACTGAAGGGTTATGAAACCGGCTCCTGGTACGGCGTTGCTGCGCCGGCCGGCACGCCGAAGTATGCGATCGACAAGCTGAGTGTGGAAATCATCCGCATCACCAAGTCGCCGCAGATCACCAACAAGCTGGTGGAAGAGGCGGTGATCCCGGTCGGCAGCACGCCGGCCGAATTCTCGGTCTACATCAAGTCCGAGATCGCGCGCTGGGGCAAGGTCATCAAACAGGCGAAGATCGAGCCGACTTAAGCGCTGGTGTCACGGGCGGCGGCGTTGACCGGGCTTTATTGCAGTGACGGATCCGGCTCGTCGTCCCGGATGGTGGCCAGTGCCATCGCCAGCACTTCCAGGCCGTCGGCAACGCGTTCGGCCTGTTCTTCGGTCAGACCTTTGCTTTCCAGTAAATCGATGTTTTCGTCGAGGGGCAGCGCGCCGTGCAGGCGCTGAAAATGTGCGACCTGCAAGGCCAGCAGCCGCGTTGCGGCAATGAGCGCATCCCGCGACGCATCGTTTATCATTCTATCCGTCAGCGTCGTCAGTTTGGCGAGGCGTCCGTATCCGGTGAGGTCGAGCATGTTGAGGTCCCTGGTGGTTTGTGCGGCTCTGGCCATGCTGCCGCCGGCGATCATGGCCCAGACTGTAGCCCCCGGGACGGCCGCCGTCCATGAGGGCGCATCACGAACATCCGCTATGGAATCATTTTTCAAAAATCTGAGCAGACCCGGTTCGCCGAACCACTGGCTGGTGGCGCCTGCGGACTATGCCGTCAAACCGGATGCGGTTGCGCCGGTGTTTGCCGTGCCGGCCGCGACTTTGCATGCTGCCCTGAAAACACTGGTCCAGCAGACCAGGGGCGCAGCCATCACGACGGAAACCGCGGATGGCCTGCACATCGTGTTTACCTCGGCGGTTTTCAGCTTCAAGGATGATGTCCGCGTTCACGTCATACCGCTGTCACCGCAGCAATCTACCCTGGCCCTGTACTCGGCATCCCGCGTGGGATACTGGGACCTGGGCGCCAACCGGCGGCGGATTGAAGACTGGCTGACCCGCCTGCAGAACGCGCTGTCCACTGTAAAACCGTAATTTCAGGGTGCCGCCGCGGGCGCGGCGAGGCACCGGCACGATTCATTACCGCGTCCTACCCACCGGCTGAGTACCTCATGCAAACCGAAAGTTTCATCCCGGGCAAGGATGCCTCGCTCGAATCCACCATTGCCACGATGCAGGCCAAACTGGCGGCCCGCGGCTTCCATCTCGACGAATCCTCATGGCTCAATCCTGTTGAATCCATCTGGTCGGTCCATGTCCGTGACCGCGAATGCCCGATGCTGTTCGCCAACGGCAAGGGCGCGACCCAGCTCGCCGCGCGCGCCAGCGCACTGGGTGAATTTTTCGAACGCCTGGGCACCCATTATTTCTGGACCCACTTCCATCTCGGCGCAACACGCGCCAATGCGCCCTTTGTGCATTACCCGCAGGAGCGCTGGTTTGCGCCGACGGATGACGGCCGCTGGCCGGAAGAACTGCTGAACCCCGAGCTGCACGCGTTCTACAACCCCGATGGCGACATCGACGGCGAAGTGCTGGTCGATCTCAATTCCGGCAATGTCGAACGCGGCATTTGCGCACTGCCCTACAAGCGCCTGCATGACGGCGCCGAAACCTGGATTCCCGTCAACATTATCGGCAATCTCTATGTCAGCAACGGCATGGCTGCCGGCAACACGCCGATGGAAGCACGGGCGCAGGCGCTGTCGGAAATTTTCGAGCGCCATATCAAATACCGCATCATCCGCGAAGGGCTGTGCCTGCCCGAGGTGCCGGAAGCCGTGATCGCGCGTTATCCGGGCATTGCCGCCGGCATCAAGGGGCTGCGCGCCGCCGGTTTCGGCATCCTGGTGCGTGATGCCTCGCTGGGCGGCCGTTATCCGGTGATGAACGTGACGCTGCTGCACCCGAAGGATCAGGGCGTGTTCGCCAGCTTCGGCGCCCACCCGCGATTCGAGATTGCGCTGGAGCGTGCGCTGACCGAACTGCTGCAGGGCCGTGCGCTGGACGCGCTGGGCAGTTTTCCTGAAGCCGGTTTCGATATGGAGGAAATCCAGTTGGCCTCCAATCTCGAAATCCACTTTGTTGATTCCAGCGGCGTGATCAGCTGGAACTTCCTCGGCGATACGCCCGATCATCCCTTCGTCGACTGGAACTTCAGCAACACCACGGCCGAAGACTATCAATGGCTTTGTGACTGCATCAAAAACGAAGGCCACGACATTTACGTTTCGGATTTTGCCGAGCAGGGCGCCTATAGCTGCCGCATCCTGGTGCCGGGCATGTCGGAAATTTATCCGGTGGAAGACCTGGCCTGGGAAAACAACAGCATCGGCAACCGCATCCGCCCGTCACTGGTGAAACTGCCCGACCTCAGCGACGAAGAATCGCGGGCCCTGCTCGATGACCTGCAGACGATGAACCTCAATGATGAGCGGCCGCTGTGGGAAATCCTCGGCCTCGCGGTGCCGCTGGACACGGTGTGGAAGGAGTTGCGTATCGGCGAGCTGAAAACGCTGCTGGCGCTGGCCATCAATGACGAAGAGGCGGTGCGCGAAGGCTGCGACTGGGTGCGTCATTTCCGCGAAATGAATCCTGCCCGGCATCTGGTCTATCGCTGCATCGAAAGCCTGCTCAATCTGGAAGATACCGATAACTACCGCCGCTCCCTGACGCTGCTCTATGGCGCGGAAACCCTGCGTCAGGCGCAGGCGCTGCTGGACCGCAGTGAAAAGTTCTTCGGGCTCGATACCCTGGGCGAGGACATGCAGGGCAGCGCGATGCACCAGACCCTGCTCAAGGCCTATGACAAGCTGTTTGCCGCGGCGTAATCCGGCAGCTGAAGGAGATCGTCATGGCGCAGAACAATGACCGGCTGGACAAGGTGGTTCTTGAGGCGCGCCGCGCCGCCGATCAACGGGAAGCCGGTTACCGCGCGCAGGCGCTGAAGCTGTATCCCTGGGTGTGCGGGCGTTGCGCCCGCACGTTTACCCATGCCAATCTGCAGCAGCTCGAAGTCCATCACAAAAACGGCAATCACCACGACAATCCGCCTGATGGCAGCAACTGGGAGTTGCTGTGCACCTATTGCCATGAGCACGAGCATTCCAAGATCAAGGATAGCGCCGGGCGCACGGCGGTGGCGGATGCATTACCGGTGGCGACTTTCAACCCGTTTGCGGAACTGAAGGCGAAGCTCGACGCGAAGAAACGGGGCGGTACGGAATAGCGGGTTCGCAGGCGCCGCTCAGTTCGGTAACTGATAGCCGTTATCGCGAAACAGATGCAGGCAGGCTTTAACGGTATCCGCATCGTAATGCGTTCCGCTGCCGCTTTCGATTTCTGACAGTGCGCGTTCAATGCCCAGGGAAGCGCGGTACGGCCGGTGCGATGACATGGCTTCCACGACATCAGCGACCGCCAGGATCCGTGCTTCGGGGATGATCTGGTTTCCTTTCAGGCCATTCGGGTAACCGCTGCCGTCCACGCGTTCATGATGCTGCAGCGCCACTGTCGCCACCGGCCAGGGCCAATCCATTTTGCTCAGGATATCGTGACTGGACTGCGCATGGGTCTTGATCAGTTCCATTTCCATGGCGCTGACTTTGCCGGCCCGGGACAGGATTTCGGTCGGGATGCCGATCATGCCGATATCGTGCAGCGAACCCGCCACGCGCAGCCCTTCCTGGCGTTTTTCGGTATAACCCATTTCGGCGCCGATCGCGCTGGCAAGAATGGCTGCGCGCCGCGAATGTTTGGCGGTATAAGGGTCGCGGATTTCACTGATGATGATTGCGACTTCCACGGTGTTCATCAGCGCGACTTTAAGTTGCGCCAGATAACTCGCGGCAATGTTTTCCGCCAGTTTGCGTTCGCTGATGTCGCGAATATTGCACTGGATGACGCGCACGCCTTCACAGTCATAGGCGTTGCTGACGAATTCAACTTCGACGGTCGCCCCCGAGCGTCTTTTCAGCGGCAGGTCTTCGTAGCGGATGAAATCGTTGGTCTGCAACACAAGAAACAGCTTTTTGCTCTCAGCGATGTCCGCGAAAGCGCCGACCTCCCAAAGTTTCTTGCCGAGGAATTCCTCATGCGAGTAATCCAGCATGTTCATCAGGTAGGGATTGACGTCCTCGATCTGTGCGGTTTCGGCGTTGAGCAGCAGGATGCCGTCCTGAGCGGTTTCGAACAGCCGGCGATAGCGGCTCTCCGAGGTTTGCAGCACATTCAGCGCGAGGGCAGAAACCCGGTTCGCTTCAGCCGCAAGTTTTCCCAGGGCCTCGATGGCCGTTGTCACAGTCGACGGGTGTGATTCGGTGGGCATGTGGGCACCGGTTTGGTGTCTCCGGGTTTGGCGACACCGAAAGCCCAGTATACGCCTGACGCATCTTTCCGGATGCAAACAAAAAAGCCGGCCCCGTAAGGCCGGCTTTTGCTGTGATCCCGTGAAGATCAGGGATAGGCGTTTTCCGGGCGGCCCTGGGTCAGGAAGTGGTAGTAGCTGCTGATGAACAGGTTCATCCGGTAGTAGTTGCGCACATCGCGGTATTGCTCGAATTTGACGTTCTTGACGATGTCGTCGCGGCTCATGCCCTTGGCCACGGCATCGCGCATGCCGCGGTCAAAGTCTTCCAGCATTTTGGCTTCGTGCAGTACATCGGCCTTGGCGCCGATGTCGCCGTGGCCGCCGAGGTAGACGTCGACGTTCATCGCCGCCAGCTTGCGCAGGATATCGACCCATTGCGACATTGAGGGCGTGAACGACGGATTCGGCCAGCTGTTCTTGGAGAACGGGCCGCCGGCGAAAATCACTTTTTCTTTGGGGAAACGCACAAAGGTGTCGCCCGGATTCTGGCCGGCACCCATGTACAGCAACTCCACCGTGCGTCCGCCGAGGTTCAGCGTCAGATTGGAATCGAAGGTGACGTCGGGCAGCACCAGCGAGACTTCCTTTGGATCGTAGCCACGCTGCTTGAAGTAGCCCTGACGGCGCTTCTGTTCAAGGCCGTAGAGCGATTTCATCATGCCCGCAGTATCGTTGTGGGCGATGAAAGTGGCGCCTTCACGCTTGAACACCGAGTTGCCGAAATAGTGATCGCCGTGGGCATGAGTGTTGATCACCCAGCGGATCGGCTTGTCGGTGGTTTTGCGGATCGCTGCGAGAAGCTCCTCGGCGCGCCGCGGATGCTGACGGGTGTCGATGACCAGCACACCGGCGTCGGTGACCAGCCAGGCATTGTTGGATTCTTCGTGGTGATACTGGAAGAACAGCCCCGGCGCGACTTCGGTCACTTTGATCGGGATGTTTTTTTCTTCCACCTCGCCCGCGCCGCTGGCCTGGGCCCAGACACTGCCGGCCACAGACATCAGCAGGGCCGAGCAGATCGTCATCAATAAGCGTTTCATCATTAATCCTTGGTCAATTCGGTACGGGGAATCAGTGGCTGTCCGGTTTGTCGACGCTCATGCCGCCGGAGCCCATGCCCATCACCATGAACAGCGTGCCGATGATGGCGAGGTTCTTGAAGAAGTGGTGGAACTGGTTGACGAACTGCGCTTCCGGATAGGTCCAGAAACTGTGGAAGATCAGCGTTGCCGGAATCATGAACAGGATCAGCGCCAGAGCCGCCCAGCGTGCTTTCCAGCCCACCAGCAGCATCACGCCGCAGGCGAGCAGCAGCACGATCGTCGGCACCAGCAGGATGTCGGGCATCGGCATCGCTTTCGAGGTCATCAGCTTGACCGTCTTGTCGAAGTTCAGCAGCTTGTCGATGCCGGATTGCAGGAAAATCGCCGCGAGCAGGACGCGGCCGAACAGCACGCCCCAGGTCTGGGACAGTTTGCACAGATTGTTCATGTTGTTTTCACCTTATGCCGGATGGTTGATGTGTTGATGCAGATTCAGAATTTGTCCTGGTACACCACGCGGCCGCCGACCATGGTCATCAGCGGCTTGATGTCCTTGATCTGGTCGGCTGCTACCGTGAAGTAATCGCGGTCGAGTACCAGCAGGTCGGCATATTTGCCGGGTGCCAGCGATCCCAGATTGCCTTCCTGGAACAGGATCAGCGCGTTGCTGCGGGTGTGTGCGATCAGTGCCTCTTCCCGCGTTACCGACTGGCGGTTGACGTGGTGGCCGCCGATCATTTTTCCGGTGACGGCAAAGGACAGGGTGTAGAAAGGGTTGGAGGTCGTCACTGCGGTGGCGTCCGAACCCAGACCCCAGACGATGCCGCTGTCCTGCACGCGCCGGAAAGGCGGCATGTCCCAGGCCTTCTCGCCGTGGATGCGATGCATCAGCACGCCCTGGATCAGCGGGCGGCTGTGGATCTGTGCGTTCATGCCCAGTTTTTTCATGCGCGCCAGCTGTGCGTCGGTAATCTGGTCGAGGTGCGAGAACGACCAGCGCAGGCCGCGGATGGGGGTTTCCTT
>CANHZX010000109.1 GCA_947465215.1 Betaproteobacteria bacterium | reverse complement strand
GCTCCGTCCTCCCGTTCGACTTCGATCGCTTCGAGCATGAGTCTGATCGGCCGGCTCACCCAGTAGCGGAAGCAGGCAAACAATATGGCAAACACCGCCAGCAGCGAGCCCAGCAACAGCGAAATGCGGAAGTTGTTTTCCCAAAGCAGTTCCGCCCGGAGATTCTCGGTGCCGATCACCACGTTCAGCTGCCACGGACTGGGGTCGTCCAGCGTCACGGTGACCCTCGTCACCTGCTTCTTATCTTCGCAGCGGCGGTAACTGGGCCAATGGGCGATCACCAGGGCATTTTGCTGATCGGCCACTTCGACACAAAGGATGTCCGGCTCAACCGAGAATACCTCGAGGATGTCGCTCACAAGCGACCGGCGCGATTCGCTATCAACCGCACCCTCCGTCATGTTCTCCAGCGTGTTGACGGTTGTAGAGATGAGCTGGCTGATCCGGTTAAAAGATTCCGCGGCATGGCGGTCCCGGTCGGCGGCATTCAGCCAATAAACGGCTGCCGCGCCAATGACCAGATAGACAACAGCGATGGTAAGCAGCACTTTGGCCAGCAAATGCCGGCTAATGATGGATTCGCCGGAGGGCATTAACGATCGAACGCGAACGCGTCGAACTTCACCGGTTGGGCAATCTTGTCACGGACAAGATTCTGAAGTGGAAGATCATCCCCGGCATCCACGTGGATGATCACGAATTCACCGGCGCGCCGCGGGGTCATGTAAAACACGATCGGGCGCGGCTTGTCATCCTTGGCATCTTTGAACAGATATCGCAGCGCATAATATTCGCTAACGCGGTAAATCTGGGGATTTGAAAAATCCGGCTTCAGCCTGGCTGGGCGTGACTGTGCGTGATCGATGTAATGCCACAGGCCATTGATTTTATGGTGTTCGACATGCTGTCTTGCTGCCACCTGCAGCTGTATCGACAACGAACCTGCCGCATCCTTTGCCGGTGTGTTTGCTAGGGCAAATACGGCGGGCAATGCGCTCATCAAACCGATCATGACCAGGATACCGAACCAGATCCGGGCAGGCTGGACATATCGCGCTGTTTTCAAAAAGTTATTCATGGTGGGCCATATGCACGATCATCCCTGATATTCTCCGGAACTGGCGACCCCTTAACATTAATTTATATTAAGCAACCTATGGTTGTCCATGACAAGTATTGAACTATCTGTTCCCAAGGTCAGCTTTGCTCTCATTGATAATCTTCTTACAGCCTTACACTGACTACAGCCTTACTCTGACAGCATTGAACGCACCGAACCGGGTAGGATCATGCTTGTGTTCATGCCTGCGTAGTGATCTGATGGGCTAAACAGCCCCAAAATCGGTTTACCAGTCATTAATGATGAAATTCAAGACCTTCCACATATCCCCGGCAAACAATGCCTGCCGGCTGAATCAAATGGAAATTTTCAGATCCTGCGGGCTGAGGCGGCAATCGCCACCATCACAATATGAAGCATTGCAGACGTCAGTGCGCAGCCACGGCCCGATGCCATGAACCCCGCTGACAAGGTGCCGGTAGACCCCGGCACGGCCACCGCATCACCGTCCACGAAAAAGCTCCGCTCGCGCCTCATCTGGGTGAGTGCCGCCATTCTCATTGCAACGGTCTGGGTCGGCATTACCATCTATCTTAATTTCGAGAAAAAAGATTCACTGGAGAACGCCGCCAGACAGGCCGAGATTCACGCCAAACTGCTGGAGGAACACACCAGCAGAACGGTCAGGGTCCTTGACCAAACCACGGTCTTCGTCAAAGGCGAATTTGAACGTGACCCCAGGCATTTCGATCTTTCGCAATATGCCCGCGATGGCGTTTTTCTGGACGATTTTTTCAATCTGATCGCCACTGCCGATGAAACCGGGCAAACCCAGCAGATCATTCCGAAGCGCCCGGCCTCCAATATCAAGGATCGTGAACATTTTTCGGTTCATGTCGCGGAGGACACCGCAAACCTGTTTATCTCGAAACCCGTGCTGGGACGCTCCAGCGGCAAGTGGTCGCTGCAGTTCACCCGCCGCATCAACAAGCCCGACGGCAGTTTTGGCGGCATTGTCGTCACCAGCCTCGATCCGGGCTACTTCACGGAATTTTACAAATCGGTCAACCTTGGCACAGGCTCGGTCACGGCACTGGTCGGAAGCGACGGCATCATCCGCGCCCGCCGCACCGACAATTCGAGTGAAATCGGCCAGAACATCAGACAGTCGACCCTGTTTGAAAAGATCTCGGTGTCCTCAACAGGCACTTACGTCGGGGTCAGTTCCGTCGACAGTGTCTCGCGGATTTATGCCTACCGGCGCCTGAAGGATTACCCGCTGTTCGTTGTTGTCGGGATCAGCGAAGAATCCGTGTTGACGGAATTCAAGCAACATTCGACGCTAATCGTGGGCTTGGGGGCAGCCATGACGGTTCTGCTGCTGCTGGCCACCGCCGCATTGCAACGCACCCTAAAGGCCCAGGACCGGGTCAACGTCGCCATGGAGAACAGTGCGCGGGAAGCACGGGAGGCCACGCGCATCAAATCGGAATTCATTTCGCGGATATCCCACGAACTGAGAACGCCACTCACCGGAATTCTGGGCTACTCGGAATATCTGAAAGATCATGCCAAAGACCCCGAGGACCGCGAAACGGCAAAAACCATTCATGAGTCCGGGGAACACCTTCTCGCACTGGTGAATACCACGCTGGACCTGGCGAAGATTGAAGCGGGACGGATGACGCTCAATGAGAGCTCAGCAAATCTCGGCGAAGTGCTGGAGAAAGTGCTTGTCCTGCATTCCGGAAACGCAAAAAAGAAAGGGATTGAAATTCATCTGAAGGTGGATGACCATTTACCGAAGGTCTTCGTCATGGACGTTACCAAGGTTTCGCAAGTACTCAACAATCTGGTCCAGAATGCCATCAAATTCACCGACTACGGTTTTGTCCACCTGCGGGTCGGTAAATCAGCTGCGGGAAACAAAATCCAGTTCAGCATCACCGACTCCGGCATCGGCATCCCTCTGGAACAGCAAAACCAGATTTTTGACCGCTTCCGTCAATTGGACAATTTCATTACCCGCCAGCAGGAAGGCAGCGGTCTGGGTCTGGCACTTTCCAAGGATCTGGTCGAGTTCATGGGCGGGGAGATCTGGTTTGAATCCAAGCCTGAGCTGGGCAGCACCTTCCACTTCACCCTGCCGCTGAAAAATGAATAACCGTCATGAATAGCCGTCGCGTACTGGTCGTGGATGACCACCCGGTCAATCGCCGCCTTCCCGGCATGCTGCTGCGCGACTCTGGATGGCAATGCGTGGAGGCAGACAGTGGTCAAGCGGCCCTGGCCGCCCTGCGTGAGTCACCATTCGATTGCGTACTGCTCGACATCAGCATGCCGGTGATGTCCGGAAACGACGTCTGCAGAATCATCAAAGCCTCCGCGAATCTCAAACACCTGCGGGTTGTCGCCTACACGGCGCATGCACTGGATGAAACGCGCAACAGCATCCTGCAAGCCGGCTTCGATTTCATCCTGGTCAAGCCGATCAACCGCAGGAATCTTCTGGCTGCCCTGGAGCCGGATAGCGCCACGCCGGCGCCCTGATCCCGACAGAACCATATCCGCGCCTGCTCAGGCGGGTGCGCGCTCGAAGCGGCGATATTGAATGGCTTCGGCGACATGTCCGGACAGGACCTTTTCAGCGCCGTCCAGATCGGCAATCGTTCGTGCCACGCGCAAAATCCGGTGATAAGCCCGCGCCGAAAGGCCGAGACGGGTGATGGCTTGCCGCAGCAATGCCATCCCACGCGCGTCCGGGGTGCAATAGCGGTCGATCTGCGGCGGCGCGAGCATTGCATTGGCCTGTTGCTGCCGGCATTGCGCTCGCTCACGGGCGGCAATCACACGCTCGCGTACGATGTGCGAAGCCTCGCCGGCAGACGGCTTCAGCAGATCCGCTTCCGGCAGCGCCGGCATGTCAATCTGCAGATCGATGCGATCCAGCAGCGGTCCCGAGATCCGGCTGCGATAACGGGCCACCTGATCGGGCGTACAGCGACAGCGTGCGTTGTAGTGACCGAGATACCCGCAGGGGCAGGGGTTCATTGCGGCAACCAGTTGGAACCGTGCCGGAAAATCCGCCTGGTTGGCGGCGCGCGAAATCGTGATGCGTCCCGACTCCAGCGGCTCGCGCAGCACCTCCAGCACCTTGCGTTCGAATTCCGGCAGTTCATCGAGAAACAGCACGCCATGCATGGCCAGTGAAATTTCGCCGGGCCGCGGATTGCTGCCGCCGCCAACCAGGGCGACTGCGGAAGCCGTATGGTGCGGCGACCGGTACGGCCGCTGCTTCCAGCGTGCAGCCTCAAACCCGCGCGTGCCGATCGACTGCACCGCCGCCGATTCGAGAGCCTCCGCTTCGGTCATCGGCGGCAGGATACCCGGCAATCGTTGCGCCAGCATGGTCTTGCCGGTGCCCGGCGGACCGACCATCAGCAGACTGTGCGCGCCGGCAGCGGCAATCTCCAGCGCACGGCGCGCCTGGGCCTGTCCTTTGATATCGATCAGATCGGCGTAAGGCAGCGCTGCTGCAACCGATGCCGGTATCGCACAAGCCAGCGCTGCGTGACCGGCCAGATGCGCGCAGACATCCAGTAATCCGGGCGCCGCATAAACCGTGGCGCCCTGCGCCAGCGCCGCTTCGGGCGCATTGGCCTGCGGTAGCACAAACCCGCGACCGTCACGGGCAACCGCGAGCGCCATCGCGAGTGCACCGCGTACCGGACGCAACTCGCCGGTCAGCGCCAGTTCACCGGCAAATTCAAAAGTCTGCAGACGATCGCCGGGAATCTGTCCGGAAGCCGCCAGAATGCCCAGCGCAATCGGCAGATCGAAACGTCCCGACTCCTTGGGCAGATCGGCAGGTGCGAGGTTGACGGTGATGCGGCGGGCCGGAAATTCAAAACGCGCATTCAGCAGCGCGGCGCGGACACGGTCCTTGGCCTCTTTGACTTCGGCTTCGGGCAAGCCGACGATGGTAAAGCCCGGCAGGCCGTTGCCGAGATGCGCTTCCACGGTGACCAGCGGAGCATCAAGGCCGGCAAGCGCGCGGCTGTAGAGGACGGCAAGGGACACGGCATCATGGGCATGGTCGTAATGCTCAACATAACGTCAGCACCTGGCCGCCGGCTGACGCCGGTCTCAATAAACTAGCGCCGCTCCGGGGCAGTCGCAGCGGATTCCAGTGCAGCAACCTGCTTTTCGAGTTCGGCGAGCCGGGCGCGGGTGCGGGCCAGCACTTCCCGCTGGATGTCGAACTCCTCGCGGCTGACCAGATCCAGCCGGGCAAAAGCGGCGCCCAGCATCGCCCGCAGATTGCGGTCCAGATCAGCGGCGGGGCTTTGCGCCATGACCGCTTTCAGCTTTTCATTAATGTCATCGATCAACTTCTGATTCATGGAGCCTCCCTGTGGCGGGCAGTGTAGCAATTCCTGCGCGCGCCCTCCGTTCCGGACCACCGCCTCGCGATGGGGCTGCTGCGCCAGTTTTTGGTGCGGCGCACCTCTTTGGTGCACTTTAATAGTGCGGCAAGGCCACCTCTGCACAGGCGGGACTTAATAAGCATTTGTTTTATATGACTTTTATAGCTGGCATGGTACCTGCTCAGAGTAGGCTGCAGTTTTATTGCACATGTGCCAACACTGAACACTGAAAAAAGGGAAAACCATGTTTAAGAAAACCATCATTGCCGGCCTCGTTGCCGGTGCTTTCGCCCCCGCTCTCGCTTTTGCTCAGGCCGCTGCTCCGGCACCGACCCCCGAACATACGCTGACCGGCAACGTTGGCGTGTACAGCCAGTACATTTTCCGTGGCCTGACCCAGACCAACGGTGATGCGGCTCTGCAAGGCGGTTTTGACTACAGCCACTCCAGCGGCTTCTACGCCGGCACCTGGATGTCGAACATCAGCTGGCTGTCCGATTCCCCGACGGCCACCGGCTACGCCAGCGGCAGCCTGGAAATGGACTTCTACGGCGGCTATAAAGGCACCATCTCCGGCGACCTCGGCTTCGACGTTGGCCTGCTGCAGTATTACTACCCCGGCACCAAGAACACCGCCGCTGTTCCGTATCCGGTCGGCATCAACAAGGCCGACACGCTGGAACTGTACGGCGCGCTGACCTGGAAATGGTTGAGCGCGAAGTATTCCTACAGCCTCAATGACCAGACCTTCGGCGTCAAGGACAGCAGCGGCACTTCCTACCTCGACTTCTCCGCCAACTTCCCGCTCACCGATGCCGTCAACCTGGTTGCCCATTACGGCATCCAGAAATACGAAGGTTCGGGCGGCGCCTGCGGCGTTGGCGTCAGCAATGACACCTGCGCATCCTACAAGGACTGGAAACTCGGCGCGACCTACGCGCTGCCGCAAAGCTTCACCATCGGCGGCTACTGGACCGGCACCGACATGACCACGGCCCAGAAAGCCTTCTACACCAACGGCGCCAGCACCAAGATGATCGGCAAGGACACGTTCACCGTCTTTGTTGCAAAAACATTCTAAGTTAATGGGCATAGCGGACCGGCGGCAACGCCGGTCCCAACTTACCGGGGATACAACATGAAACTCGTTACGGCAATCATCAAGCCGTTCAAGCTCGACGAAGTGAGGGAAGCATTGTCCGCCATCGGCGTGACCGGCATCACCGTCACTGAGGTGAAAGGCTTCGGACGGCAAAAGGGGCACACCGAACTCTATCGCGGCGCGGAATACGTGGTCGACTTCCTGCCGAAGATCAAGGTCGAAGCAGCGATCAAGACCGAGCTGCTCGAGCAGGTCATCGAAGCCATCGAAAAATCCGCGAACACCGGCAAGATCGGCGACGGCAAGATTTTCGTCACCGACCTCGAACAGGTGATCCGCATCCGCACCGGTGAAACCGGCGCTGATGCCCTTTGATTGGAGAATGACATGAAAAAACTGATTGCAGCTCTTGCCCTGTTCGGCGTCCTCGGCTTTGCCGGCGCACCGGTCAGCGCGCAGGACAAACCGGCTGAAGCACCGGCCGCCGCCGCTCCTGCAGCAGCTCCCGCTGCGGCCGCTGCTGCAGCGCCTGCCGCAGCAGCCCCGGCAGACGCAGCTGCGCCGGCACCCACCCCGAACAAGGGTGACACTGCCTGGATGATCATGGCCACCGTATTGGTGATCCTGATGACCATTCCGGGTCTGGCGCTGTTCTACGCCGGCATGGTTCGTGCCAAAAACGCCCTGTCCGTTCTGATGCAGGTCTATGTCGTCTTCGCAATGTGCGTGGTGCTGTGGGCCATTTACGGCTACAGCGTCGCATTCACTGCCGGCGGCTCGTTCTTTGGCGGTTTTGACAAACTGTTCCTTGCCGGTGTCACGCCGGATTCGGTCGGCGCGACCTTCAGCAAAGGGGTTGTCATACCCGAGCTGGTGTTCTTCGCCTTCCAGGCCACGTTTGCCGCCATCACTCCGGCGCTGATCGTCGGCGCATTTGCCGAACGCATGAAGTTCTCGGCCGTGCTGCTGTTCGTCATCCTCTGGTTCACCTTCTCCTACCTGCCGATGGCACACATGGTCTGGTACTGGGACGGCCCGGATGCGATTACTGACGCAGCTTCGCTGGAGAAAGTCACCAATGCTGCAGGTTTCCTGTGGGCCAAAGGTGCACTGGACTTCGCTGGCGGCACAGTGGTGCACATCAATGCCGGTATCGCCGGTCTGGTGGGTGCTTACGTCATCGGCAAGCGCGTCGGCTGGGGCAAGGAAGCAATGTCCCCGCACAACGTGACTTACACGATGGTCGGCGCTGCGCTGCTGTGGGTGGGCTGGTTCGGCTTCAACGCCGGCTCCAACCTCGAAGCCACCGGCCTCGCCTCGCTCGCCCTGGTCAACACCCTGCTCGCCACCGCAGCAGCCACGATGTCGTGGATGATCTTCGAGTGGATGCTCAAGGGCAAACCCTCGATGCTCGGCGCAGCTTCCGGTTCGGTTGCCGGCCTGGTTGCCATCACCCCGGCTTGCGGCTTCGTCGGCGCGATGGGCGGCATCATCATCGGCCTGATCGCCGGTGTGGTCTGCCTGTGGGGTGTCAACGGCCTCAAGCGCATGCTCGGTGCGGATGACGCACTCGACGTGTTCGGCGTGCATGCAGTCGGCGGCATTCTCGGTTCGATCCTCACCGGCGTGTTTGTTTCGCCGGCTCTGGGCGGCACGGGTGTCTACGATTACGTGGCCAACAAGGTTGCCGACTTCAGCATGAGCACCCAGATCATCAGCCAGTTGTGGGGTGTGGGTGTGGCCGTGGTCTGGTCGGGTGTGGTTGCACTGATTGCCTACAAGATCGTTGACCTGATCGTCGGTCTGCGTGTGTCCGAAGAAGTCGAGCGCGAAGGCCTCGACATCAACGAGCACGGCGAAAAGGCTTACCACCTGTAATCCCTCTCCGGGATCCTCTCCCCGAGGCAAGCGGGCGCTACGGCGCCCGCTTTTTTTTGGCCTTCCGTTCAAGCACACCGGCGGCAAAGGGCCCTGTTGGGGATCGGCTACAATCCGCGTCATGACCGTACCCCGCCTGACTACTGCACTGACCGGCCCGCTGAAGGAACTGGAAAGCCACATCCTCAAGGCCACCACCGACATCGAACACTGGCTGCGCCTGCAATGGCAGGATCATGCCGCACCGTTTTACGCCTCGGTCGATCTGCGCAATGCCGGATTCAAGCTCGCACCGGTGGATACCAATCTGTTTCCCGGAGGCTTCAACAACCTCAACCCGGATTTCCATACGCTGTGTGTACAGGCGGCAATGGCTGCCATCGAAAAAGCCTGCCCGGATGCACGCGCGATTGCGCTGGTTCCGGAAAACCACACCCGCAACCAGTTTTACCTGCAGAACGTCGAAAAGCTCGCGCGCATCCTGCGCCATGCCGGCGTCGAGGTGCGCATCGGCAGCCTGCTGCCGGAAATCACCGCCGCCACCGACATTGAACTGACCAACGGCACGACGCTGCGCCTGGAACCGCTCAAGCGCGAAGGCAACCGGGTCAAGGTCGGCGATATGGATCCCTGCGTGGTCCTGCTCAACAACGATCTGTCGGCAGGTGTTCCGGCGATCCTGCAGGGACTGGAGCAGAACGTCTTGCCGCCGCTGCATGCCGGCTGGGCGACCCGCCGCAAATCCAAACACTTTGCCGCCTACGATGACGTGACCAAGGACTTCGCAAAGCTGATCGGCATCGATCCCTGGCTGATCAATCCTTATTTCGAACGCTGCGGCAAAATCAATTTCCACGAACGCCAGGGCGAGGAATGCCTGGAAGGATATGTATCGGAAATCCTTTCCGACATCCGCAAGAAATACACCGAATACGGCGTCACTGAAGAGCCCTTCGTCATCGTCAAGGCCGATGCCGGCACCTACGGCATGGGCATCATGACCGTGAAGGATCCGTCGGAAGTCAAAGGCCTCAACCGCAAGCAGCGCAACAAGATGGCCGTGGTCAAGGAAGGCCTTGAGGTCAACGACGTGATCGTGCAGGAAGGGGTGTACACCTTTGAAAACGTCGGTGACGCCATCGCCGAACCGGTGGTTTACATGATCGACCACTTCGTCGTCGGCGGCTTCTACCGCGTGCATACCGAACGCGGCAAGGACCAGAACCTCAACGCACCCGGCATGCAGTTCGTGCCTCTGGCGTTTGCCGAACCCTGCTCATCGCCCAACCCCGGAGACCCGGACTGCCCGCCCAACCGGTTTTATTCGTACGGCGTCATCGCCCGGCTGGCGCTGCTGGCGGCTTCGATCGAGCTGGAACGCATGG
>CANHZX010000108.1 GCA_947465215.1 Betaproteobacteria bacterium | reverse complement strand
CGCCGTGATGCTGCTGTTGACCCGGTTGTCGAGGTCGGCCGGATTTTCCTGAGCGTATTCACCGAAGCTCGAAACACCGGCGTTGTTGATCAGCAGGTCGATACCGCCAAGACGAGCCGCTGCTGAAAATACCAGCGGCTCGTGGCGCTCGGGCAGGCTCAGGTCTTCCGGCAGCGTCAGCGCGTAACCGCCGGCGTGGACGATTTCACGTGCGACTTCCGACAGCCTTTTTTCGTTGCGCCCGACCAGTACCAGTTTCGCGCCCTGCGCGCCCAGGGCCAGCGCAAGGCTGCGGCCGATGCCGCTGCTGGCGCCGGTCAGTACGGTGCGGCATCCATTGAGGTTCATGCGCATTTCCTTGCGCGTTCTGTATTGCGCATGCTGATCACATCGAGTCCGCGGAACACATCGCCATAAAGACGGTAGAACACTTTTGCGCCGTGCAGCAGTGCTGCGCGATCATCCGCATCGATCAACTTGTTGACCAGGGAAGCGTAAAAGCGGGTGTGTTCCTGGTCCAGCGCACCATGGGAGGTCAGGTAGCTGAAGGCTTGCGGCGGGAGTTTCAGGGATTTTTTCAGGGCGTCCGCTGCGTGCAGTGCAACAGCGGTGCTGGTGCCTTCCAGAACCAGTACCATGCCCAGAAAGCTGACCGGATTGCCGCGGGCGATCGTGTCGTAGGCATAGGAAACCAGTAGTTCGGCGGGCAGGCCGGGACGGCCGTGGCGTACTGCCTCAGCGTCGGCGCCGCAAGCACGGATATCGTTGAGTATCCATTCCTGATGTCCGGTTTCTTCGCTGACATATTCGCCCATTGCCGCACGCAGCCATTCAAGCCGTTCGGGGATGCGCGCGCCGCAGGCCATCAGCAGGGGCACGGTGTGTTTGACGTGATGGTAGGCCTCGGTAAGGAAGCCGACGTAATCGGCGAGTTGCAGTTTGCCGGCGGCACCATCCTGGATGAACGGGATCGACAGGAGTTCGCCACGATCGCGTTCGGTGGCGGCCAGAAGTTGGTCATGAAAGTTCACAGGAATGCTCCAGGTAGAGTTGATCGATGATGGGGGCGTAGCGTTTGGCGATCACCGCGCGGCGCAAGCGGCCGTTGGTCGTGAGTTCGCCGTTCCCGCTGGTAAAGGGTTCCTTTGCGGGCAACCAACGGCTCACCTGCGCGTAACCCGGCAGATTGGTGTTTGCCGCGGCAATCGCATCGGTGACTGATTGCGCTGTTGCACCGGCTGCCGGCACGATAACCGCAGTGTTCCAAGGGCGTGCTTCGCCGTGTACCCAGGCTTGGGTGATGGCCGGTTGCAGGGTCAGTTCGCTTTCCACCCAGTCCGGAGAAACATTGCGTCCGAATGCGGTGATGAAAATGTCTTTTTTGCGGCCGGTCAGATGCAGGAACCCATCGGCGTCGAGATGACCTAGGTCGCCGGTGGGCCAGACAGCGCCTGATCGGGCATGGTCTCCGGCATAACCAAGAAAGCCCGCTCCGCTCACCAGGATCTCACCGTCTTCGGCAAAATCGATGTGAACATGCGGCAGGGGCCGACCGACGCTGCCGGGCCGGCGGCTGTCCGCGGTGTTCAGTGCAACGACTGATGCGCATTCCGACAGTCCGTAACCTTCGAATACCGGAAGCGCCAGCTGCGCTGCACGATCCAGCAGCAGCGGTGAAACGCGGGCGCCGCCGACGGCAAGGAAGCGCAGGTGTTGTGGACGCGGCACCCCGCTCCCGACGGCTGCAAGCAGTGCCTGCAGCATCTGCGGGATCATGATCGCCGTTGTGGCCTGCGCTGAATCCAGCATGCCGGTAATGATGGAGCCGTAGTTTCCGGGAATAGCCGATGCGTCGCTGTCCTGACGTCCGGCGGAAGGCATCACGCATGCTCCCGAAAGCAGCGGGGCATAAACACCGCCGATGTTTTCAAGCAGTGTGGCGAGCGGCAACAAACAGAGATGGCGATCTTCCGGTGTCATCCGCGTCGCTGCGGCGAGGCCTTGCGCCACGTTTTCCATCAGCCTCGCGGAAAGGCAGACGCCCTTGGGTGTTCCGGTGGTGCCCGAGGTGTAGGTAATCTTCGCGGTGTCCTGCGGCAGCAGTGCGGGCGCGATGGAGAGCCTGAACCGGGCGATTCTGTCGCCTGCAAGATCAAGGTCGCTGTGGCGGATCGCGCCGATTGATTGCTGGCTCAGCAGGGCTTCATAAAAATCGGGGCGGTCGGTCAGCAGCCAGCCGGCGCCGGCATCGCGAAGCGCGTGAGCCTGTTGGGCGGGCGTGAAAAACGGCGGTAATGGCAGGCAGGGTTTTGCGCAGGCCAGTACTGCAAGATCGCTGATCACCCAGGCCGTGCTGTTTTCGATACCGATGGCGATGGCGCCGCGATCATTGCTGTCAATCTCTGCCGATGCTGCGAGAACGGCGGCATGTAATCCGGCATAGTCGAGTACCGTCCTGCCACTGCGTACGGCGGGGCGTTGCGGATGCGCAAGGGCATGCGCAGCAATCGCTGCAATCAGCGGCTGCAAGGCCGGTTGCCCAGTGCGTTAAAGGCAGCCTCGACGCTGACCGCGGTGACCAGTGGTTTCTGGTCGTAGTAACTGCCCCAGGAGGCGCTGCTGCCTTCGGGAAGCCTGTCGGGTCTGGCTGCTGCCATAGTCACCAAGGGAATGCCCAGACGCAGAAAATTGTTGCGCAAGGCCGGGACTGCGCTGAATACCGCCCACTGCATCCCGAGGTCATGCAGATGCAGGGTCAGCCAGGAGACCAGGTGGCGTGCGTACCCCGGACGTGAAATCGACAGATTGCCGATTTCAACGATTGTCTGGCGTTCGACCGGCATTCCGGTGATCTCGCCCAGAACGGTTTCTACCGGGCCTTCCAGGTACTGTTCAAGGAACATCGATTCGCTTGCCGCTTCGCGCAATCCGCAGGCGGCCGCCAGTGCGCCATTGTCGTAAAGGCCCATCAACTCAGGCATGAATTCGCTGATTCGGGCGCCGTAGGCTTTGAGGAACTGTGCTGCAATGAATTCTTCGGCCGCATGGCGTTGCTTGCCGTTGATCCGTTCAAAGCGCCAGCGGTCGGCGGCGGAGTCAGCGGATCCGGCTGGGAAGTGTCCGCCGTGAATGGATTGAAACTGCGCGGTCAAAGGCCATTGGGCCGGCCGTTCGCTGCGCAGTGCGGGATACGGGCGTGTCGTCAGTAGTGATTGCATGCCCGCATCGTAGCGGGGGCACTGTCAGGGAGTTGTGTACACCCTGTGAAGAATTTGTGAGGAAACGCCGCCGCCACCGAAAATCAGGGCAAAGTCAGACGAAAGGTGGTCCCTTTGGCGGGGGTGCTATCGACGTCAATGATCCAGCCATGGAGGTCGCAGACACGCTGGACAATGGCAAGACCGAGACCGAAGCCGTCGCCATGACTGCTGCCCCTGTTGAACCTGCCGAAGATATGCGGTAACTGGGCGGGATTGATGCCGATGCCGGTGTCGGAAACAACGAGGCTTTTGTTTTCAAGGCTGACGCTGACCAGACCGCGTTCGGTGTAGGTAAAAGCATTGCGCAGCAGATTGGTGATGACGATGTCCAGCGCATGGCGGTTAAGCGTGAACACGGTATTTGCGGGAACGAGGTTCTGGAATTCCACCGGTTTGGCGGCAACTTCCGCCAGCAGGGGCTGCGCGGCATCATTGACGCAGGATGCAATGGAGACTTTGTTCTTGATGCCAGCGGTCTCGGCCCTGGCCAGAAACAGCAGCATTTCAATCTGGCCGGTCATGCGTTCGGCGGCTGCGCCGATCGCTGCAATCCGCGCACGGGCTTTTTCGGGGAGCCCGGTTTCGCTTTCCAGCAGCTCGCAACTAGTGCGGATGACGGTCAGCGGCGTGCGCAATTCGTGGCTGGCATTGCCGGTGAATTCCTGTTCGCGCTCAATCATGTTACGGATGCGTGATTGGTACTGGTCGAAAGCGCTGGCCAGCGTGGCGACTTCGGGAGACTGGCCGGGCTCGAGTAGCGGCGCACGCGGGGCGCCAGGGTCCATCGAGGCCACGCGCGATGACAGCCGGGAAATCTGTCGCGTGATCAGTCCTGCCACCCAATAGCCGAGGGTTGCGGAGATTACTGTCACTGCGGCCAGCGAAAAATACAGCAATTGCCTGAATCGGTGCTCACGGATTTCGTGGGGGCCTGCGTCATAGGCGACGATGAAGCGGGTGCCGTCAACTTCGCGCACGGCGACATGCAGTTCTTCGTTGTCCACCATCACTTCGTGATGTCCGATCGGCAGGTCGCGGAATCCGGCCGGCACGCGTACCAGATCGTTTTTGCTGCGCACGATGAAATATTCAAGGTTCGGCCCCGGCGCACTGATCGTCATATTGGGGTTTTCGAGGTGATGGCGGACCAGGAACACCATTTCCTCATTGACGATCTGATTGACCAGGCTGTGCTCGAGTTTTTCCGAGGCGGTGTGCAGCGTCAGGCCGAGGCCGATCATGATGGTAATGCAGGTAATGGCTACCGCCACGGCGACCCGCACTCTGAGGGACAGCGCTTTCATCAACCGTTGTCCCTGAGGCGGTAGCCGATGCCATGCAGGGTTTCCACAGGGTCATGGCCGCCTGCAGCCGTCAGTACCCGGCGCAGCGTGTGCAGATGGCTGCGCAGCGTATCGCTGGTTTCCTGTGTTTCGCCCCAGACCAGGCGCTCGATTTCATCACGGCTGATGACCCGCCCCGGCTCGCGCATCAGCAGCTCGAGTATGCGCAGGCATTTCGGCGGCAGTTTGACCTCGTTGCCGGCAAAGGTCACCGCCATGGTTTTCGGGTCAAGCGTCAGCTGTCCGCACTCGAGTATCCGCGGCGTGACGCGGCCGCTGCTGCGACGGTGCATCGCTATCAGCCGTGCTTCGACTTCTTTCAGGGAAAACGGTTTGACCAGATAATCGTCCGCACCGCGGGAAAAACCTTCAAGTTTGTCATCCAGCGTATCGCGCGCGGTCAGCATCAGGATGGGGGTATCAAGATGCGCTTCCTCGCGCAGTTTCCGCGCCAGAGACAGGCCATCCATGCCGGGGAGACCGAGATCAAGGACGATGACGTCAAAGGTCTGGGAAACGGCAAGGTGCAGACCCGTCACGCCGTCGCCGGCAGCGTCGATGCTGTGGCCGTGGGCTTCGAAATAATCATAGAGATTGGCTGCGATGGTCGCGTCATCTTCGATGATCAGAATTCGCAAGGGATTACCGCGCTGTCATTCTTCGAGAGGGCGCCAGCGCCCCTCGATCAGGCCTTCCATCGGCTGGAAGCGGATTTTGTAGGCCATTTTCCGGCTTTCGGCGATCCAGTAGCCCAGATACAGGTAGGGCAGGTCGAGTCGTCTGCACAAATCGATCTGCCAGAGGATGTTGTAGGTGCCATAACTCGCGCCGGGGACATCGGGGTCGAAGAAGGTGTATACCGATGATAGACCGTCCTGCAGCCGGTCGACGATGCTGACCATGCGCAGTTCGCCGTTTTCACGGAATTCGACGAGTTGCGAATCAACATTGCTCTGCAAAAGGAAGTGCCGGTATTGCTCCCGGCTGTCCTGGTCCATGCCGCCGCCGGAATGCCGGCGTGACTGATAACGCAGATACAGCGCGTAGTGTTCAGCGTGATATTTGAGATCGAGTTCGCGGGCTTCCAGTCCGGCATGGCGGGATATTGCGCGGCGCTGCGTGCGTCCGGTTCGGAAATCTTCGGTCACGACGCGCACCGGAACGCAGGCGCTGCAGTGGTCGCAATGGGGGCGGTAGGTGAAGGCTCCGCTGCGCCGGAATCCGGCACGAACCAGCTCGCTGTAGACCGGCCCGTCGATCAGATGGCTGGGAGTTGCAACCTGCGAGCGTGCCATCCGGTCCGGCAGGTAGCTGCAGGGATAGGGCGCGGTCGCATAGAACTGGAGGACCGAAAGCGGGAAATCCGAGAGAAAGGTCACCGGCGTGCGCCCACGTAAGCCATCACTTATTAAAACAGGTCATTTTCAAACTGCCAAGAAACGGCAGGCTTGGGATAGTTTACCAATTCCGTCAGCTTTCGCGAGAATTCGGTGCGGCTGATCTCGCGCGCGCCGAAACGGGCCAGATGTGCGGTATTCATCTGGCAGTCGATCATGCCGAACTGCCATCGTTTGAGCTGGTACACCAGATGTGCAAATGCGATCTTGGAAGCGTCGCTGACGCGGGCGAACATGGATTCGCCGAAAAAGGCGCGACCCAGTGACACGCCGTACAAGCCGCCGGCCAACTCACCTTCGATCCAGGTTTCAACGCTGTGTGCATGGCCAAGCCGGTGTAATTCGCTGTACGACGCAATCATGTCTTCGGTGATCCAGGTGCCCGCCTCATCGCTGCGCGGCATTGCGCACCCGCGCATGACTTCGGTAAAGGCAGTGTCCACGCGAATTTCATAATCACGGCGACGGAGGCGTTTGGCCAGTGAGCGAGGCATGCGGAATTCAACCGGGAACAACACCATGCGCGGATCCGGACTCCACCACAGCACCGGTTGTTGATCGGAATACCACGGGAAAATGCCGCGACGGTATGCCGCAAGCAGTCGTGATGATGGGATGCTGTCGCCGGCGGCCAACAGGCCATTGGGCTCGGTCAGCGCCTGTTCAACGGGGGGGAATTCGTCGTTATCAGTCAGCCAGGTAATCACGAATGTCATTTTAAAAGGACAACCCTGACATGTGCAGGGTATTTGATCTGCGTCAAGGGGCCACCATTCCAGAGTGCATAACATGAACCGGCATAATTCAACACAAGGAGATTTCTATGAGGCGGTGGATTTTGGTGCCTGTGGCACTGGCGATTGCGTTGGCGAGCGGTGTGGCAAGTGCTGCTCAAGGTGACTGGCTGGGTCGTGCGCGAGTCATCAACATTAACCCGGATGCCAGTTCTTCCGCACTGAATCTGGATGCCAGTTCAGAGACCACGCTGGAGTTGGACTTTACCTATTTTGTGACGCACAACCTCGGCATGGAGCTGATTCTGGCGACCAAGAAGCATGACATCACGTCAGCCGGTGCGCCTGTGGGTAGCGTTGCGCTGCTACCGCCGACGCTGACGCTGCAATACCACTTTTCCCCGGACAGCCCGTCCTTCCGTCCCTATGTCGGTGCCGGTATCAACTACACCAAGTTTTATGATATCAATCTGGGCGGCGGCACGTTGACGGTTGATACAAGCAGTTGGGGCGGGGCGATGCAGCTCGGTGCCGATTTTCCGATCAACAAACAGTTCTTTTTCAACGTTGACCTGAAAAAGATCTGGATTGATACTGACGTCAAGACTGTCGCGACAGGCGCCACCGCGGCACACTTCAAGATCAACCCGCTGGTTCTCGGCGTCGGCGTCGGGATGAAGTTCTGATGACAGTGGTCTCCGGATGACGGCGGCAACGCCGGATTCTGCAGCAAAGCACCCCGCAGCGGATTTCGATGCGGGGTGTTTTCATTGCGGCCTGCCGCTTGAGGCCGCGGTGTTTCCGGTCAGGATCGAAGGCGTGGAGCACGGTACCTGCTGCCGCGGCTGCCAGGCGGTGGCGCAGACCATTGCCGACAACGGACTGGGCGCTTATTACCGTAACCGGACCGCAGCGCCGCCTTCAGTGCGCGGCATGGACCTGGTGCCGGATGAACTTGCCGTGTATGACCTGCCTGAGGTGCAGCGCGGATTCGTGCGTCTGGATGCGGCGGACGGTGATGTCCGTGAAGCGGCATTGCTGATTGATGGTGTGACCTGCGCCGCCTGCGTCTGGCTGATCGAACAGCGGCTCTCCCGGCTGCCGGGGGTGCGCGATGCGATCCTCAATTATTCCACCCACCGAGCCCGCGTGCGCTGGGATGCCGGCAAGACCTCTCTTAGTAAAATCCTTGGTGCAGTGGCCGCCCTCGGCTACGAGGCGCATCCCTACGACCGTACGCGCGCCGAAGAGCGCATGCGACGCGAGCGCCGTGTACTCCTGTGGCGATTGTTCATCGCCGGTTTCGGCATGATGCAGGTGATGATGTATGCCTTTCCGGTTTATGTCGCCGAAGGCGCGATGACGGCTGATATCGAACAACTGATGCGTATTGCCAGTCTGTTGCTGACGCTGCCGGTCGCCCTGTGGTCATCAATGCCTTTTTATGCCGGTGCATGGCGCGATCTGCGTGCCGGGCGCGCCGGCATGGATGTGCCGGTGTCGCTGGGCATCATCATCGCTTTTGCGGCCAGTGTATGGGCGACATGGGCGGCAAGCGGGGAAGTCTATTTTGATTCGGTGTCGATGTTCGTGTTTCTGCTCCTGGGTGCACGTTTTCTTGAAACGGAAGCACGCAGTAAGGCAATGCAGACCCAAGAAGAGCTGGCGCGGATGGCGCCGGCCACTGCCGAACGTCTGAACGGAGACGGGCACGGATCGACGACGCGTGTTGCTGCGGCATCCCTGCAGCCCGGAGATCTGGTGCGAGTGCGTCCTGGTGATGCCATTCCCGCCGACGGGGTGGTGGTTGAGGGTTTTTCGGCTGTAGATGAGGCCTTGCTCACCGGTGAGTCGCGGCCTGTGGTGAAACGTCCGGGCGACCCGCTGACCGGGGGTGCGGTTAATCTGGAAGGCGTGCTGACCATGCGCATAACCCGCACCGGCGAAGAGACGGTGCTGTCGGGCATTGTGAGGCTGATGGATCGTGCGCAGTCGGAAAAGCCGAAGATCGCGCAGGTAGCCGACCGTGCTGCGCAGTGGTTTATCGCCTTGCTACTGGTGCTGACGCTGGGTGCGTTCGCGGTCTGGTGGCAAATCGATTCATCGCGTGCAATGTGGATTGCGGTTGCCATGTTGGTGGTGACCTGTCCCTGCGCGTTGTCGCTGGCAACGCCTGCTGCTTTGACGGCCGCCACGGGTGCGGCCTACCGCGCGGGCGTGTTGATCACCCGCGGCTCTGCGCTGGAAACGCTGGCGCAGGCCACACATTTTGTATTCGACAAGACCGGAACTCTGACCACCGGCCGCATGACTCTGACCGGCGTCACGCTGCTCTCGGATCGGACGCGCGAGCAGTGTCTGGGTGAGGCTGCTGCTCTGGAAGCCTGGTCTGAGCATCCCGCGGGACGCGCTCTGGCGAATGTGGCGCATAGCGCGCATCCCGTTGCGACAGCGGTGCAGACGTTCGCAGGAGATGGCGTTGAAGGTATCGTTAATGGCCGCCTGATGCGTATCGGCCGCCCGCAGTTTGTTGCCGCGTTGCATGGTCTGCCGTTGCCGGGCGAGATTGAATTCGCACCCGATGCAGTTTCGGTGGTTGCGCTGGGCAACGCGCAGGGCTGGGTCGCGCTGTTCATGTTGGATGACGTGCTGCGCCATGATGCGCAGGAGATGATTCGTACGCTGAAGGAAGAGGGTGTAAAGGTTTCCCTGCTTTCCGGTGACCGACCGCAGCGCGCTCGCCACACGGCTGCCGAACTGGGGATTGCCGAATGCCGCGGTGGCGCCACGCCGGCCGACAAGCTGGCCTATGTCCGTGAACTGCAATCGTGCGGGGCCATAGTTGCGATGGTTGGTGACGGCGTCAACGATGCGCCGGTACTGGCGCAAGCACAGGTATCGATCGCTCCGGGCGGCGGAACGCCGCTGGCGCATATTAGCGCGGACATCATCCTGATGGCCGACCGTCTGGATGCGATAGTGCAGACCGTGCGCGCGTCGCGTCAGGCGCTGCGGGTGATTCGCCAGAATCTGGCATGGGCGGTGGCCTACAATGCCATCGCGTTGCCGCTGGCCATTGCCGGCCTGGTGACGCCGCTGGTAGCGGCTATCGGCATGTCATCAAGCTCGCTGGTCGTAGTGCTGAACGCGTTGCGGCTGGCGCGCAACCGGAAAAGCAGCGGTATCTGAACGTCATATTTCCATCAATCCGTTTTGGAAGGCCGGATTTCCGGTTTTCAAGGCCCAGCAGCGTTTAAGATGATTGGCCCATGGATATTCTTTATCTGCTGATTCCCCTGTCGCTGGTGCTGGTGTTCGTGATCGGCGGCATTT
>CANHZX010000107.1 GCA_947465215.1 Betaproteobacteria bacterium | reverse complement strand
CAAGGGCCTCAAGTTCCGCACCAACGGCCTCGCGATTGACCTCTTCACCGCGATGGGCGCTGCGGTTAACGCGCTGCCTGGTGGCGAGATCGTGCCGGCGATGGACCGCGGCCTGCTGGACGCTGCCGAGTTCAACAACGCTACCTCCGACCGCATCCTCGGGTTCCCGGACGTTTCCAAGGTCTGCATGCTGCAGAGCTACCATCAGAGCGCCGAGACCTTCGAGATCATGTTCAACAAGCCGAAGTACGATGCGCTGCCGGCGAAGATGAAATCCATCATCGCCGGCGCTGTGGAGGCCGCCTCGGCCGACATGTCGTGGAAGGCGATCGACCGCTACTCGAAGGACTACATCGAGCTGCAGACCAAGGATAAGGTCAAGTTCTACAAGACTCCCGACGCGGTGCTGCAGGATCAACTGAAGCTGTGGGAAGCGATTGTCGAGAAGAAGTCGGGGGAAAACCCGCTGTTCAAGGAAATCGTCGCCTCGCAGAAAGCATTTGCCGAGCGCGCCGTGAAATGGGAGCAGGATACCTATGTCGGTCGCCGCATGGCGATGAACCATTTCTTCGGGGCAAAGGCAGCCGCGCCGAAGAAGGCTTAAGTTTTTTTGCTTCCAACATCAGCCATCCGGCTTTCATCCGGGTGGCTGATTTTTTATACGCAGGCTAAAACATGCAGAAACTGCTACTTGCAATCGACAAGGTGAGCACCTTTGTGGGCCAGACATTTGCCTGGTTTATCGTGGCGCTCACCCTGATGATTTCCTGGGAGGTTTTTTCCCGCTACGTGCTGGATGCGCCGCACCCTTGGGCCTTCGACGTGATGATCATGATGTACGGCACGGTGTTCATGATGGCCGGTGCCTACACGCTGTCCAAGAACGGTCACGTACGCGGCGACGTGCTTTACGGCTTTTTTCCGCCGCGCCTGCAGGCCGGACTGGACCTTACCCTCTATATCCTGTTTTTCATTCCCGGCGTGGTGGCGCTGGCCTGGGCCGGTTACCATTTTGCCGGTGAATCCTGGGCCATCAACGAGCATTCGAATGTCACTGCGGACGGTCCGCCGGTGTACCCGTTCAAAACCATCCTGCCGCTGGCCGGAGCCTTTCTGCTGGTGCAGGGCGTGGTCGAAATCATCCGCTGCGTGATCTGCCTGCGGCAGGGTTACTGGCCCACGCGCATTGAGGACGTTGAGGAAGTGGACGTCGACAAGCTGAAGGAAATGGTTCAAGTCAAGGACGAGGACATCGCCAAGCTCGATGTCTATGTCGACGGTGCAAAGGGGAGCGCCAAGTGAGAAAAGAAGTCTGGTTCGGCCTCACGATCATGGCCATGGTCGTGATCTCGGTTTTTGTGCTGTTGCCGTCGCCGTCGGATATGACCAACGGCCACCTCGGCCTGTTGATGCTGGCGCTGATCGTGGTGGCCATCATGCTGGGTTTCCCCACGGCGTTCACGCTGATGGGCATGGGCATGATGTTCGCCTACATTGCCTACCGCAGCCAGAACCCGGAACTGGCGACACAGCAGACGCTGGACCTGATGGTGCAGCGTGCCTACTCGGTGATGTCGAATGACGTGCTGATTTCGATCCCGCTGTTCGTGTTCATGGGTTATCTGGTCGAGCGCGCCAACCTGATAGAAAAGCTGTTCAAGAGTTTGCACCTGGCAACGTCGCGCATTCCCGGCTCGCTGGCGGTGGCGACCATCGTCACCTGTGCGGTGTTCGCAACTGCAACTGGTATTGTCGGTGCGGTGGTGACGCTGATGGGCCTGCTCGCATTCCCGGCCATGTTAAAAGCCGGCTACAACACGCGACTTGCCGCCGGTGCGATTACTGCAGGCGGTTGCCTGGGCATCCTGATTCCGCCTTCAGTGCTGCTGATTGTCTACGGCGCCACGGCGGGTGTGTCGGTGGTGCAGCTTTACGCCGGCGCGTTTTTCCCCGGCATTATGCTGGCCTCTCTGTACGTCGGCTACGTGATTATTATCGCCAAGCTGAAGCCCAGCCTTGCGCCGCCGCTGTCCGAAGAGGACCGCCGCGTACCGCTGCCGCCTGTTGCCGAAATCGTGTCAAAGACGGTCAGCAACCGTGTACTGCCGGGACTGATCGGCGCGATCAAGGGCAAGCGCAACGCTGCGGTGCCGATGAACGAACTGCTCAAGCAACTTTTCATTGCCTTGCTGCCGGCACTGTCCGTGGCTTTTATTCTGGGCGTGGTCTATCTGAACGTCACAGCGCCGGTGCAGAGAGAGGAGTCCGGCCTGGTCGAGATGGGCGGCAGTGTGTCCGACTCCGCACCGGAACCGGTTGAGGCCGGCGGGCTGCAGGAACCGGCTCCGGAAGGGGGCTTGCAGGAACCCCCGGCAGAAGGCGGGCTGCAGGAGCCGCCCCGTGAGGATGCCAAAGAGGCACCGGCAGCCAAGGCCGTCGAGGCGGTACCCGCGCCAGCAGCCGTGAAGTCCCCGCTGCCGGCACCTGTCGCGGCCGAGCGGCTGCCCGCACCCCAGGCCTTCTGGATCGCGGTCGGCATTTGCGCTGCGGTCCTTGCGGCGTTCTATGCCATCTTCAGCTTTGCGCGGATGGAAATCTTCAAGATGCTGCTGGGGTCCTTCTTCCCGCTGGCGATGCTGATTCTTGCTGTGCTTGGTACGATCGTGTTCGGACTGGCAACACCGACCGAAGCGGCGGCCATGGGTTCGCTGGGCGGGCTGGTACTCGCCGCTGCTTACCGCCGGCTCAATGTCGGTATGTTGCGCGAATCGGTATACCTGACGGCGAAAACCAGCGCGATGGTCTGCTGGCTGTTCGTCGGCTCCAGCATTTTCTCGGCCGCGTTTGCATTGCTGGGCGGGCAGGAGATCATCAACCAGTGGGTGCTGTCGCTGGACATGACGCCGATACAGTTCATGATCCTCGCGCAGATCATTATTTTCCTGTTGGGCTGGCCGTTGGAGTGGACCGAGATCATTGTCATTTTCATGCCGATCTTCATCCCGCTGCTGCCGCACTTCGGCATCGACCCGCTGTTCTTCGGGCTGCTGGTTGCGCTGAACCTGCAGACGGCCTTCTTGTCGCCACCGGTGGCAATGGCAGCGTTCTACCTGAAAGGCGTGTCGCCGCCGCATGTCACGTTGAACCAGATTTTCCTTGGCATGCTGCCGTTCATGGCCATTCAGGTGGTGGCGCTGGTGCTGCTCTATAACTTCCCGGGCATCGGCCTGTGGCTGCCGAACGTACTGTACGGACGCTGAATACCGCAGGATCAGAAAAGGGCGCCCCGGCGCCCTTTTCTTTTCATCGGGTTTGATGACACGGAGTTGCGGGAATGAATGAACCCGATCTGCCGCTGCACTCGCTGTCAGCGATGGCACTAGCGGCACGTTTGCGTGCCGGTGGGTGCACCGCGGTGGATGCCGTGCAGTCCTGTCTCGACAGGATTTCGCAGCTTGATGCCAAGGTGCAGGCCTGGACCTTTCTGGATCCCGAACTGGCGTTGAAGCAGGCTCGCGCTGCTGACCGTCATCGCGCCAGCGGCGCTGCGCTGGGCGCATTGCATGGCGTCCCGGTCGGCATCAAGGACATCATCGACACGATGGACATGCCGACCGAAAACGGTACGGTGCTGCATGCCGGCCGTCGCCCCGCGAAAGATGCGACGGTTGTTGCGCGTCTTCGTGCGGCCGGCGCGATTATCATGGGCAAGACGGTCACTACCGAACTCGCAACTTACTTCCCGGGCAAGACCTGCAATCCGCATGATCCCGAACACACGCCAGGTGGTTCGTCGAGCGGCTCGGCTGCGGCTGTGGCGGCGGGCATGGTGCCGCTGGCCGTCGGCACGCAAACCAACGGCTCTGTGATCCGGCCTGCGGCGTTCTGCGGAGTAGTCGGCTACAAGCCGACCTACGGCTTGATCAATCGCGACGGCGTTCTTTGCCAATCGCCGGCAATGGATCAGATCGGCGTGTTTGCGCGAACCCCGGAAGATGCCGCGCTGATTGCGGAAACATTGTGTGATGCCGTTGCGCTACCGCTCTGGCTGGATGCCAGCGGTGGCTTGCAGCCGCGCTTGCCGCGGATGGCTTTTGTCAAAACGCCGGTCTGGAACCGCACCGCATTTGATGCCCGCGAGGCGATTGTCGGTCTTGCCGCCCGTCTTGGTGCTGCCGTGCACGAAGTCGACATGCCTTTGGCTGCCGCCCAGGCGTGGGACTGGCAGAGAACGGTCATGGAAGCTGAAATAGCGACTCACTATCACGCGGAGTGGACGCGGGGGCGTGAGCAGTTGTCGCAGTCGTTGCGCAGTCAGATTGAACGCGGCCACGCTGTTACTGCCGTCGATTACCAGCACGCGCTGGCGCAGATTCCCCGGATCAATACGGCGTTCGAGCCGCTTTATGCCGAATACGACGTCATCATGACGCCGGCGGTTGCAGGCACAGCGCCGCGGGGCTTGGACTCGACCGGAGACCCGGCTTTCTGTACGCTGTGGACTTTCTGTGGCATGCCTTCGCTTACCCTGCCGCTGCTGCGGGGCACGAATGGTTTGCCGCTTGGCGTGCAACTGGTGGCGCCGCGTTTTTGCGATGCACAGCTGCTGCGCGCGGCGCGCTGGCTGTGCGATGCCGTCCGCTGATTTTTAATCGGGTTATCCTAAATCATGAGTCAATCAAAACCCCGGGTGCTGGTCACCCGCGAAGTCTTCGACGAAACCCTCGACTATCTGCGCCAGCATTGCGAAGTGGTGGATAACCAGCGCGATGTGCCCTATGCCCCGGAAGCCCTCGGCAAGGCGCTGGCGGATTGCGACGGTCTGATGTGCGCGCTGACCGACAAGGTGGATCCGGCGCTGCTGGCTGCGGCGCCGAAACTGAAGTCGGTTGCCAATATTGCCGTGGGTTACAACAACATTGACGTCCCTGCCTGTACGGCGCGCGGCGTGATGGCGACCAACACGCCGGGAGTGCTCGATGACAGCACGGCCGATCTGGCGTGGACGCTGATGCTGGGCACCGCCCGCCGGATCACCGAAGTCGAGCGCCGTATCCGTAACGGTGAATGGACCGGATGGCAGTTGAAGCAGTGGCTGGGTGTGGATGTGCATCATGCGACGCTGGGCATTGTCGGCATGGGCCGTATCGGACAGGCCATCGCACGCCGTGCCTTCGGTTTCGAGATGAAAGTGATTTATCACAACCGCAAGCCCATCGCGCCCGAGCTCGAGCGAAAATGCAATGCGGCCTATGTGTCCTTCGACGAACTGCTGGCGCAATCCGATTTCATCGTGCTGCAAGTGCCGTATTCGCCGCAGACCCATCACCTGATCGGCACTGCGCAGCTGGCGAAAATGAAGCGGTCCGCGATCCTGATCAATTCGACGCGCGGCGGTGTTGTGGATGACGCCGCGCTGATCGATGTCCTGAAAAAAGGCGGCATCCGCGGCGCCGGACTGGATGTTTATGAGAACGAGCCGAAGCTGAATCCGGAATTCCTCAAGCTCGACAACGTCGTGCTCGCTCCGCATGTTGGCAGCTCCACCGAAGCGACGCGCAAAGCGATGGCGATGCTGGCAGCGCAGAATCTGGTGGCCGCTTTGCAGGGCAAGTTGCCGCCGAATCTGATCAATCCGGAAGCGCGCCGCTAAGCGGATAAAACAAGTATTTGTTTTTATTGAATAATTTATAATGCCTCGACGGTGTCTGCCGTGCCGCCGTCAGTTCCGTCCTTCTGATGAATTACGCCACCCAACTCGTCGACCTGATGGTGCAGGTCATGCTGCCGCTGTCGCTGCTGGTTTGCGCCGGTGCGTTGTGGACGCGTTTTTTTCCGGACACCGATGTCGAGCAGATGCGCAGCAGCCTGAACCGGCTGGTGATGTATCTGTTTTACCCCTGCATTCTGTTTGCGGTCGCATCGAGTACTCCGATCAGCCGCGACCTGCTGTCGGTGCCGCTGCTGGTCGGCATCGCGTCACTGATTTCCGGCGGCTTTCTGTATCTGATGCTGTATCGATTGCCACTGTGGCCCGGGCTCAGCGACCGCACCCGCGCCGCGCTGATGCTCGGTGGCATGTTCGGAAATACCTTCAATATCGGCGCCCCCCTGCTGGTGTTTTTTTTCGGTGCCGAGTCGATCCGTTACGCGGTGTTCAACGACATGCTGATGACGATGCCGCTGGTGTGGACACTCGGCGTGTGGATCGCTACGCGGCTGGGCTCGCACGATGGCGATGCGGCCCGGCCTTCGGTGATCGGTGTGGTGCTGACGATGCCGCCGATCTGGGCTTTTCTATCCGGCTTTACCTGCCAGCAGCTGGGTTTGACCTATGAGCCGCTGGTTGCCGCGACGCGCTTCATCGGACAGGCGACGATTCCGGTGATCCTGTTTGTGCTGGGTATGACCATCCCCTGGCGCAATCTGGTGCCCCGCGGTGAAATTCTGTCCGTGGTCGGTATCAAGCTGCTGCTGACGCCCTTCATCGTGTGGCTGATTGCGCCGCTGATTTATTCGCCGATGGGTGAGGCGCAGTATGCCGCGGTGGTCGAAGGCACCACACCGGCAATGATGACGGCATTGCTGCTGGCGGATCGTTTTAAACTGGATTCAGGCGCTGCAGCCTTGCTGATCGGCTGGAGTACCATACTGTTCTGGCTGACCCTGCCGCTGATCATGGCATTCGGTTGGGTGGGTCGGACATAAAAGGGGAATGGCATTGAAAGTCGGATTCATCGGATTGGGTGCGATGGGGCGCCATATGGCGCAGCATCTGCACAAAGGCGGTCATCAACTGGGCGTGTGGGGCCGCCGTGCTGAAAGTACTCAGCCGCTGGTCGCTATCGGTGCCACGGCTTACGAAACGCCTGCGGCACTGGCGGCAGTATCGGATGTGGTGTTTACGATGGTTACCGCATCCAGCGATTTCGAGCAGGTAGCGCTCGGCGCCAACGGCATTATCCATGGTGCAAAGTCCGGCCTCGTACTGGTCGACATGGAAACCATTTCACCGGCCGTGGCGCGCGCGGTCGCAAAGCAGCTTTCGGCCAAGGGCATCGAGATGCTCGATGCCCCTGTTTCCGGTGGACCGATGGGTGCTGAACAGGCGACGCTGTCGATCATGGTCGGCGGTAAAACGGATGTGTTTGAACAGGTAAAGCCTTTGTTCTCCTGCATGGGCAAGACCATTACCCGTGTCGGTGACATCGGTGCAGGGCAAGTGACTAAGGCCTGTAATCAGCTGGCGCTGTTGGTGGCGACTCAGGGCGTGGCTGAATCGCTGCATCTGGCGGCGCGGCTGGGTGCGGATCCCGGCAAGGTACGCGAAGTGCTGATGGGTGGTGTTGCGGCGAGCCGGGTCATGGACCTGTTCGGCAAACGCATGGTTGACCGCAATTTCGAAAACGGTATCGACACGCGGCTTTATCACAAGGATCTCGGCATCATTCTCGGGCTCGCGCATGAGGCCGGACTGGCCTCGCCCGGCGGCGCACTGGTGATGCAGCAGATCAATGCATTGATGGGACAGGGTCGCGGCCGTGATGATCTCGGCGCGCTGATCACGGTACTGGAGGCGATGTCCGGCAGCAGTCCCGCAAAGGAGAAATGACATGAGCTTCACCCAGCCTGAACCCGCAACGCCACGACTGACGCGTTCCGAACTTGCGGTCCCCGGCGTTAATCCGGCGCTGTTCGACAAGGCGGCGAAATCGGCGGCAGATGTGATCTTTCTGGATCTGGAAGATGCCGTCGCACCCGACGACAAGCCGCAGGCGCGCAAGAATGTCATCGCCGCACTGAATGACATGGACTGGGGTAAAAAAGTCATGGCCGTGCGTATCAACGGCCTGGATACCCATTACATGTACCGCGATGTGGTTGATCTTGTTGAACAATGTCCTCGGCTCGACATGCTGGTGGTGCCGAAAGTCGGTGTTCCTGCCGATCTCTACGCGCTGGATATGCTGGTTACGCAGATCGAGATGGCACAGGGACGGACCAAGCGTATCGGTTTCGAGGCGTTGATCGAAACGGCGCTGGGACTGGCCAATGTGGAAGCCATCGCGCAGTCCAGCCGCCGGCTGGAGGCACTGGCTTTCGGGTCGGGTGATTTCGCCGCTTCAACGCGGGCACGTACGACCATCATCGGCGGGCTGCATCCTGAATATGGCGTGCTGTCGGACCGCAATGCCGAAGGCAAGCGGGAATACCATCAGACCGATCCCTGGCATGCGGCGCAGGTGCGCATCCTCGTTGCCTGCCGTGCCTACGGGCTGCGACCGATTGACGGCCCTTACGGCGACTTCAAGGACCCTGAAGGTTTTCTGTCGGCGGCACGCCGTGTCGCCGCGCTGGGCTACGAGGGCAAGTGGGCGATCCATCCGACGCAGATCGAAGCGGCGAACGCAGTATTCAGTCCGTCAGCCGATGAAGTCGCCAAAGCCCGACGCATTGTTGATGCGATGGCGCAGGCCGCCCGCGAGGGTAAGGGTGCGGTGCAGGTCGATGGCCGCCTGGTGGACCTCGCCAACATCCGAATGGCACAGAACCTGCTGCAGAAGGCCGACGCCATCAGCGGAAAATGACCGTGATGTGGTCGCTTCGCGCCGGGCTGAAAATTCGCTAGACTGATTTCCTGCCGGTTCCATCCGGCGTCTCCCGGAGGAGGGGGTCATGAAAACAGTCAGCCAGTTGTTGCAGGACAAGGGCAGCAGCGTGTGGTCAGTGACTCCTGATAGCAGCGTGTACGACGCGCTGAAGTTGATGGCCGAAAAAAACGTCGGCGCACTGCTGGTGATGAGCGACGACAAGCTGCGCGGCATCCTGTCGGAACGCGATTACGCGCGCAAGGTCATCCTTTTTGGCAAGTCGTCGCATGACCTCGCGGTCCGCGAAATCATGTCCGACAAGGTGGTCTGTGTCGGGCCGTTGCAGAAAGTCGATGAGTGCATGGCGGTGATGTCGAACAAGCGCATCCGCCATTTGCCGGTGCTCGATGCCGGCAAGGTTGTCGGCATGTTGTCGATTGGTGATCTGGTTAAGGAAGTGATTGCCGACCAGCAGATGACCATTCAGCAACTCGAAAGCTACATTCACAGTTGATCAACCGGTAATCGTGAATGCCGGCGCCGGCTGTTTCGGCGCGGCGTTCTTGCGTGTAAACGAAATGGAGCAGTGCGAAACATGAAATTCGGCGCCATCATCATCGGGGATGAAATCCTCTCCGGCAAACGCCAGGATAAACACATGGCCAAGGCCATTGCGCTGCTTGCGGCGCGGGGCTTCGATCTGTCGTGGGTGCAGTATCTGGGCGATGAGCCCGATCTGATCGTATCGACGCTGCGCCGCACGCTGGCCGGTGATGATGTGGTGTTCAGTTTCGGCGGCATCGGTGCGACGCCGGATGATCACACCCGGCAGTGCGCGGCAGCCGCAGCCGGCGTTGCGCTGAAGCTGCATCCCGAGGCGGAAACCGAAATCCGCGGGCGTTTTGCCGATGATCCGAAAGGTGTTACGCCGCAGCGCCTGATGATGGGCGAGTTTCCCGAAGGCGCGACGATCATTCCGAATCCATACAACCGCATTCCGGGATTCACTTTCCGCAATCACCATTTCCTGCCTGGTTTTCCCGAGATGTCGTGGCCGATGATGGAGTGGGTGATTGACCAGCGTTACGCATCCATCGGTGCGGTGCGTGCGGTGGAGGCGGCGATCATTGTTCGTGAAGCGGGCGAGAGCCAGCTGATTGATCTGATGAATGAATGCCTGCGCGCTTATCCGGAACTCAAGGTGTTCAGCCTGCCGCGGGTGACCCCGGAGCGTTATATCGAGCTCGGGGTGCGCGGCGATGCGGCTCAAGTGGCGCCGGCCATTGCAATGCTCAAGGCTGGAGTCAGTGCACTGGGTTTTCCATGGACACCGTTCCAGGCCTGAAACGGCGGCGCAATTCAATAAAAAAGCCCCCGGATTTCTCCGGGGGCTTTTTGTTGCTGCGCTTGTTACTAAGGCTCAGGCAGCTTTCTCGCTGGCCTTTTTCACCGCGGTGGTCGCCTGGGAAGCAGCTGATTCCATGT
>CANHZX010000106.1 GCA_947465215.1 Betaproteobacteria bacterium | reverse complement strand
GTATCATGTTGCGCGCATCGGCATCTTCTGCGGCTTCGACACCGCGTTCGCGGCCGACGGTCGGCACATAGTGATCGGCCACGGCGAAGTTCTGCCGCGGCTTGCGCACTTTGCGGCCTTCCTTGGCCAGTGCGCCGAAGGCATGAAAAGAACCTTCATGTACAAAGTTGCGGTCGATGTGCAGCAACGCGTCACCACCCGGCTTTTCCAGGATGACATGGCTTTTCCAGATTTTTTCGAACATCGTAAATGCCATTGCAGTGTCCTTATTTAACGCATTAAATGTTACCGCCCCTTCGCGATGCCTTCGCGGCGCGGATCCGCGCCGCCCTGCCAACCCTTGCCATCCCGCATGATGCCGTGCAGACCGCTGGTCATGTCGGCAATTTCCACGATATGTCCCATGCCGCGCAGCGGCGCCGCCAGCGCCTCGGCTTCGGTGCCACGCTCGATTTCCGTCGGGCCGTTACGGCTGCCGCTGTTCGGTAACGCGATGGCGGACTGGATGTCGAGATTCCAGTCGAGCGCTGCAATCAGTGTCTTCGCGACGTAATTGATGATCCTGCTGCCGCCCGGGGAGCCCAGCACCAGATGCAGGTCGCCGTTGTCGCGGAACACCAGCGTCGGCGCCATCGAGCTGCGCGGCCGTTTGCCCGGCGCCACGGCATTGGCCACAGGCCGCCCTGGTTCAACCGGATTGAAATTGAAATCGGTGAGCTGGTTGTTCAGCAGAAAACCACCGACCATGATCCGGCTGCCGAAAAAGTTTTCGATGGTTGTGGTCAGCGATACTGCATTGCCATCGCCATCGACAATGGCAATCTGGCTGGTGCCGGCGACTTCCTCAACCGGGTCGTCGGCATAAACCAGTGCAGCACCCGGCGGCCGGCCCGCTTCGGCCGTGCCCATGGAGCGATCGGTCCGGATCAGCCGGGCCCGCGCAGCAAGATAAGCCGGGTCGAGCAGGCCGCGCACTGGTACATCGACAAACCGGTCATCAGCCACCCAGCGGTTGCGATCCGCGTAGGCGAGGCGTCCCGCCTCGGCGAGCAGATGGACCGCCTGCGTTGAACCGGGCCGAACCGCAGACAGCTTCTGCGGCGATAGAAGGCCCAGTATCTGCAGCACGGCTATGCCGCCGGATGACGACGGCGGCATGCCGCAGATGCGGTAGGCGCGATAAGGTCCGCACAAGGCATCCACTTCCCTTACTTGATACTGAGCAAGATCGGCTTCGCTCAACAGGCCGGGATTGGCGGCGTGCCCGCGCACCGCAGCAACCATCGCGCGGGCAATGTCGCCTTGATAAAACGCATCGGCGCCGCCGGCTGCAATGGCACGCAGCGTGCGCGCGAATTCCGGATTGCGCAGCAGGGTGCCGGCGGGTTTGGGTGTTCCGTCCGCTTGCAGGAAATAGCTGCGTGCTACGGCCTCACCGGCGATGGCACGGTCGCGCAGCAGCAGTGCGTGTACGCGGTCCGGCAGCGGGAAACCGTTTTCGGCGAGTTCGATCACGGGTTTGAACAGATCCGCCCAAGGCAGACGACCGTGTTTGCGGTGCGCGGTTTCCAGCAGGCGGGCGACACCCGGCGTACCCACGGAGCGACCGCCGGTAAGAGCCTCGCGGAAGTTCATGGGTTTGCCGTCGCGCATGAACAGTTCGGGGGTTGCCGCAGCCGGCGCTGTTTCACGGCCGTCAATGGCACGCACCGCCCGCGCCTTTGCATCGTAGTGCAGCAGGAAAGCGCCGCCGCCGAGTCCCGAAGCCTGCGGTTCAACCAGATTCAGCACCAGCTGGACCGCGATCATCGCGTCCACGGCACTGCCGCCGGCATCGAGCATCTGCAGGCCCGCATCTACCGCCAGCGGATGCGCTGCAGCGACCATGTAGCGCGGCGCGTGAGCGAGTTGTTTCTCGCTGCGGATACCTGCCGGTTCCGGCTGGGAGGGCCGGTCGGTTTGCGCATTTAGCGGCAGACTTAACGCGGCGCACAGCGCGGCCGCTAGGCCGAGCAGGGAAAAGCGCCGTACGTGGAAGGTCATGCCGTCTGTATCAGAGCGCGGCGCGCTGGTCTTCAGGCAGGCCGTAGCGGTTTTCGAGTTCCTGGATTTCCGGCAGGCCGGCGATGTCGGTGAATTGCTTGAAGTTGGCGACCTTGTCGCGCATGTGCGCAATGGAGCCGGTTTTTTTGAGTTCGCGCAGCAGATTCTGCATCGCCGGAATTGCTGCGAGCAGCATCCAGTTCGGATAGATCGCCAGCTTGAAGCCCAACTGGCCGAGCTCATCTGCCGGCAGATCCGGGGTTTTGCCGCTGGCGGCCATGTTGTAGAGCAGCGGTACGCCCTTGAAGCGCTTGGATACGATTTCAACCTGCTCGCGGCCCACCGGCGCCTCGATGAACAGTACATCAGCGCCGGCTTCACGGTAACGCTCGCCGCGCTCCAGCGCGGCATCGAGGCCTTCAATGGCGATCGCGTCGGTGCGGGTGATGATCACAAAATCGTCATCGCGTCGCGCATCGCAGGCGGCCTTGATCTTGGCGACCATTTCCGCGGTCGGGATCACGCGTTTGCCGGCGAGGTGGCCGCAGCGTTTGGGCCAGGCCTGGTCTTCGAGATGCACTCCCGCGACGCCAGCTTTTTCGTAATCGCGGATGGTGCGGCGGGTGTTGATCGGATTGCCGTATCCGGTGTCGGCGTCGGCGATGACCGGCAGCTCCGAGGCTTCGGCGATGCGGCTGGCGTTGTCGATCATCTCGGTCGCGGTGAGCAGGCCGACGTCGGGCATGCCCAGCCGCGTCAGGCTGGTGCCGAAGCCGGTCATGTACACCGCATCAAAACCTTCCATCTTTACCAGTCGCGCACCGAAGGCGTCGGCGACACCGGGGGCGACGATACAGCCGGGGCGCGCCAGCAACTCACGCAGCCGTGCAGTTTGACGCAGGATAATCTTGCTCATCAGGGATTCCTCAAAACGGTTATTCGAATTTCAGGTTGAGCTGTTTGACCAGCGATCGCCACTGTTCCAGCTCGTCGCGGATGCGGGCGGTGAATTCCTCGGGCGAACTCGCGCCGGGGTTGGCGCCGAGCCCGCGGAAACGTTCCGCGACGGTATTGTTGTCCATGATCTTGCGCACGCCGGCATTGAGTTTGACCACGACGGGTTTGGGTGTGCCGGCCGGGGCCAGCAAGCCCAGCAGTGTCGATGCCTGATAGCCCTTGTAGCCGAGCTCTTCCAGCGTCGGCACATTGGGCAGTGCAGCGGCGCGTTGCTGCGTGGTTACCGCCAGTACCTTGAGACGGCCGTCGCGCACATAGCCGATGGATGCTGCGAGCTGGTCGATCATGGTTTCCACCTGGCCGCCGAGCAGTTCCGACAGCGCAGGGCCGCTGCCCTTGTACGGCACATGCAGCAGTTTGACATTGGCAATATGCGCAAACAGTTCAATTGCGAAATGATTGGTGGTGCCTGCGCCAGCTGATGCCATGGTCAGCTTGCCCGGGCGAGCCTTGGCAGCAGCGATGATGTCGGCAATGGAATTGATGTTCGATTTCGGCCCGGCAAGCACGACCAGCGGAACGGCCTGCACGGTCGAGATCGGCGCGAAGTCTTTCAGCGTGTCGTAAGGCAGGCTTTTGAAAATCACCGGATTCACCGACAGCGGACCGCTCGATCCGACCAGCAGTGTGTAACCGTCGGGTGTGGCCTTGGCCACCAATGAAGCGCCGAGGTTGCCACCGGCGCCCGGACGGTTGTCGACCACGATGGTTTGGCCGAGCACTTCGCCCAACGGCGGCGCGATGATGCGCGCCGAGATATCGACGTTGCCGCCGGGAGCATAGGGCACGATGACGCGGATCGGCCGTGTCGGAAACTGTTCTGCCGCACCCACCGGAGAGACCATCGCGGCCAGCGTCAGCAGCATCAGGGTTTTTTTCATGGGCCTCCCCTGGGGTGTTTTGAGTTGTCGGAAATATCAGCCCGCAGCGCGTTTCGATCCGTTGCCGGTATCGTAATCGACGTTGGCCAGCTTCTCGGTATCCCATAGTTGTTTCAGCAGGGAGGCTGCAGCAGCCTTGCCGATCACCGGCTCGGCGAGCTCGATGAACTTGCCGTTCAGCTCGTCGTCGGTCAGCGGCAGCTCCGGATCACCCTTGCGATAGGGCTGGAAGTGTTCGAACTTGCGGCCGTCGTTCAATTCGATTTCCACCCGTGATTCGCGGCGGTTCGGATAACCCGCTGAAATCTCGGGGTCGGCGATCGGCTCGATCTTTTTCAGCAGTGCCCGTATTTCGGGATCATTGAGATGATCGGGATCAAATGCGTTCAGCCGCACGCTGCCGCGTACAAGCGCATGCGCAACCGTGTACTGGATACTGAACTTGGCCTGGTATTCACCCTCGGGATTATTGTTGTCGATGATGTTGAGGCCGGCCTTGTAGGTATGCAGCTTGATGTGCTTCACATCCTGGTGCGTGAACTTGTGTTGTTGTTGCAGGTGCAGCGCGCCGTCGATTGACGGGAAGGTGTGGCCGCAGCAACCGTGGTTTTTGAATGTCATCTGGTTGATGTGGTAATCCACACCCAGCCCCTTGGTCGCTTTGCTCCAGTCCGGATTCACGCTCATCGCATTGCCGAAACCGACTTCGCCCTCAAGCATGTCGAGCGCACCGGTGAGGCCCTTCATCGCCGCCATCGCCGCCCAGCAGCCGGCATCTGCGGCATGACCGCCGTGCAGCGGCTTGGTCATCGCCTGCGAGCGGAAGGCCTGCTGCAGGCCGGAGGCAAAACTGCCGACCGTGGCCATCGCGTGCATGAACTGTTCCTTATTGGCGCCGAGAATGGTCGCTGCTGCGGCGGCAGCGCCGAAGGCGCCGACAGTGCCGGTGGTATGCCAGTATTTGTAATGTGAAGGCATCACCGCTTCGCCGATACGTGTGGAGATTTCGTAACCGACAATCACGCCGCGCAGGAAACGGTCGCCTGATGCACCGGAAGCCTGTGCCGCGGCCAGCGCCGCGGAAATCGTCGGGCTGCCTGGGTGGTAACCGGCATCTCGGTAGATGTCATCGAACTCGACCGAGTGCGAAGCCGCACCGTTGATCAGCGCGGCGGCGCGCAACGTGGCGCGCCGGCCGGTGGCGAGGTGCGCACGGCCGCGATCCAGATCTTCGGCAAAGGCTTCTTCCATCAGCACCGCCGGATTGACGATGCTGCCCGGCAGCAGTGCGGCATACCAGTCGATCACCGCGCGTTTGGCGTGGTGGATCACCTGCGGCGGCAGCTTGGACGTCTGTTCGCGGATGGCGTAGTCGGCGAGTTGTTCCATCAACATATTTTTTCTCCTTGGGGTGCTGTTGTTTTCGCGAGGTTCAATCGCACGATCGAACTCACGTCGTTGGGCGTGAGGCGACCGATGGGTCCGGTTGAATAAGTGGCGACATGCACAATCAGATCCGGCTTGAGCAGGAATCCTGTGGCTTGCAGGATTTTGCGCTCATGCTCGATGAATGCGCCAGTGCGGCGGCTGATGTCCTGATAATCGAGACTGTGCGCGACAGGGAAGGCGAGTTTGTGTGATTCGACGGACTTACAGGCATCTTCGGGTGAATCCACCGAAGCGGCGATGACGGTAATGCCGAGCTGTTTCAGGTCGGGGAGCCAGGTCTGATAGTCAGCCAACTGCTGACGGCAGTATCTTCACCAGTCGCCGCGGTACAAGAGTACGACGCTCCAGCCGCTGCCGGCCAGCGCCGAAATGCGTTGTGACCCGCCGCCGACCAGCGACAGATCCAGATCGGGGAAACGGTCCCCCGTGTCCAGCTTGTTGCCCAGACTTTGTGCCACGTGTGACGCTCCTCCGCCGGGTCGCGGGCGACCCGGCTGGTTAATGCTTTTATTGGCGGACGATCAGACCGTCCACCGCCACCACGCCGTCGCCTTCTTTGCGGACGATCAGCGGGTTGATTTCAGCTTCGGCAATGTCATCGAAGGTGGCAAGTTGCGAGAATGCGGCCACCGCTTCGGCCAGCGCCTTGCAGTCACCTTTGGTCATACCGCGATAGCCGCGGATGACGGCGAGGCCTTTGACTTCTTCAATCATCTGCAGAGCGGTTTCCGGCGTTACCGGCGCCAGGCGCATCGCAAAATCCTTGTAGATCTCGGCGAGTACGCCGCCGACGCCGATCACTACCAGCGGGCCGACCTGCGGGTCGCGCTTGTAACCGACGATGACTTCGGCAAGTCCGCGCTCCATGCGCTGCACCAGGATGCCGTTCAGTTTGGCCTGCGGATGTTTGGCTTTGACGCGGGTAAAGATATCGTTCGCCGCCTGCTTGAGGGCCGACGCATCCGCAATGTTCAGCACCACACCGCCGGCATCGGTTTTATGCGCGATGTCCGGAGACAGAATCTTGGCGACCACCGGATAACTGATATCAACCTTGGCGCCGGCATCGGCCATCACCGCAGTCTGCGCCTGCGGCACGCCCAGCGCGCCGAAGACGCCACAGGCCTGCTGTTCATTGAGCTGTTTGCCCGGCGCCGCTTTCAGCAAGGCATCGGCTGCCGCCGTACGTTTGGCATCGGCCGCCGGAATTGCCAGTGGCGGAACCCATTGTTTCCAGGCGCGAATCGAATCGGCGCAGGATTCCGGCGTGCGGAAGCCGGCAACGCCGGCACTCGCCAGCAGTTTCAGCGAGGCTTCGGCATGCGGCGCGAGAAACACCGCCAGCGCCTTGTCGCCGCGGTCGGCTTCGACCAGCGGTTCGACGGCAATCTGTGGCTGGAACTGTGCCGAACTGCCGGCGACGGCCAGCACGAGGTCGCAATGGTCGGAAGCCAGCAGCGCATTGAGCACGCCGCCGTAGATTTCCTTTTTCGCGCCGGCCAGCGTCAGGTCGGTGATGCGTGACTTGTTGATGGTGATGTTCTGTTGCGCCAGTTTGGCGACCAGTGCATCAGTCGGGCCGACGACGTCAACGCCGTAGGTGCCGATGCGGTCGACCACACAGGCCGCGCCGCCGCCGGTGGTCGTCATCGCTGCCACGCGGTGCTTCTTATTGGGCTTGCGGCCTTTGACCAGCGCCGGCAGTTCGAACAGCGCTTCCAGCGTATCGACGCGCAACATGGCGTGGGCCTTGAAAAAGGCATCAACGGCTTCATCGGTGCCTGCCATCGCGCCGGTGTGTGAAGCGGCGAGGTCCTGGCCGACTTCCGAACGGCCGAGCTTGTAGACGATCACCGGTTTGTTGGCGTCATAGGCGCGGCGCGCAGCGTCCGCCAGATGTTTGGCGTCGCGGATGGTTTCCATGAACAGCAGGATCGCGTCGGTATGCGGATCATCGACCAGCAGGCCGGCCAGTTCGCCGACGCCAAGGTCGGCTTCGTTGCCAACCGAAATGAGTTTTGAAAAACCGACACCGCGGCCGAGGCCGCGCGACATCAGGCCGCCCATCATGCTACCGGACTGCGACACGATCGCCAGACCGCCGGGGGTGATATCCAGTTTTTCCAGAACGGCGTTGACCGACAGCGCGAGATGGGTTTGCGTACTCATCAGACCGATGCAGTTCGGGCCGACCAGCCGCGTATTGCTGCCGCGGATGATCTCGTTCAATTCCAGTTGCTTGATGCGGCCTTCCGCGCCGGTTTCAGCGAAGCCGTCGCTGTAGACCGTGACCACCGGGATTTTTTTCGCAACGCATTGTTTCACCGCTTCGGGTACCGCTTTGGCGGGGACCATCACAAAAGCGTGGTCGACTTCGCCGGGGATGGAAGTGACATCCGGATAAGCCTTGTCACCGAAAATTTCGGCACGCGCCGGGTTCACCGGAATCAGCTGGCCCTGATAACCGTGGCGCTTGAGATAACGCTGCGGACGGGAAGTGTTTTTCTTTTCGTCGCTCGAGGCGCCGATCAGCGCGATGGAGCGGGGGTCAAAGACGGCTTGATAGAGTTTGTTATTGGACATGGCGCAATAAAAATTGCCACGCACGGGGCGCGGCAGGGTTGTCGGTCAGATCAGGCCTTCGGCGGGCGCTGCGAGAAGCTGCGCTCGAAAATGCCTTCAGCAATGCGGTTTTTGAGGATCTCGATCGAGCCGCCGGCAATCATCCAGCCGCGGCATTTGCGGAAGCAGTATTCGACCAGGGACTCATCGGTGTAGCCCATGCCGCCCATGATCTGCATTGCTTCATTGCAGATGTCGAAGCCGGCCTGATTGCAGAATGCCTTGGCGATCGCGGTGTCATCGGCAGAGGGGATGCCGTTGTCGGCGTTCACGGCGGCCCGGTACAGCAGCAGCTGACCGGCATCGAGCTTCATTTTCATGTCGGCGAATTTCCACTGCAGGCCCTGGAATTCGCACAACAGGCGGCCGAACTGCTTGCGCTGCAGCGCCCATTCGCGGGCGATGTTGTAGGCATAACGGCCGAAGGCCAGCGAACGTGCGGTGTTGCCGATGCGTTCGACGTTGAAACCGGCGATCTGCTTCTTGAAGCCGCCTTCTTTCAGCATGACGTTTTCGGGGCCGACATAGACGTTGTCGAGATAGGTCTGCACCCACTCTTCGCCGTTGAGAAACTTCGATGGCGCGCCTTGCTTGAATCCTTCAGCATCCCGCGGGATCAGCACCGAGCCGATGCCGCCGACGCCGGGACCGAAACGCACATAGGTCAACATCACGTCGGCGTACGACGCATGCGTCTGGAACACTTTCACACCGTTGATGCGATAACCCTCGCCGTCCGGCGTTGCGCTGGTTTTGAGGTCGGTGACGGCCGAACCCGCTTCCGGTTCGGTCATGCCGACGGTGATCACTGATTCACCGGCGAGAATTTTGTCGAGATAGCGTTTTTTCTGATCCGGGGTGCCGTATTCGGCGAGCACCCGCACCGGGCCGAAGTTGCCGGCCTGGATCACGTCGGCGCTGCGCGGGCAGATCGAAGCGATGGTTTCAATGGCGATGATGGCGTCCATCAAGGAGCCGCCCTGACCACCGTCCTCTTCTTTCATCGTGATGCCCATTAGGCCCTGTTCGGCCATCAGCTTGGCGACATCCCAGGGATGTTCTTCCTGATGCGCGCGCTTCAGCGCGCCGTCGCGCAGGTGGCGCTCGGCAAATCCGCGCACGGCGTCGCGGAACTGTTCCTGTTCGGGGGTAAAGTGAAAATCCATGATCTGAAATCGCAGTTTGGGGAAACCCCGATTTTACCGCCCGGCGCACTGTGAGTCAGTACAAAGCGGCGAATCCGTATCATGGAAAATGCGGCGCTTCCTGAAGCTGTTGACCAGGTTTTGCGCGGTTCAGGCTCAGGGGTAAATTGCCCAACCCCTGCGATGTGTCTCCGCACGGAAAAAGTGACCCTGCGTGGTGGTGACAAACAGCGTCTTCATGTCCTGACCACCGAAACAGCAGTTGGTCGGACGGATTGCCGGCACCGGATGTGTTTCGAGTACGCGGCCGGTCGGCGAGAACACATAAATCATCGGTCCAGCGCCTGCGACTTCCCAGCCCGCCGTTGCGACAATGTTGCCGTCCATATCCAGCGTCATCCCGTCGATGCCGCGATGGATGTCGCGATAATCCTCGCCCCAGGTGAACAGCGTCTTATACGGGCCGAGACTGCCGTCATCACGGATCGGATAGGCGCGTAGTTCGCGCACGATGCCTGCGGTGAAACTGCTTTCGGCGACATACAGCGTGCTTTGGTCCTGCGACACCAGGATGCCGTTGGGCTGCGTGGTGTCGAAGACGACGCGCGTAATCGAGTAGGTGCCGTCCTTCTGCGGATCGAGGCGGTAAACCGAGCGGTCTCCCAGCTCCTGCTTTTCCGTTTTGTCGACGTTGCCGTCGTTCCATGGGTTGGTGAACCAGATGCGACCTTTGCGATCAATCGCGAGGTCGTTCGGCGTATTCAGGCGCTTGCCTTCGAACTTGTCGGCGATCACCACGTTTTTACCGTCGGGATCAAAGCGCATCACGCTGCGTCCGCCCTGACAGCAGCCGAACAGCCGGCCCTCGGCATCGAAGGCCAGGCCGTTGACCCGATCCAGTCCGGTGCGCCACGGCGTGATCGCGTT
>CANHZX010000105.1 GCA_947465215.1 Betaproteobacteria bacterium | reverse complement strand
TCCGCCCCACTGGAGAACTCATGAACACACTACCCCGCATCGGATTCATGCTCGGCGACGTCACCGGGATCGGCCCGGAAATCGCCGCCAAACTGCTGGCCACCGGCAAACCCGCCGCCTGCGCACAAACCATCATCATCGGCGATCGCCGCGTGCTGGAACTCGGCATGCGCAACGCCAACGTCAAATTCGCTTACAGCGTCTGCAACAACATCGACGAGATCCAGTGGCCGCGCAAGGACTACCCGCTGATCGATCTCGGCGACACCGATCCGGCGAAATACCCGCAGGGCGTGTCCTCGGACGAAGCCGGCAAGCTGGCAGGTGATGCGCTCAAATTCATGATCGACCTCGCCATCTCCGGCAAACTCGACGGCATCAGCTTTGCGCCGCTGAACAAGGGTGCGATGAACCGCGGCGGCTGGAAATTCAACGACGAGCATCAGATGTTCGCCAGCCTGCTCAAGCACAGCGGTTTTTTCGGTGAAATGAACGTTATCGACCAGTTCAGCACCTTCCGCGTGACCTCACACGTTGCATTGCGTGATGCCGTCAACATGATCACGCCGGAACGCATCACAGCCGCCGTAAATCTTGCCAACGACACGCTGCGCGCCGCCGGCAAAGCCAATCCGCGCATCGGTGTTGCCGCACTAAACCCGCATAACGGCGAAAACGGCCTGTTCGGTGACGAAGAAATCCGCATCATCCGCCCAACCATCGACAAACTGAAAAGCGGCGGCATCGACTGCCAGGGCCCGATTTCCTCCGACGCCATTTTCCTGCAGGCGCTCAAAGGCAAATTCGACGGCGTGGTGATGATGTACCACGACCAGGGCCAGATCGCGACCAAGCTGCTCGGCTTCAACAAGGGCGTCACCGTGACTGCCGGACTGCCGTCAGTGTTCACCACGCCGGCACACGGCACCGCCTACGACATCGTCGGCAAAGGTGTCGCCGACGTGGGCGCAATCGAACACGCCTTCACGCTGGCGGCCCGTATGGCCGCCGGGCGCAAAGCCGCTGCAAAAGCCGCCTAGGCTTTTGCCTAGGCGAGCTTGGCGGCGATCGCGTCGCCCATCTCGCGGGTGCTGGCCTTGCCACCGAGGTCGCCGGTCAGCACCTTGCCTTCACGGATCACCGCTTCCACGGCCTTCTCCATCAGATCCGCAGCCTCGACGGCTTTCGGTTCATTGTGCTTGTGGCCCAGCCAAGCGTAGAGCATCTGACCCGACATGATCATCGCGTAGGGATTGGCAATGCCCTTCCCCGCGATATCCGGTGCCGAGCCGTGCGTGGCCTGCGCCATCGCGCGGTCCGGTCCCGCTGACAGTCCGGGGGCCAGACCCAGTCCGCCGACCAACCCTGCAGCCGCATCCGAAAGGATGTCGCCGAAGGTGTTGGTGGTGACAATGACGTCGAACTGCTGGGGTTTCATCACCAGCTTCATCGCCATCGTGTCGACCAGCACTTCGTTGTAGGTCACGTCCGGATAATCCTTGGCCATCAGACGGCACTCTTCGGCAAACATGCCGCAAGCGAGCTTGAACACCGTGTCCTTGTGCACCGCCGTCATGATCTTGCGCGGACGCGTGCGCGCCAGCTCGAACGCCGCGCGTGCGACCTTGCGCGAGCCCTGACGTGTGATCACGCGAATGCCGATGGTCATGTCCGGCGTCGGCCGGAACTCGCCGTTGCCCATAAACACGTTACGGTCCGGCGGAAAACCTTCGTTGTTCTCGCGCACGATGATCAGGTCAACGTCGTTGTAAATCGACGGCAGCCCGGCGTACGACTTGGCGGGACGGATATTGGCGAACAGGTCGTAATGCTTGCGCAGGATCGGATGCGGGTTGATCGCATTGGGCAAACCTTTCGGATAAGCCTGATGGCCGATCGGTCCGAGCACCCAGCCGTCCAGCGTGTCGAGCTTTTCCAGCGTTCCCGGCGGCAGGGTGTAACCCAGCTCCTTGTACGCCTTCATGCCGATCGGCACCGGGTGCCATTGCACCGACAGTCCGCACTTAAGTGCCGCCGCCTTCATCACCTTGATGGTCTCGGGCACCACTTCCAGCCCGATGTCATCACCTTCGAGAATTCCAATTTGCAATGTCATGTTGTTTCCGGTTGAGTTGACGGTCTCGTTTCAGACCTTATTCCCAGACGCCCTTCGGCATCGGCAGACCCGCCAGATCCTTGTCTGTCACCGGCGTATCGGGCGCAATATTCAGACGCTCGAGAATCGCCATCAGCTGGCGGACGTGCTGCGCCGAGTGCCAGGTACAGCGCTCCAGCACATCGCGCATCGGCTGCATGCCGTAGTACGTCGGCACTTTACCCGCACAGGTCGGGTCGGCAACGCTGCCCCACCACGACGTGATGCGTTTGATAATGTCGTCACCGTAGACGGCAATCTGATCACCGGTTTGCAAATGGTCGCCGGGCGGCACATTCGGCCGCTCGACGGTCATCTCTTCACCCTGGGTCACTTCGAGAAGTGCCTCACCGATGCGGAACACATGGAAAGCCATGTACCGCACCGAGCGGTCGCGATTGGCGATTGCACGCTCTTCCATATAATCCGTGGGGAGCTGGCGCACGAAGCGCTGTGCCGCGGTCAGTACAAACAGCCAGCGCTCTACCATCTGCGCCGGCGCCAAGCCCGCCTGCCCCGGCGGCTTCACGCCGGCAAGGCGCGCCACATCGGCCAGCACCTGGCCGAATACATATTCCTTACCGCGGGACACCACGGGGACGTTACGCACACCAAAGGCCAGCAGGCGCGTCATCCCCTCGGGATCGGCCATGATGTCGACAACTTCGAACTGCACACCGGAACGCGAAAGAAACTCTTTCGCCTTGAGACAGCTACTTCATCCGGGTTTGGTGAACAGGGTGATGGTGTCGCTCATGGCGCATTTCTCCGTTTAGCGGTTTGTAGATCGCAGGTGATGGTGCCAGAATGCGCACCCGGTCGCGTTAACCATTGCTTATGACTCCCGTTCCCGCTGCTTATGGCTGACTGTCCGCCTCCGGCGGATATCGGCAAGTATTTGTTTTAATTGATAAATTTTAACGCATCATCCCGATAACATCATGCGGCCCGATCTCACGACCTTAAAACTGTTCCTCGCGGTCGTCGAAGAACACAGCATCGCCAAGGCCGCCGGGCGCGAACACATCACCGCGCCGGCGATCAGCAAGCGCATCACCGAACTCGAAACCGCGTTGAACGTGCAGCTTTTCGACCGTCATCCCAAGGGCATCCGGCCGACCGCCGCCGGTGAAGCCCTCGCCGCCGATGTGCGCAGCATCTTCGCCATCCTCGACCGCGCAGAAAACAAGCTCAGCGAATACGCCGGCGGCCACCGGGGGCTCATCCGCATTCACGCCAATCCTTCGGGGCTGTCGGGCGCGCTGCCGGTGGCGCTGCGCGAATACCTCGACACCCACCCGCTGGTCGGCATCCAGCTGGAAGAAAAACACAGCGTCGACGTGGTTCGTGCCGTCACCGAAGGTGAAGCCGACATCGGCATCTGTGCGCCCCACACGCCGGCTGAAGGACTGACGCTGCGTCCTTATCAGGCCATCCGCCTGGTGCTGATCACGCCGCAGGACCATGCCCTCGCCAAACGCAAAACCATTTCGCTGGCCGAAGCCGCAGCCCATGACTTTGTCAGCCTCTCCGACTCCAGCTCGATCGGCAATCTGGTGCTGCGGGTTGCTGCCGAACAGGGCGTCGCGCTGAAACACCGGCTGCAGGTGGACGGCTTCGACGGCCTGCGCCGCATGGTTGAAGCCGGACTTGGCCTCGCCGTGCTGCCTGAACACTGCGCGCTGCCCTACAGCAAGGCCATGGCCTTTCATTGCATCCGCCTGAATGACAGCTGGGCCCGTTACCGGCTGAATATCTGCACCCGCGACCCGCAAACCCTCAGCATGGCAGCCCGGCTGCTGCTCAACCACCTGAAATCCGGCAGCCAGACCCGATAAGTACTGCTGCTGGTGCGACGCGGCATAGCCGTAATGCCACATTAGTCAGGGCACGCGCAGTAAGCCCCTCTGGGTATAATGTCTGGTCCTGCGCATTCAGCAGCAATCACCAATCAAAAAATCAGCATCCAACGAGGAGCACACCATGTTCAACTGGAAATCCATCGCAATGACGCTGCCGCTGGCTCTTGCCGCCGGCACCGCAACCGCTGCAGCGCCTGCCGCCGACTGGCAGCCGACCAAACCGATCCGCATGCTGGTGGGCTTTGCCCCCGGTGGCGGCACTGACACCACAGCACGTGCTATGGGCGTGAAGCTCGGCGAACGTCTCGGCCAGCAGATCATCATCGACAACCGACCCGGCGCTTCCGGCAACATCGCGACCGAAATCACCGCCAACTCCCAGCCCGACGGCTACACCGTACTGATGGGTACCATCGCCTCGCTGGCCATCAACCCCGCACTCTACAAAAAACTGTCTTTTGATCCGCTGAAGGACGTGTTGCCTGTATCGCAGACCGTCGATTCGACCAACATTCTGGTTGTGCATCCTTCGGTTGCCGCGAAAAACGTCACCGAACTGATCGCCCTTGCCAAATCGAAGTCACTCAATGGCGGTTCCTCCGGTGTCGGCGGCGCCGGCCATCTGGCGCTGGAACTGTTCAACCTGCAGGCCGGAACCAAGATCGTGCACATCGCCTACAAAGGCGGCGGCCCGGCCATCGTCGACCTGCTCTCCGGCAACATCAACCTGATTTTCGCGACAGCTGCCAGCGCAGTGCCGCATATCCAGACCAACCGCATCCGTGCGCTGGCGGTAACCACGATCAAACGCTCAGCACTGGTGCCCAACCTGCCGACCATCGCCGAATCCGGCGTCAAGGGTTTTGATGCCAACAACTGGTACGGCGTACTGGTCCCGGCAAAAACCCCGCGCACGATCATCAACCGCCTGAACAAGGAAGTGGTGGCCGTGCTGAACCTGTCGGACATCAAGGAAATCCTGTTCAAATCCGGTCTCGATGCTGCGCCCAGCACCCCGGAAGAGTTCGGTGCCTATATCAAGTCGGAAAAGGACAAGTGGGAAAAGGTCATCAAGGCAGCGGGCCTGTACCAAAGCAACTGATCCTGAAACCGCTTGCATCTGCTGGACTGACGCAGCTCACCTGATTCGGCACAGCTAAACTAAGCCGGTTACTGATAAAAAAGACTGCATGGCATCCGCTGTGCAGTCTTTTTTTTGGCAGAATGGTGCAACGCACATAAAACTCATCCCAAGGCCTTCCCCATGAAACCGATCAGCCGCATTGCCGCCGCCATTGCCGCATCTACATCACTTCTCGTCGCACCGGCCTTTGCCGCAGAATGGGGCCCGAGCAAACCCGTGCGCTTCATCGTCGGCTTCCCACCCGGCGGCGCCACCGATCTCGTCGCGCGCATCCTGCAGCCCAAGCTCTCGGCCAGCCTCGGCACACAGGTCATTGTCGACAACCGCCCCGGGGCCAACGGCGTGATCTCGATGCAAATCCTGTCGAACTCCGAACCCGACGGCCATTCTGTCGGCATGTCGCATATCGGCTCACTGGTGGTCAGCCCCGCCATCCAGAAAACCGGATATGACCCACTCAAGGGCCTAGCCCACATCGGCATGCTGGTCACGCTGCAGAACATCCTGATCGTTCATCCCTCGGTGCCGGCGAAAAACATCACCGAATTCATCGCCTACGCCAAAACCCAGCCCGGCAAGATCAATTACGCCACTTCCGGCATCGGCAGCCCCGGCCATCTCGCTGTCGCCCTGTTCGAAGGCCTCACCGGCACCTCGCTGAACCACGTACCGTACAAAGGCGGCGGCCCCGCGATTACCGACCTGATCGCCGGCCATATCCCCGCCTTCATGGCCGTGATCTCCACCGGCGTGCCGCATGTGCAGTCGGGCAAGGCGCGCGCCTTGGGTGTCACCGGCGCCAAACGCGCCGAAGCCCTGCCCGATGTGCCGACCATCGCCGAAGCCGGTGTCAAGGGTTACCTCGCGATCAACTGGTACGGCCTGTCGGCTTCACCGAAAACCCCGCCGGCCATCCTTGCACGCTTGAACAAGGACTTCACCGCTGCATTGAACGCGCCGGACGTGGTCAAGCAACTGAAGGAACGCGGCATCGACTCCGCGCCTTCCAGCGGCGCCGATTACGCCAAATTCATTGTCGAGGAACAGAAACGCTGGGTGCCGGTCATCCAGAAGGCTAAAATCGAGGCCAACTGAATAACGGCCTCATATCCATGATCATCGACTGTCACGGACACTACACCACCGCCCCCAAATCGCTCGAGGCTTTCCGCCAGAAGCAAATAGACAGCCTGAAAGACACCCGGCTCAGCCCGGCGAAAGACTCGCTGATCATCCGTGATGATGAAATCCGTGACAGTATCGAAGGCGCCCAACTGCGCATTCAGCGCGAGCGCGGCACCAACCTGACCGTGTTCTCGCCGCGCGCCGGCGGCATGGGCCACCATATCGGCAATGCCGTGACCAGCGCGCTGTGGTCAGACATCTGCAATGAACTGATCCACCGCGTCTGCACGCTGTTCCCGAAAAACTTTGTCGGCGTCTGCCAGCTGCCGCAAAGTCCCGGGGTCAATCCCGCAAACTGCATTCCCGAACTCGAACGCTGCGTGAAGGAATACGGATTCATCGGCTGCAACCTCAATCCGGACCCGTCCGGAGGCTACTGGACCGATCCGCCGTTGACCGACCGCTACTGGTATCCGCTGTATGAGAAACTGGTCGAGCTCGATGTGCCGGCGATGGTGCATGTCAGCGCTTCCTGCAACCCGGCCTTCCATTTCACCGGCGCGCACTACATCAACGGCGACACCACCGCCTTCATGCAGTTCATCACGGCGAATCTGTTCAAGGATTTCCCGACACTGCGTTTCGTCATCCCGCACGGCGGCGGCGCCGTGCCCTATCACTGGGGCCGTTATCGCGGCCTTGCCCAGGACATGGGCAAACCGACGCTGCAGGAACATCTGCTGAAGAATGTGTTTTTCGATACCTGCGTCTATCACCAGGCCGGGATCGACCTGCTGACCCGCGTGATTCCCGCGGACAACATCCTGTTCGCCTCGGAGATTGTCGGTGCCGTCAAAGGCATCGACCCAGAAACCGGCCACTACTACGACGACACCAAGCGTTATATCGACGCCGTCACCACGCTGTCGGCTGCGGACAAGAAAAAGATTTACGAGGACAACGTCTACAAGGTGTATCCGCGCCTTGCCACGCACATCCCGCGCTAAGAATACTCAGCCGCCGCGCTCGCTGATAACGCGGCCATTGCGCTCCACCCGCGTCATGCAGGATGTCTTGCCGCAGCTGTATTCCGTCTTCACCACATCCTTTGGTGTCACCACCACTGTGCCGCGCCCTCGATGCGCCGTGCCGGCGTCGTATTCATAGGTCACGATACCCGCCGGTTCATCGATCAGCATCGAATAGCTGACATATTCACCGAAATAAAGACCGTTGACCTTGTCCGCAATCACTTCCACGCGAAGCGGGATGCGGTTCTTGGTCGTCGGATGCGTACGGAAATAACGTTTCACCCGGTCGCCGTATTTGAACGACGGGTCCACTGCTTCGATTCGCTTCAACATTTTCAGTTCACTGGGGCGCAGCGGAACGTCTTCCATGCCCAGTCCGACAGCCTGCGCCGCTGCTGTGCCGGCACAGACCAGCAGCACCAGTGCCGCAGCGATCCGCATCGCCTCAAGCCGCATTCTCGAGATCCTCATAGGCTTCCGGCGTAAAGCGTGGGCTGCAGATCGCCAGAAACACCAGATCACCCTCACCGACATTGGCAATGCGTTGCCGCACTGACGGCGGGATCAGCACCACGTCACCGGCCTGTACGTCCTGCGGCGGGTAATCCCCTATCTCGACACATCCCTGTCCGTCGAGAATCACATAACGCTCAACAGTATCGCGCACCCGGTGCCATTTGGTGGTGACGCCGGGCTCAACGCGCGCCCTTGCAATAGAGAGTTCCGGATCACTGTCATCGTTGGACAGTTCCAGAATGTGACAGCCTTCATCGATAAAGACTTCAACACCAGGATGGGGACGCAGGATCGGGGCTTGCATGGCGTGGCGGACCGTTTTTCGGGATAGATCGCGCATGATACCGGCGACCGTCCGTGGCGTGCGCATTTGAAACGGATTTCGAAACCAATATGTGGTCGGTTTTGTGCAGAGGCCGCGGCGGACTGCCATACTGCCCGCGATAACAAGCGCGCCCGCCGCCGCAGCCAGCGCGCAATTACATCATCGCGGCCCCGACACGGAGGAGTCTTGTCATGGCATGTGCACATCCTGCTGCACGGATACTGATGGCATCGGCCATCGCCCTGCTGTCGATTACGCCAGCGGCCGCCGCACAGGCCGCGCGCGGCTATCCCGAACGCCCGATCCGCCTGCTGATTGCGCAGGCCCCCGGCGGCAATGCCGACATCATCGCCCGTGCGCTGGCCGACGGCCTAGCCGAACGGCTGGGCCAGAGCATCGTTGCCGACAACCGCCCCGGCGCCAGCGGCATCATTGCTACCGAAACCACGGTGCGCGCCGCGCCTGACGGCTACACCATCCTGCTGGTGCCAAGTTCCTTCGGCGTCAATCCCGCCGTAACCCGCAAGCTGCCCTATGACCAGTTGCGCGACCTCGCGCCGATCACGCTGGTCGCCAGCGCACCGAACGTACTGGTTGTCGGCCCCGCGCTGCCAATCAAGTCGGTCGCCGACCTGGTCAAGGCTGCCAAAGCCAATCCCGGCAAACTGACCTACGGCTCCTCAGGCAATCTCGGCTCCCCCCACCTCGCCGGCGAATTGTTTGAACTGATGACCGGCACCGATATGGTCCATGTGCCTTACAAGGGCGCGGCCACCGCAATGGTCGATCTGATCGGCGGCCGCATCTCGCTGTCCTTCGCCAGCCTGCCCAGCGCGATTTCGCATATCCGCGGCGGCCGGCTCACCGCGATCGCCGTAACCAGCGAAAAACGCTTTCCGCTGACGCCGGATCTGCCCACCGTCTCCGAATCGGGCCTGCCCGGTTTTGAAACCACGGCCTGGCAGGGTCTGGTCGCTCCGGCGAAGACACCCGCCGCAATCATCCAGCGCCTCAACGCCGAAGCGGTGCAGGTCTTGAACCAGCCGGTAATGCGCGAACGCCTGACGCAGAACGGCGCCGTGGCCGTCGGCAGTACGCCGGAAGAACTGTGGGCCTTCGCCCGCGCGCAGATTGAAAAATGGGCAAAAGTCATCAAGGCTGCAGGCATTACCCCGAACTGAATCAACGTATCCTCAACATATCCGATTGAATACTTCTGAGTAAAAAGGAATCACCGTGGCAAACACCAAGACCGGCCCGCTCTCCCGCTTTACCGTGCTCGACCTCACTCGCGCCCGCTCCGGACCCACGGCCGTGCGCCAGCTCGCCGACTGGGGCGCCAAAGTCATCAAGGTTGAAGAACTCGGCGAACAGGACGGGGACGGCAGCCCTTTCGACAAACGCCACGGCCCCGATTTCCAGAACCTGCATCGTAACAAGCGCAGCATCACGCTCAACCTGAAATCACCCGAAGGCCTTGCGGTGTTCAAGAAAATGGCCGCCACTGCCGACGTCATCGTCGAGAACTACCGCCCTAAGGTCAAAGAGCGCCTCGGCATAGATTACGAGAGCATCCGCAAGATCAACCCGCGCATCGTCTACGGCAGCATCAGCGGATTCGGTCAGGACGGCCCTTACGCCGACCGCCCCGGCCTTGATCAGGTGGCTCAGGGCATGAGCGGCCTGATGTCGATCACCGGCCTGCCCGGCCAGGGACCGGTGCGCGCCGGTATCGCCATTGGCGACTCCAGCGCCGGGCTGTATCTGTCATTCGGCATCGTCACCGCGCTGCTCGAACGGGAACACACGGGCGAAGGCCAATGGGTGCACACCTCGCTGCTGCAGGCGCTCGTCGCGATGACCGACTTCCAGGCCGCGCGCTGGACAGTCGCCGGTGAAGTCGCCGGACAGGCCGGCAACAACCACCCCACGGCGATTCCCACTGGCACCTAC
>CANHZX010000104.1 GCA_947465215.1 Betaproteobacteria bacterium | reverse complement strand
GCCTGCGTACTGCTCTATCAGACGCCACTGTCGCCGATGGCGAAAGAGCGGCTGAAAGTGATTTACGAAAACACCGACGGTTTTGAAATCGCAAGGCAGGATCTGCAGTTGCGCGGGCCCGGCGAGTTGCTCGGTGCACGGCAGAGCGGGGTGCCGATGCTGCGCTTTGCCGATCTGGCACTGGATCTGGATTTGCTGGATGCGGCGCGGGAAGCGGCCGAGCAGCTGTTGCGCGATGAACCGGAGATTGCAAAGGGACATCTTGCGCGGTGGCTGGGTGGCAGGAATGAGTATTTGAAGGTTTGAGGTTTTTTTGTCGTTGTGGATCTTCGACTCTTGCCAGATTTCGCGGCAAAGTTGTCCGGTTTTGAAGTGCCTGAACAAACAGAAACCGCAGCGTTGATGCGATAATTCCCCCTCAACAAAAACCACAAACCGTGAACACCATTCCCCGAGATCCCCACTGGTGCGCCGCACCGGTCGCCGCCGGCCCCTTGCGCCGCTGGCTGACGGATCGCGGTTCGCTGACAGCACGGCTGGAACAGCACGCCGGAGAGATCAAGGTCAAGGTGCTGTTTCAGGGTTTGCGGCGGGTGAATCAGGACGAGGCTTTTCTGTTTGCATCGCCTTTTGCGCGTGTTCTGGTGCGCGAGGTGCTGCTGATGTGCGGCACCAAACCGCTGGTGTTCGCCCATACGGTAGTGGCGCCGAGTGCGCTGCGCGGCGCCTGGCGCAGCGTTACGGCGCTCGGCACGAGACCGCTCGGCGCCGCGCTGTTTGCGGATCCGCGTATTGCGCGTTTTCCGTTGCGCCAGAAAAAACTGCCGCTGCTGCATCCGCTGCATCGTCGCGCTGTGGCGCAATTGAAAAAACAGCCGCCGCCGCTGTGGGCGCGGCGTTCGATTTTCGCCTTGGGCAATTCGCCTATACTGGTCAGCGAAGTATTCCTGCCCGCGATATACGACCTGTGAGCCCTGCATTGACTCTGAAGGACAGACTCAACGCCTACGAGCGACTGATGCGGCTGGACAAGCCCATCGGCATCCTGTTGCTGCTGTGGCCGACCTTGTGGGGTTTGTGGTTTGCTTCGGCCGGTTTGCCGCCGTTGGACGTGCTGCTGATTTTCATCACCGGCACCGCGCTGATGCGTTCCGCGGGCTGCGTGGTGAACGATTTCGCTGACCGCAATTTCGATCCGCATGTCGAACGCACCAAGGAACGGCCTTTGGCCGCCGGTGTCATCCGGCCGAAAGAGGCACTAATTCTGGCGGCGGTATTGATGCTGTGTGCATTCGGTCTGGTGCTGTTTCTCAACGACCTGACTATCCGGCTGGCGTTTGTCGCGGCGGCGATTGCCGTGATCTATCCCTTTGTGAAGCGGGTGTTCCCGCTGCCGCAGGCCTGGCTGGGTGTCGCTTTCGGTTTCGGTATTCCGATGGCCTATGCCGCGCTGTGGAAAGCACTGCCGCTGGTGGCCTGGTTGCTGTTGCTGGCGACGGTGTTCTGGGCGATTGCCTATGACACGGAATATGCGATGGTTGACCGCGATGATGACGTGAAGATCGGCGTTAAATCATCGGCGATCCTGTTCGGCCGTTACGATGTGCTCGGCGTGATGACCGCACATGCGCTGTTTCTGGGGCTGATGACCTGGATCGGTATCTGGCAGTTGCGCGGCGCATTTTATTTTGCCGGACTGACGATTGCGTCGGCGCTGGTGATTTATCAGTATTTGCTGATCAGGGAGCGTAGTCGCGATGGCTGCTTCCGGGCTTTTCTAAACAATAACTGGACGGGTTTCGCCATTTTCGCCGGCACTGCAGCCGACTGGTGGCGGTATCCGCAGGTGCTGCTATGAGTTATCGGGATTTACGCGACTTCATCGCCGGGTTGGAGCGCGACGGTCAGTTGAAACGCATTGCCGTCGAAGTCGATCCAAAACTTGAAATGACCGAGATCTGTGATCGGGTGCTGAAGCAGGGCGGGCCCGCGCTGCTATTTGAAAAACCCAAGGGCTACAACATGCCGGTACTCGGCAATCTGTTCGGCACGCCGCACCGCGTGGCGCTGGGCATGGGCCGTGATTCCGTCGCGGCGCTGCGTGAACTCGGTCAGGTGCTGGCGCAACTGAAGCAGCCCGAACCGCCGAAAGGCTTGAAGGACGCCTGGGACAAACTGCCGCTGCTGCGGCAGATCATGTCGATGCAGCCGAAAATGGTGCGCGATCCGGTCTGTCAGGAGCAGGTGTGGGAAGGTGATGACGTGGATCTCGCGAAGCTGCCGATCCAGACCTGCTGGCCCGGCGACATCGGCCCCTTGCTGACTTGGGGCCTGACGGTGACACGCGGCCCGAGCAAGACGCGACAGAACCTCGGCATTTACCGGCAGCAGGTGATCGGCCGCAACCGGCTGATCATGCGCTGGCTGGCGCATCGCGGCGGCGCACTCGACTACCGCGACCATTGCCTCGCACATCCGCGCGAGCCCTTCCCGGTGGCTGTAGCGCTCGGCGCCGATCCGGCGACGATGCTCGGCGCGGTGACGCCAGTGCCAGATTCATTGTCCGAATACCAGTTCGCCGGATTGCTGCGCGGTGAGAAAACCGAAATCGCACAATGCCTTACGCATGATCTGAAAGTGCCGGCGCGCTCTGAAATCGTGCTCGAAGGCCATATTCATCCCAACGACACCGCGCTCGAAGGTCCCTTCGGCGACCACACCGGCTATTACAACGAGCAGGATCGTTTCCCCGTGTTCACGGTGGATCGCATCACGCTGCGCCGTGACCCGATTTACCACTCGACCTACACCGGCAAGCCGCCGGATGAACCCGCGGTGCTGGGTGAGGCGCTGAACGAAGTCTTCGTACCGCTGCTGGTGCAGCAGTTCCCGGAAATCGTCGATTTCTATCTGCCGCCCGAAGGCTGTTCCTACCGTGTCGCCTGCGTCAGCATCAAGAAACAATATCCGGGGCACGCCAAGCGCGTGATGTTCGGTATCTGGAGCTTCCTGCGCCAGTTCATGTACACCAAGTTCATCATCGTTACCGACGACGACGTCAATGTGCGTGACTGGAAGGAAGTGATCTGGGCGATGACCACACGCGTTGATCCCAAACGCGACACGCTGATCGCCGAAGCGACGCCGATTGATTATCTCGATTTCGCCAGCCCGGTTGCGGGGCTGGGTTCGAAGATGGGTATCGATGCCACCAACAAGTGGCCGGCGGAAACCAGCCGCGAGTGGGGCACGCCCATTGCGATGAGCCCTGAAGTGAAGCAGCGTGTCGATGCGCTGTGGAGCCAGTTGGGTCTTTCCTGATGCGCTTACGGCCGGTGGTGACTGGCGCTTCCTGCGCCAGTGCGTTTTGATGAACGCCGTTCTGCTGCTCAAGCTGTTTCTGGTGCCCCTGCTGATTGCGCTGGTGACGCTGGCCGGCCGGCGCTGGGGGCCCGGGGTTGCCGGCTGGCTGTCGGCGTTTCCGGTGGTTGCCGGCCCCATCCTCTTTTTTATTGCCGTCGAGCAGGGCGCGAACTTCGCCGCGAATGCGGCAGTCGGGACGTTGTCTGCCGTGCTGGCGATGCTAGCCTTCGGCATCAGCTATGCCTGGGCTGCCAGACGTTGCGACTGGCCGGCAAGTCTGGCACTGGCTTATGCGGGTTATGCAGGCGCTGTTTTTTTGCTGAGTCTCCAGGATGCGACGCTGATGATCGCGGGCCCGGTGGTGCTTGTGGCCCTGCTGCTGGCGCCACGATTTTATCCCGAGCCGCGTAGTGCTGCGGCCAACACATCAAAGCCGGCGAATGACATGCTGCTGCGCATGGTTGCGGGCGCGATGCTGGTGCTGATGGTGACGCATTTCGCCGCCCATCTCGGGCCCGGGCTCAGCGGTGTGTTTGCGATGTTCCCGGTGATGGGTACGGTGCTGGTGCTGTTCACGCATCGCAGTGCGGGCGGGGCCGCTGCGACCCAGCTGTTGCGCGGCATGGTGTTCGGGTTTTATGCGTTCAGCACCTTCTGCGTGGTTCTCGCCTGGGCGCTGCCTGCCACAGGCATCGGCATGGCTTTTCTGTGGTCGGTGCTGGCCGCCGGTGTGGTTCAGGCGCTGACACGGGTCTGGCTGACCCGTCATGCGCTTGCACAAGGCGCGCGTTGAGGCGCGCTTGCGGCGCTGCTACTTTTTGGCCTGACGTTTCCGGTCCTGCCGTCCGCAGCAGGCGCTGCTGTCCCGGTTGTGCGCCCAGGCCATCAGTGCGTCCTGCGCCGCTTGTGCATTAAACGCATTGGCGTGATTGACCAGAAACACGATCACGGAACGGTTGCCCTGCGCATCCAGCACATAACCGGCGATCGAGCGCACCCCCGACAGCGATCCGGTTTTGACATGGGCCTGGCCCGCGACTTCAGCGCTTTTCAGTCGCTTTCGCAGCGTGCCGTCGACGGCTGCAACGGGCAGTGACGCCATCAGTTCCGGCATTACCGGACTTGCATAGGCGTTCAGCAGGATCGCACCGAGGTTGCGTGCGCTGATGCGTTCGATGCGCGACAGGCCCGAACCGTTTTCCAGCACGAGTTCGGGTACGGCGAGGCCTTTCAGCGCCAGCCATTGTTTGACGCCGGTTGCCGCCGTCGCGGTGGTGGCCTGCGCGCCGTTGTTCATGCCCAGCGAAAGAAACAGCTGCCGCGCCATCACATTGTTGGAGTATTTGTTGACGTCGCGGACGATTTCCGAAAGCGACAATGAACGCGCGGTCGCCAGCCGACGCGACTGTTCCGGAGTTGCGCCGTCGCGCACCTGCCCGTTGAATGTGCCGCCAAGGTCTTTCCATAATTGTGCGAATAGGGCGCCGACGTACTGGCGATGGCCCAATACGCTGAAGCTGCGCATGCCTTCGCCGCAGTCCAGCGCGTAAGTGCCGTTGAAGGCGAGGCGTGCCGAATCGGCGTTGCCCTGCGAATCCAGACGCAGCTTGCCGACCCAGTCGCCGCAGGGGCCATCGGCAATTTTCAGGTTGTTGATGATCTGCACCTGCGGCAGCGGGGGCTCGATGGCGATGCGCACGGTGCGTGTCGCGGCATCAGGGATGAACTGCAATGTGACGGCCTTGAAGTTGACCAGCAGCGCGCTGGGTCCGGTGTTGTAGGGGCGCGTCGGTTGGTCATCAAAGGCGCCCGGGTCCTGCACTTCTTCGGCAAACAGGCGGCGGTCGAGAATCAGATCACCGCGGATTTCACGGACGCCGCGGGCGCGCAGATTGCGCAGCAACAGCCAGAAACTTTCCACGGTCAGTTTCGGATCACCGGCGCCCTTAATGTACAGATTGCCGTTCAGCACATCCTGCGTCAGCGTGCCGTCGGTCAGCACATCGGTATTCCACACATAAGCCGGCCCGAGCAATTCCAGACCGGCATAGGTAGTGACCAGCTTCATCGTCGACGCCGGATTCAGCGAGCGTTCTGCGCCGATGGACAGTGCCGGCTGGTCAGCGCCGATTTCATGCACATAGACGCCGACAGCGGATTCCGGGATGCCGGCCTGCGCCAATGCGCGGGCGACGGGTTCCGGCAGCGTGGTGGCGGGTTGCGCCAGGGCGAGTGTGGCGGGCAGCAGAAGCAGGGCGAGGGCGGTGATTCGGTTCAGCATGCGTATGGGTGTCAGGTGTTGATTAGTATTGAGCTTACAGGATGACCGAGCTGTGCTGCGCCGGCAGATCGACGCCGCTCCAGCCCAGCTTGTCATGGATGGCGGCAGCAAAACTTTCCGAGGCGGTCGGTTCGCCGTGAACCACGAAAGTGCGTTGCGGCGCGGGCTTGAAATGGCCCAGCCAGTCTAAGAGCGCTGCCTGGTCGCCGTGCGCGGACAATCCGCCGATGGTGTAAACGTCAGCCTTCACCGGTACCGGTACGCCGAAGATGCGCACGTTTTTGACGCCATCGACGATGCGCCGGCCCAGCGTGCCGGCAGCCTGGAAACCGACGATCAGGATGCTGGAGTCGCGGCGTGGCAGATTGTTGCGCAGATGGTGTTTGATGCGGCCGGCATTGCACATGCCGCTGGCGGAAATGATCACCGCGCCGTGTTTGATGTTCTGCAGATTCACCGATTCGACCGCATCCTGCACGAAATGGATTTTCGGTTTGCCGCGCCCGCGTTTCATCCATTCCATCAGGGCTGCCGCTTCCGGATCGAGCAGACCCCAGTGTTTGGCGGTGATGTCAGTTGCCTTCAGCGCCATCGGCGAATCGACATAGATATTCATTTCCGGCAGCCGTCCCTGTTTATAGAGATCGACCAGCAGGTAAAGCATTTCCTGGGTGCGGCCGACGGCAAAGGCAGGGATGATCACATTGCCTTTTTTGCGCATCAGCGTATCGGTGATGGCGTGCTCCAGTTCCGCCATCGTGTCATCCATCGACTTGTGCAGGCGGTTGCCGTAAGTGGATTCGACTACCAGCACATCGGCTTCGATAATGGGCGTCGGATCGCGCACCAGCGGACGCGTCGGCTGGCCGATATCGCCGGAGAACACGATCTTGCGGCTTTTGCTGCCGTTCTGAATCCACAGTTCGATGATCGCCGCGCCGATGATGTGGCCGGCATCGCGGAAGCTGCAACGCAGCGCCGGGTGCGGGCGGAACTCGGCGTCATAAGCCACCGGTTTGAGTTGGCGCAGTGTGCGCTGCACTTCGGCAATGGTGTACAGCGGCGTCCGTCCCGCCCCCCGCGTTTTTGATTTTTGCGCCCATTCCGCTTCCTTCTCCTGAATGTGCGCGGAGTCGGCGAGCATGACTTCCAGCAGATCGCAGGTCGCGGGCGTGGCATAAACCGGGCCGGTATATCCGGCGGCAACCAGCCGCGGCAGCAGGCCCGAGTGATCGATGTGGGCATGGGTCAGCAGCACGCAGTCCAGGGTTTCGGGGTCAAAGGCGAAACGTGCGCGGTTTTTCGGTTCGGCTTCGCGTCCGCCCTGGAACATGCCGCAATCAATCAAGACCTTCGCGTCGTCGGTCTCAAGCAGGAAGCTCGATCCCGTGACTTCACCTGCGGCGCCGAGGAAAGTCAGTTTCAAGGAGTGGCGTCCAGTGCTTCTAAGGTGCGCGTGGCCAGCAAATCCATTTCGCCGTCGCTCAATACATAAGGCGGCATGAAATAGACGGTATTGCCGATGGGGCGCAGCAATACTTCGCGCCTCAGCCCGGCTTCAAACAGCCGGCGGCTGAAGGTTGTGTCGGCGCCGCCCACTTCAAACGCCCAGATCATGCCCGTGGTGCGGAAGTTTCGGATACGCGGGTGTTGCGCCAGCGCTTGCGCTGCAGCCGTCATGCGTTGTGCACGGACGCGATTGTTCTGAATCACGTTGTCCTGCTGGAAAATATCCAGCGTCGCCAGTGCCGCGCGGCAGGCCAGCGCATTGCCGGTATAGGAATGTGAATGCAGGAAGCCGCGCGTCACCTTGTCGTCGTAAAACGCCTGATAGACAGCATCAGTAGTCATCACGACGGAGAGCGGCAGGTAACCACCGGTGATGCCTTTGGACAGGCACAGGAAATCGGGCGTGATACTGGCCTGCTCGTGCGCGAAGAAGGTGCCGGTGCGGCCGAAGCCGGTCATGATTTCGTCGGCGATCAGGTGCACGCCATAGCGGTCACACAGTGCCCGGGCCTGACGCAGGTATTCCGGATCGTACATCGCCATACCGGTCGCGCCCTGCACCAGCGGTTCGACGATCAGCGCAGCGGTGCGCGCGTGATGCTGTTCGAGATGCTGTTTCAGTAACTTTGCGCAGGCGAGGGCGTGATCGCGCGGTGATACGCCGTCTGCGGCCTGCCGCCAGTCGGGGCTGGGTACCTGCGCGCTGTGGCGCAGCAGCGGTGCATACGTGTCCTTGAATAGCGCGACGTCCGTTACTGACAATGCGCCCATCGTTTCGCCGTGGTAACTGCCACTGAGGCTGATGAATTCTGTTTTGTCCGCCTTGCCGCTGTTGCGCCAGTATTGAAAGCTCATTTTCAGCGCGATCTCGGTGGCCGAGGCGCCGTCGCTGCCATAGAAGCAATGGCCGAGCTTGCCGCCGGTTAGCGCCGATAGTCGTTCAGAAAGCGCCACCACCGGCTCATGCGTAAAGCCGGCAAGCATCACATGTTCGAGTTTCTGCAACTGGTCGATCAGTGCGGCGTTGATGCGCGGTTCGCTGTGGCCGAACAGATTGACCCACCAGGAACTGACCGCATCAAGATAGCGTTTGCCGTCGCAGTCGTAGAGCCAGCAGCCCTGTGCGCGTGCGATCGGCACGATGGGCAGCGTTTCGTGCTGCTTCATCTGCGTGCACGGGTGCCACACGGCGGTGCGGCTGCGTTCTAGCAGCACACTGTTGCGAGTGCTGGTTTGCATGTGAGGGGCGCTCTATCGAATACTTTGCGGTGTTCAACCGGCGCGCGTTGCAAGCGTCATACCTTTGCGAAGGCTTATTTTATCGTCCCGGTAACGACGCTACATGGTGGCACCGAATTTGCTCTGAATGTTTTCGGCAGTTGTGGCGGTTGTTTTGAGTTTAACAGCACACTACAGGAGATGTTTGCCCATGCAGATTCTTGAGCGCATCGAAGACCAGATCAACGCCAGTGGTTATCCGCTCGTCGGCATCACACTCGCCGCAGTACCTTGCCCGGACACGCCAGTGATCCTGACGCTGCACTGGCACGGTTTCTTCAAACAGAAGCTGGTCGAGCTGGATGAGGCCGAGCCGGTGGCCTTCACTTCGATCCCGAGCTCATCGCTGCAGCTGAACGAACGCTGGAGTGATCTGGTGGCGCTGGATTGTGCGGCGATGGATGCCGGTTGGGAACTCGGCGCCTGGGATGTGGCGCGGGCCGAGCGCCCCGGCTGCCTGCGGCCGGGTGCCGCTTCGATGGAGGCGATGGAATGTCTGCAGGCCTTCGGTACTTACCCGCATCCGGTCAACGGCAGCCAGGTTGCCGTTTCGGAAGCGCCGGATGCGGAGGAACTGGTCGAACTGGCGGCGGCGAGGGGTTATCTGACCTGGACTTTCCGGCCGGTACGCGGCGGGATCTGGAAGGAATTTGCCGACGACGCCACGCTGTCCGAAGAGGGGCGCCGGGCGCCGCCTTGCCCCCATGCCCCACTGCCGCCGACCTGTCTGGGCAAGCGAAAAACGATTTATCGCTTCGGTATCCCGCGGCACCGTACTCTGCCGGTATTGCGCTAAATTTTCAGCAAATATTTGTTTTAAAACAGTATTTTTCTGTAAGCGAGTACTCGCTTCAGCAAGTGCCCGGTTCTCAGGCCACTTGAAATAAACCCGGTACGCCCCTATTATTAGCACTCGCTTGAGTTGAGTGCTAGCAGCCTCACTCGCGGTTTGTTGTCCTGATTATCCAATCTGATCCTTGAGGAGATGCACCATGAAAATTCGTCCGTTGCACGACCGTATCATCGTGAAGCGGCTGGAAGAAGAGCGTAAGACTGCTTCCGGTATCGTGATCCCTGACACCGCCGCTGAAAAGCCGGATCAAGGTGAAGTCAAAGCTGTCGGCAAAGGCAAGAAAACCGACGACGGCAAGGTCATTCCGCTCGACGTCAAAGTCGGCGATCGCGTCCTTTTCGGCAAATACTCCGGCCAGACCGTCAAAGTTGAAGGCGATGAGCTGCTGGTGATGCGCGAAGAAGACATCATGGGCGTCATCGAGTAACCCACACAGAATATCCAGGAGATCACACATGTCAGCTAAAGAAGTCAAATTCCACGAGCCGGCGCGCCAAAAGATTATCGCCGGCGTCAATGTTCTGGCCGATGCGGTCAAAGTCACCCTCGGCCCGAAAGGTCGTAACGTTGTGCTCGAGCGCAGCTTCGGCGCCCCGACCGTCACCAAAGACGGCGTGTCGGTTGCCAAGGAAATCGAACTGAAAGACAAGTTCGAAAACATGGGCGCGCAGATGGTCAAGGAAGTTGCTTCCAAGACCTCCGACATCGCCGGTGACGGCACCACCACCGCGACCGTTCTGGCGCAAGCCATCGTGCAGGAAGGCATGAAGTTCGTGACCGCCGGCATGAACCCGATGGACCTCAAGCGCGGCATCGACAAGGCTGTTACCGCCATCGTCGCCGAGCTGAAAAAACTGTCCAAG
>CANHZX010000103.1 GCA_947465215.1 Betaproteobacteria bacterium | reverse complement strand
GTTCCGCTACTCCGCAATCACCTTCAACGGTCACCGCATCCATTACGACATCGATTATTGCCGGCAGGCCGAAGGATATCCGGGACTGATCGTGCACGGCCCGTTACAAACAACGCTACTTCTGGATTTGTGCCGCCGCAATGATCCGCGCCCGGTGCGCACGCTGGATTATCGTGCCACGCATCCGGTCTTCCATCAGGAAACCTTCAGCGTAAACGGCCAGCCTTCTGGCGATGGAAAATCGGTGGAGTTATGGACGGCGAACGCTTCCGGCTGTTACGCAATGCGCGGGACGGCGACGTTCTGAACGAAACACCCCGGCCAATACCGGGGTGCCGCTCTTCTTACCAGTTCGCTTCGCGGTCCGGCGTCGCAGTGATCTTGTGAATCGAGAGGTCTGAGCCGTTGAACTCCTGCTCGCGGTCCAGACGAATGCCCAGCGTCGCTTTGAGAACACCGTAAACTAAGAAGCCGCCGATCAGCGCGATCACCACGCCCAGAAAAGTACCAATGAGCTGAGCCGTCATATTGACGCCGCCGATACCGCCCAGCGCTTTTGATCCGAAAATGCCGCAGGCGATGCCGCCCCAGGCGCCGCAGAGGCCGTGCAGCGGCCACACGCCGAGCACATCGTCGATCTTCAGCTTGTTCTGGGTCAGCGTGAACATATAGACAAACAGCGCGCCGGCAACGCCGCCGGTGACGAGAGCCCCAGCCGGATGCATAACATCCGAGCCGGCGCAAACCGCGACCAGACCGGCGAGCGGGCCGTTATGCACGAAGCCCGGATCGTTGCGGCCGATCACCAAAGCGACAATGATGCCGCCCGACATCGCCATCAGCGAATTCACCGCCACCAAACCTGAAATCTTGTCGATGGTCTGCGCAGACATCACATTGAAGCCGAACCAGCCGACAGTAAGTATCCAAGCGCCCAGCGCGAGGAAGGGAATGCTCGACGGCGGATGGGCTGCAATCATGCCGTCCTTGGTGTAACGACCGATGCGCGGTCCAAGCAGAATCACTGCCCCCAATGCGATCCAGCCGCCAACCGCATGCACCACGACTGAACCGGCGAAGTCGTGGAACTTGTTGCCGGTCATCGCCTCGATCCAGGGCTGAATGCCGAAACGGTCATTCCACGCGATGCCCTCGAAAAAGGGATAGATGAAACCAACAATCACAATCGTCGCAATCAGTTGCGGATTGAATTTGGCGCGCTCGGCAATGCCGCCGGAAATAATCGCTGGTACAGCTGCGGCAAAGGTCAGCAGGAAAAAGAACTTGGTGACTTCGAATCCGCTTTTCTCGGCCAATTGGTCTGCACCGACCATGAACGACACGCCATAGGCCACGCCGTAACCGATGAAGAAATAAACGATGGTCGAAACCGCAAAATCGGTGAGTATCTTCACCAGAGCGTTGACCTGATTCTTGCGTCGCACCGTGCCCAATTCCAGAAACGCAAAGCCCGAATGCATGGCCAGAACCATGATTGCGCCCAGCAATATGAACAACGTGTCGGTGCTGACTTTGATGGCTTCCATTGCACTCCCCCTGAAAAATAACCGGCTAAACAAAGCAATTACTGTTCTAGATTCCAATCCATTGTTTTTATTAGAAATAGTGGATAGCGCACCATCATTGACGCACTTATATTGTGCAAACCGATAATTTACGCACCGTTATAGTGCGATTAACAAGGTGCTGGCAAGCACCCTGCAAAAATCGGCTTTCACCCGCATAATCGTCCGTAAATCATTGAATATTGGTATATTCCTGAGTCATGGCTACTGTCCACCCCTCGCCGCCCAACGCCCCGACCCAAGGCGACAATCCGTTGACCCTGGCCCAGGTGGTCGCCGACCTGATCGCCGACAACCTAGTGCCGCGCGAAGAAGCCGAAAAACTGGTCGCGAACCGGCGCTTCAGCAAATCCGATGCCCACCCCATGATGGTGATTGCCGACCAGAAATGGAAAGACCCGCGCAACCCGCGCAAGCTGCTGGGGATTGAAACGCTGATGCAGTGGCTGGCCGAAAAGTCCGCGCTGCCCTATCTACACATTGATCCGTTCAAGATCGACTTCACCGCGGTGACCAAGGTGATGTCGAACGCCTACGCGGCGCGCTACAAGATCCTGCCCATTGCCGTAAATACCCGCGAAGCCACCATCGCCACCGCCGACCCGGGGGTGCGCAGTTGGGAAGCCTCTCTGAAACAGGTACTGCGGCTCGACATCAAGCGTGTTGTGGCGAATCCGGTCGACATCCAGGGCTATATCGTCGAGTTCTACAACCTAGCCCGTTCGGTCAAAGGCGCCAATTCCAAGGACAAGGGCGCGGTTTCCGACATCGCCAACTTTGAACAGCTGGTGCAGCTCGGCCGCAGCGGCCAGCTGGATGCCAATGACCAGCACATCGTCCATATCTGCGACTGGCTGTTCAATTACGCTTTCGAACAGCGCGCCAGCGACATCCACATTGAGCCGCGCCGCGAAGTCGGCAACGTGCGTTTCCGTATCGACGGCGCACTGCACCTCGTTTACCAGATCCCGACGCCGGTGATGGCGGCGATGACCTCGCGCATCAAGATTCTCGGCCGCATGGACGTCGTCGAAAAACGCCGCCCGCAGGACGGCCGGCTGAAGACCGTGACCCCGGATGGCGATGAAGTCGAATTGCGACTGTCGACCATGCCCACCGCCTTCGGCGAAAAACTGGTGATGCGGATTTTCAATCCGGATACCCTGGTCAAGGATTACCGCGAACTCGGTTTCTCGGAAGAAGAAGAAAAGAAATGGGCGCAAATATCCGCTGCCCCGCACGGCATCATCCTGGTCACCGGCCCGACGGGCTCGGGCAAGACCACGACGCTGTACTCGACGATGAAAAAGCTCGCCGCGCCCGACGTCAATGTCTGCACCATCGAAGACCCGATCGAGATGGTCGAACCGAGCTTCAACCAGATGCAGGTGCAGACCGCCATCGGCGTCGACTTCGCATCCGGCATCCGCACGCTGATGCGCCAGGACCCAGACATCGTGATGGTCGGCGAGATCCGCGACCTCGAAACCGCTGAAATGGCGGTACAGGCGGCGCTGACCGGCCACTTGGTACTGTCCACTCTGCACACCAATGACGCACCCTCTGCAGTGACCCGCCTGCTCGACCTCGGCGTGCCGCCCTATCTGCTGCAATCAACTCTGCTCGGCGTGATGGCGCAGCGCCTGGTGCGCACGCTGTGTCCGCACTGCAAGGAGCAGCATGATTACGACGACGAGTTGTGGGATTCGCTGGTCTCGCCGTGGAAAGCCGCCAATCCGAAAGGTAAGACCTACATCAACAAGGGCTGCCTCGAATGTCGGATGACCGGCTATCTGGGACGCGTCGGCATTTATGAAATGATGCTGATGTCGCCGGCCATTCGCGAACGCCTGGTTGAGTCGGCCGATCTCGAAGCCCTGCGTGATGCGGCCTTTAAGGATGGCATGAAACCGTTGCGCATCAGCGGCGCGCTGAAAATCGCCGCCGGTGTGACCACCATTGACGAAATCATGAAAGTCGCACCGCCCCCGGCAGGCGACCGCCGCAAACTGCCGCGTTAAACGGCATCGCATGAATCGGGGCGCAGTTACGATTCTTCTGCAGTACTGAGCGGCTATCGCCGGGGCAGCGCACGCAAGTCCGCCATGCTCGGCTGGGAAGCCGCGCGCAGGTTGTAGACTATCCGGCCCTTCCCCAACCTCAGGCGGCCGCACCGTGAAACCCACACTGCAAGCCGGACTCCGGCACCAGTTCCGCTACACCGTGCCGGACAACAAAACCGTCCCCCACCTGTATCCGGAATCGGAATCGTTCCGGCAAATGCCCGAGGTCCTGGCCACCGGCTTCATGGTCGGCCTGATGGAATGGGCCTGCATCGAGGCCATCAAACCCCACCTCGACTGGCCGCAGGAACAGTCATTAGGCACGCTGGTCAATTTTCCGCATCTCGCCGCCACCCCGCCGGGACTGACCATCACCGTTGATGTCACGCTCGACCGCGTCGACGGCCGGCGACTGCAATTCTCGGTGGTTGCACATGACGGCGTGGACCGCATTACGGAAGGCAGCCATGAGCGAGTTGTCATAGACAGGGAAAAGTTCGTATCGCGGATTGCCGGCAAGACGCCACGCGCCTGAAACCCGCACCCGCAATCACGGGGTTTTCCCCCGATACAACACGGGTTAACATGCCCGCGTTTCGCAAATTTCCAGGCGGTTTCCACCGCAACACCAAGGGAGAACAATAATGAACATTCAGAACATCATGGACACCATTACCGCCACGCTGACCACACTCGGTCTCAAGATTCTCGGCGCAATCGCCGTCTGGATCATCGGCCGCTGGCTGATCGGCGTCGCCGTACGACTGGTTTCCGCCGCACTGACCAAACAGAAAGTCGATCCGACGCTGCTGCGTTACATCGGCAACATCGTCAGCGTCGCATTGAACATCGTTCTGGTAGTCGCCATCCTCGGCTACTTCGGTGTTGAAACCACTTCATTCGCCGCGCTGGTTGCTGCGATGGGCATCGCCATCGGCGCGGCCTGGGGCGGCCTGCTGGCCAACTTTGCCGCCGGCGCCTTCCTGGTCACGCTGCGTCCGTTCAAGGTCGGCGACTACATCAAGGCCGGCGGGGTTGAAGGTACGGTGATGGAAATCGGCCTGTTCGGCACCGCGATCAACAGCCCGGACAACGTGCTCAATATCGTCGGCAACAACAAGATTTTCTCCGACACCATCCAGAACTTCTCGACCAACCCTTACCGCCGCGTTGACCGCACTGCGCAGCTGGCACACGGCGTCAACGTGCACGATGCGATCAAGCGCCTCAAGGAATCGCTGGCGCGCATCCCCAATGTATCGACCACACCGGCGCCCGATGTCGAAGTCATCGACTTCACGCCGCTGGGGCCGGTGCTGGCGGTGCGTCCGTACACCCACACCAATCATTACTGGCAGGTGTATTTCGACACCAACAAGGCAATCACCGACACCTTCGGCGCTGCCGCCTATCCGGTGCCGGAAGCGCACTACCACATCAACCGCGGCTGATCGCCGGATGAAACGGTTGCTGATTGCAGTTGCGGCCGGCGTGCTGTTCGCCGGCTGCGCGCAGACCTACGGCGCGAAGTCACAGGCCCGGCTGATCGAAACTTACTGGAAAGCCGTCGAACTCGAAGGCAAGCCGGTTGAAGTCAAAGCCGGTGCGCGTGAACCGCATATGGTGCTGCGCTCGGACAAAAATGCAGTCAACGGATTTTCCGGCTGCAACAGCTTCCACGGCAGTTACGAGACCGCGGGTACGGGTCTGCGCTTCAAGGGTATGGCTGTAACACGGATGGCCTGCCTGGATACAGCCGCCGATCTGGAAAACCGATTCCTGTCGGCGATCAACGCCACGGCCACCCAGAAAATCTCCGGGGAAACACTGGAACTGCAGGACAGCAGCGGCAAGTTGCGGGCGCGCTTCGAATCGCGCTACATGAAGTAACGGTTTGAAGACTGCTTGAAACAACGGAAGCCGGACCCGCAGACGCGGGTTCAGCGTCCGTCCACCGCCAGCATCGCCAGGAAGCGGGCCAGCGACAGACTGCGCAGCTTCTCCGGCTCGGCGAACAGATGCTGCAAGGCTGCCAGCCGCGTCGCACCGAGCACCAGACCCGCCAGTGACGCAAACTTCTGCGCCAGCAATACGCCACCCGGATCACCCTGTCGCGGATCCCCCGCCGGAAACAGCGCTTCAACATGCTCCGACACCCTGCCGTCGGTGAATTCGACTTCAATTGCATTGGCGCAACTGCGCACTTCAGGGTCATGATGGTCGCGGCTGTATTTCGCGTGTTCGATCAACCGCACCCGGGCACGCAGGCCTTCAAGCTGCGGATGTGCCGCCGCCTCATCGGAGTAATGCCAGTTGGCAATGCGGCCGTAGATCAGAGCCGCCGCGACCATGTACTGCAAACAATGATCACGCGCCTCGGCGTTCGGCAGCGGTCCCACCACGTTGATGCGGCGCATCGCCTCGTCATGGGTGTAGACCCGGATTTCCTTCACATCCGCCAGCCGCGGCGCCACCGACGCATGCAGACGGATCGCCACCTCAATCGCCGTGGTGCCGTTTCTCTGTCCCGGCACCAGTTTAAGGATGGTGCTTTCCACCAGAATACGATCGATCAATACGCGGTCGAGTTTCGGCGGAATGCCGTGCAGGCGTGACGGTGTCAGCCCCCATGTGTCGGCGCTGATCGCCGTCGGGCAAGCCGTCTCGCCGCTAACGCCCAGCTGCGCGAACCACAGACCACGGCAGGCAGCATCAGCCGCCGCCCAGGCTTTGCGTGGTCCGATATTCGGGGGATGACGATAGACCGGTGAACTCTGCCCGTCCACCCAGGCATGCGACAGCGCGGAAAATACTGCATCGCGGTTACCGCCAAGGATGTGCGCTGCAACGCCGGCCGTCGCGATCTTCGCGCAGAACACGTTGTCCAGCGCATTGGTCGAACTGTCGAAACGATTCGCCTCGACCAGCCCGCCGTGGATTTCATAAACCTGGATCAGCCAGCGCAGCAGATCACCAACGGTCACCGCCTTGCCCGCACGCTCGCGTATCGCAGCAGCAACAATGATCGCGCCAACGCTGTCAGAGGGATGGCTGCCCCAGAAGGTGGTGTCGCTAAAATCCAGCCAGCGGATCAGCGTGCCCAGCGCAAACGCCGCGCGCTGCGGATCCAGCACCCAGTGCGTCGCCGGCACCGGAATGCCCGCGGTGCCGGGACATTGTGCGACCAGCGTATCGAGCACGCGCTGACAGCCCGGCTCAGTTGCCGCACCGAAAGCGCAGGCCAGTGCATCGATCAGCCGCGTCTGTGCCGCATCCATCACAGGGGCCGACGGGATCAGCTCTTGCGAAGCATAGTCCGCCAGCATCTGCAGCATCACATCCTGGCGCTGTGGCGTTGTTGCGGGTTTGATAGTCACAGTTCCTGTTTCACGCGCGATGCGCAGCGGGGTACACAGCCTACTGGGCTCTACTGAGCAGCCGCATGCCGCGCTCAAGACCGTCGAGGGTCAGCGGAAACATGCGCCCGCCCATCAGCTCGCGGGTGATACCGATGGACTCATGATAGTTCCATACCGCTTCGGGCTGCGGATTGAGCCAGATCGCATTCGCATACACATCCAGCGCGCGTTGCAGCCACAACGCACCCGGCTCCTCGTTGCTATGTTCAACGCTGCCGCCGGGATAGGTGATTTCGTAGGGACTCATCGTCGCATCCCCAATAAAAATCACTTTGTAATCATGCGGATAGGTATGAAAGACATCCCAGGTCGATACCCGCTCGGTAGCGCGGCGGCGATTGTCCTTCCACACCCGCTCATAAAGGAAGTTGTGGAAATAGAAATATTCGAGATGCTTGAACTCGGTGCGCGTTGCCGAAAACAGCTGTTCGCAGACGCGGATGTGATCATCCATCGAACCGCCGATATCAAAAAACAGCAGCACCTTCACCGCATTGTGCCGCTCCGGAACCATTTTCAGATCCAGCCAGCCGGCGTTTTTTGCCGTAGAGCGGATGGTGTCATCCATATCAAGAACTTCCGGTGCTCCGGTGCGCGCAAACTTGCGCAGCTTGCGCAAGGCCACCTTGATGTTGCGCGTGCCGAGTTCCACCTGGTCATCCAGATTCTTGAACTCACGCTGGTCCCACACCTTAACCGCGCGGCGGTTGCGCGATTCATGTTGGCCGATGCGGATGCCTTCCGGGTTATAGCCGTAGGCGCCAAAAGGACTGGTGCCGCCGGTGCCGATCCATTTACTGCCGCCCTGATGACGTTCCTTTTGTTCTTCGAGACGCTTTTTCAGCGTCTCCATCAGTTTTTCCCAGCCGCCCAGCGACTCAATCAGCTTCTTTTCTTCATCACTGAGGTTTTTCTCGACCAGCTTGCGCAGCCAGTCCTCGGGAATCAATGCCGCAGCGGCATCAATACCGACCACACCCTTGAAGTAGGCCGCGAACACCAGGTCATAGCGGTCGAAGAACTTTTCATCCTTGACCAGACAGGTGCGCGCCAGATGGTAAAACTCCTCAACGCTGCCGAAAGCGACCTGCTTCTCCAGCGCTTCGATCAGCATCAGGAATTCCTTGATCGATGCCGGCACGCCGCCCTGGCGCAGTTTGAGGAAAAATTCGATCAGCAACGCGAGCTCCGTAATCCGTTCATCGATCAGGCCCGGGTCGATACGACCGTAGGCGGCGTCATCGGCTGTTTTTCGATCACCAGCATGCTGTCGTAGTAATGCAGCGAATGGGCCGAGCGCGTGAACTCATTCACCGCAAATTCTGCAGGCCCCTTGCTATGCCAGGCATTGAGCTGGTCGATCAGCGCCTTGCTGTATTCCACAAAGGTGCCGGGATTACGATAAGTGCCGCCGAATTCAGTCCAGTAGGAAGTGTGCATGTCCTCGCAGAGATAAATCCCGTCTTCGGCCACCATCGAATATAACTCCTCGAAGGTCGCGATCTGCTGGTGCATATGATGGCCGCCATCGTCGATCAGGATGTCGACCTGCCCGATTTCTTCACGCAGCCGCTTGAGGAAATTGCGATCACCCTGATCGCCGATGATGATCGTGGTGTCGGGCGTGGCAAAAGCGCTGCATCGTGCATCGACATCCACGCCGTAAATGCGGGTTCCTGCGCCAAAATAATCGCGCCACATGTCGAGCGAGCCGCCATCGAATACGCCGATTTCAAGGATCACCGGCGCGCGGCCGCGGTAACGGGCGAAATGACGGTGATAGACCTCCAGGTAATGCAGCAGCTTTACCAGCCGTCGGCCGCGGCGTTTGGCAAACCAGTAGACCAGCGGATTGTCCTCCGCCGCCTCCAGCGCCGTCGCAGCAACGGAGCGACCGAACATACTCTTGAGCAGATTCAGCAGCATCCCGCGGACTTACTTCTGCCGCCGCGACATGAACACTAGCCGCTCGAACAGATGCACATCCTGCTCGTTCTTAATCAGCGCCCCGTGCAGCGGCGGCACGATCTTGTGCGTGTCCTGGCTGTGCAGCGCTTCCGGCGGGATGTCTTCGGCCATCAGTAGCTTCAGCCAGTCGAGCAATTCCGAGGTTGTCGGTTTTTTCTTTAAGCCCGGCACATCGCGGATTTCGAAAAAGGCATTGAGCGCCTGCGACAGCAGTTGCTTCTTGATGCCGGGGAAATGCACTTCGACAATCTGCGCCATCGTGTCGGCATCGGGGAAACGGATGTAATGGAAAAAGCAGCGGCGCAGGAAGGCGTCGGGCAGTTCCTTTTCATTGTTGCTGGTAATGATCACCAGCGGGCGATGCTTGGCCTTGATCAGTTGCTGCGTCTCGTAAACATAGAACTCCATGCGGTCGAGTTCGCGCAGCAGGTCGTTCGGGAATTCGATGTCGGCCTTGTCCACTTCATCGATCAGCAGGACCGAAGGCTCGTCCGCGGCGAAGGCCTTCCACAACATGCCCTGCACGATGTAGTTGCCGATGTCCTTGACCTTCGGATCGCCGAGCTGCGAATCGCGCAGCCGCGACACCGCGTCGTATTCATACAGGCCGTTCTGGGCCTTGGTCGTCGACTTGACGTGCCATTCGTATAGCGGACGGCCCAGCGCCTTCGCCACCTCCAGCGCCAGCATGGTCTTGCCGGTGCCGGGTTCGCCCTTGATCAGCAGCGGGCGCTCCAGCGCCAGCGCGGCATTGACCGCCATCATCAGATCGTCGGTGGCGACGTAGTTTTCGGTGCCGGTAAAACGGGACATTATTTTTCCTTTAAAAACAGATACTTATAAAATCATGCCGTGCGCAGCAAATCGGTGCGGCGATCAATGTCGAGCAGCACGCCCGGATCATCAGCCTCCACCAGCTTCACCATCGCCTGGTTGCGCTGGACGATGGCGCGTGCACCGCTGTCGCCGGTGAGCAGTTGCAGCTCGTGCACAAACTTCCGGCTGAACGCGACGGGATGGCCGCGATCACCCTGATAGGACGGCGCAACGATATCGGCGCCCGCCATCAACACCTGCGCAACACGGGCTATGGTCTCGGGACGAATGCGCGGCATGTCCGCCAGCGCCACAATCCAGCCG
>CANHZX010000102.1 GCA_947465215.1 Betaproteobacteria bacterium | reverse complement strand
TCGACCCTGAAAATCCCGCGTTGGCTGGCATCGACTGCGACCGTGACAGCATTGTGATGATCGAGGCAGCAGGCGAGGCCACCCATGTCTGGAGCCATCAAGCGCGCATCGCGTTGTTCCTCTCAGCGATGCGTCACTACGCGGAAACCTTGCGCTCGCGAAATCTGCCCTTGCAGTACCTTGCTCTCGACGACAGCACGGAAACATCCCTTATCACGCGACTGCGCGACGTAATCGCGCAAAACCGCCCGGAAAAACTGATCGTCTGCGAACCCGGTGAATACCGTCTGCAGCAGGCTATCGAACAACTTTGCCGCCAATCCGGCATCAAACTGGAAATCCGCGACGATATTCATTTCCTGTGCAGCCGCGAGGCCTTCGCAGCCTGGGCCAAAGGCCGTCGTGAACTGCGCATGGAGTTTTTCTACCGGGAAATGCGCCGCCGCCACGACGTGATGCTGGAAGACGGCCAACCCGCGGGGGGACGCTGGAATTTCGACAGCGACAACCGCGCCGGTTTCGGAAAAAAAGGGCCCGGTCCACTGCCCCGGCCGCCGCAGTTCACGGCCGATGCCGTCACCCGCGAGGTCATCGCACTGGTACGCAGCCGGTTTGCGCAACATCCGGGCAGCCTCGACGATTTCAACTGGCCGGTCACCCGAACCGACGCGCTGCGTGCACTCGAAGACTTCATCAAGCATCGTCTGCCGCGTTTCGGAGAGCATCAGGATGCGATGTGGACGAGTATGCCCTTCGGCTGGCACTCGCTGCTGTCGGCGGCGTTGAACCTGAAACTGCTGAATCCGCGCGAAGTGATTGCCGCAGCCGTTGAGGCCTGGCGCGAAGGACTTGCGCCACTGGCGGCGACCGAAGGTTTTGTCCGGCAAATCCTCGGCTGGCGCGAATTCATCCGCGGCGTCTACTGGTTGGACATGCCCGGCCTGCTGGAAGCCAATCACTTCGGCCATGACCGCGCGCTGCCGGCCTGGTACTGGACGGGGGACACGGCGATGACCTGCATGCGCGAAGCCATCGGCCAGACCCTGAAACACGGCTATGCCCACCACATCCAGCGCCTGATGATCACCGGCAATTTCGCGCTGCTCGCCGGCATCCGGCCGCAGGCAGTGCACGAGTGGTATCTTGCGGTCTACGTTGATGCTGTCGAATGGGTCGAATTACCCAATACCGCTGGCATGGCGCTGTTTGCCAACGGCGGCCGCTTCACCAGCAAACCCTATATCGCCTCCGGCGCCTATATCAACCGCATGAGCAATTACTGCGGCAGCTGCCGTTATGATGTGAAGCTGAAAACCGGCCCAAAGGCCTGCCCGTTCAACACGCTGTACTGGAATTTCCTCGACCGCCATGAACAGCAGTTGTCACGCAATCCGCGCACCGTGCTGATGGCACGCAATGTCTCGCGGCTGGATGCCGCGGAACGCGACGCCATCCGCGCCAGCGCCCGCAACATTCTGGAAACAATAGGATGACCATAATGCAGATGCCTGTCACCCCGAAAACCACGGAAACCGCCATGCAAGCCACCCCGGAATTCATCACCACCGGACAGATGCTGTATCCCGAAATCTTCAAATCGCTGGAACAGATCCGCTGGAGCCTGTCCAACGACGTACCCTGGGATACGTTCGACGGCAGCAAACTGTCGGACGAACAGGCGATGACCATTAAGATGAACGCCATCACAGAATGGGCGGCATTGCCGGCCACCGAAATGTTCCTGCGCGACAACCAGCACGACAGCGACTTTTCCGCCTTCATGTCGGTATGGTTCTACGAAGAACAGAAACACTCGCTGGTGCTGATGGAATACCTGCGTCGTTTTCGTCCCGATCTGGTACCGACACAGGAGGAGCTGCAGGCAGTACGCTTCGCCTTCGATCCGGCGCCGCCACTGGAAACGCTGATGCTGCATTTCTGCGGCGAAATCCGTCTCAACCACTGGTACCGCTGCGCGATGGAATGGCATACCGAACCGGTAATCAAGCATATCTACCACCTGATCTCGCGTGACGAAGCCCGCCACGGCGGCGCCTACCTGCAATACATGAAACGCGCACTGAACAGCGTTGGCGACACCGCGCGCACTGCCTTCGCAAAAGTCGGCGTGCTGATGGCCAGCTCCGGACGCAGCGGCAAACCGCTGCATCCGACCAACCTGCACGTCAACAAGGCGCTGTTCCCCAATGACACCGTGCAAAGCCGCCTGCCTGATCCCGAATGGCTGGAGCGCTGGCTGGATGAACAGATCCGCTTCGACCGTGACTGGGAACAGAAAGTGGTCACCGTGATCCTGCGCAACCTGTCGCTGCTGTTCGGCCGTGAGTTCGAATCGGTGAAAGACCTCAACCGCTTCCGCAAGGAAATCCCGGCCGCCTGAGTCCTGTCGGGTGATGCCGGGTTTGTCGGCGGCGGCGCGCCCGCGTAGACTGCGAGCCCATGCACGACACCCCTTCTTTTGAACGGCACATCATTGCCCCCGGCGACATTGCCGCGCAGGCAGCCCTGCTGCCGCGCCCGCTGGTCTTCACCAACGGGGTGTTCGACATCCTGCACCGCGGCCATGTCACCTATCTGGCCCAGGCACGCGCACTGGGTGCCAGCCTGATCGTTGCACTAAACAGCGACGCGTCAGCCCGGCGTCTGGGCAAGGGCAGCGACCGACCGGTCAATATGCTGGCCGATCGCGCCGCAGTCATTGCCGCACTCGGCTGCGTCGACCGCGTCACCTGGTTTGAAACCGACACGCCGCTGGAACTGATCCTGGCGGTGAAACCCGATGTGCTGGTGAAGGGCGGGGACTGGAAAACAGACGCCATCGTAGGCGCCCGCGAAGTGCAGGGATGGGGCGGCAGCGTGCACTCGATTGCCTTCGCCCATCAGCGCTCCACCACCGCATTGCTGGAAAAAGTTCGGGCGACCGAACCGCGATGAGCGAGCACTCACTAAGCGCCAGAATACCTATAACTACCTGTTTTTAAATTATTTTATTTTTCGGCGGCTGGCGGGCAGTTCACCGCCCTCATTTCGCCCGTCGGAAAATCACGCTGCAGTTCGGTGATCCGGGCGATCGTCGCCGCGCTGGGTTCGCGCACGAAAAAGCTGACCTGCTTGAGGAATTTCTCGCGCCGCGTGACCAGCGCCGAACGCACGCCGATTTTGCGCAGCCGCTCCAGTTCAGCATTCGCCGCATCCTCGCTCTTGAACAGGCCCAGCGACACCGCGTTGCGCCAGGGACCGGCATCCTGCACCACAAAAAAGTCGGTTACGCCCAGCGCTTTCAGCTCACCCAGTTTGCGGTCGACTTCGGGCTTGGTTTTCAAAACCGGCATATGCACCCAGTAACCGTCGATGTCGGTGACGCGGCGCTGCACGCTATCCGCCGGCAGCGCCAACGCAGCCAGCGCGCCATCGGCGCGGGCAACATCGGGACCGCCAAAAGTACCCCACTCCACGCAGGCTGTAGGGGCCGCCGCAGGCGCAGCTGCCGCAGCCACCGGCGCTGAAGACGCCGGTGCCACTTCGGAGGCTAGCGTGCGGATTTTTTCCGGACTGATCTGCAGCGAGGCAATCTGCGCCGAGGCATCCACGGGTTCATTGAGAAACCGGTGAAAGGCGAAAAACCCGAGATTCACCACCAGCAGCATGATCAGCAATAGTCTCATCGGCATCCCGTCAATCGGCCTGCCGCGCGATCTGCAGCAGACCTTCCAGAACCAGATTATCCACGACGGTCACCGTACCGTTGATCCGTGCCTCGATCAGCGACGCATCGCCGCCGGAGAGCAGCACACGCGGCGCGGCGCCCGAGCTTTGCTGCAGATACTGCACGACCTGCGCCACGGCGCCGGACAGTGCATTGACCGTGCCGCTGAATATCGCATCGCCGGTATTGTCGGGAAAATAACTGAACACGCCGGCACGCTGGGCGAGGTTGGCGGTATCCCGCGCCAGAGCATCGCGCATCAGCGCAGCGCCCGGCACGATGCAGCCGCCAAGGAACACGCCTTCGCTATTGAGCGCATCCACGGTCATCGTCGTGCCGGCATTTACCACCACACAGGCGCTGCCGGTCAGATGCCAGGCACCGATCAGCGCGGCCCAGCGGTCCGGCCCGAGGGCGGCAGGATCGACATAACCGCTGCTCACTCCGCACTGCTGCGCAGCACTGACCAGCCAGCGCGCGGGCTGCGCCGTCGCCGGCAACACCGCTGCCACTTTGGCCTGCGCCGAAGCGCCGGCAACATTCGCAATCAGGATACGGTCGGGCAATGGCAGGGCTGTAAGCGCCTTGCCGAGTTCTGCCGGCTGTGCAGTCAGCACCCAGCCCTGACGCAGCCAGCTGCCGTCCTCGGCCAATCCCCATTTGATGCGCGTGTTGCCGATATCGATGACCAGAATGTTCATGCTGCGACTCCCCCGGCACGCAGACTGACTTCGCCGCTGTGATGGCGCGACAATCCTGCTGCGGTTTCGAGGAGCAGCGCGCCGTCTTCGGCAACACCGCGGGCAATGCCGGCAATATCCTTTCCATCGGGCAACAGCAGGCGCACCGGCTGGTCCTGCTGCGCATGCAGTTGCTGCCATTCCTCGCGCAGCGCGGTGAAACCATCACGGGCAAACACTTCGATCACTGCGGACAGTTCGCGTAATAGCGCCGCCAGCAGCACATTGCGGTCGATCGTCTGCCCCGCCGCCGTTTCCAGATCGGCAACCGGCTGGTCCACTGCCGCCTGCACCCGCGCATCGGCGCGGACATTGACACCGGCACCGATCACCGCGGTGCTCGGCCCGAGCACATCGCCCTGCATCTCGATCAGGATGCCGGCCAATTTACCGGCCGGCAGCACCACATCATTGGGCCATTTGAGCTGCGCCGCTGGTGCACCTGCAGCACGCAGCGCACGCACCAGCGCCACACCGACCGCGAGACTGAGCCCACCGAGTTCGCGCGCGCCCTGGGCAAAATGCCACAGCAGTGAAAAAGTCAGCGTATGGCCGATACCCGAATACCAGACCCGCCCTCGCCGGCCGCGTCCGGCCGTCTGCACTTCGGCAGCCAGCGCAAGACCGCCGGGTGCGCCTTGAGCCGCGCGCTGCATCAGGCGGCTGTTGGTCGAATCCAGGGTGTCGCAAATTTCGACGGCGACCGGGGTCCCTGCCAAAGCCTGCTGCACCCGCGCCGCATCGAGCAGCGACACCGGCTGCGCCAGGCGGTAACCGCGACCGCGCACTTTTTCGATGGCGAATCCGGCGCCGCTGATATCGCGGATGCCATACCAGACCGCGCTGCGCGTCACGCCAAGGACACGTGCAATATCCTCACCGGAGTGAAAAGCGCCGTCAGCCAGCGCGCGCAGGGTCTGAAATGCCATGGTGTTCATTGCGGCCCGTAGCATAGCCGATTGCATGCCCTCGGCGCCGCCACTGCCGGAACGCCGGCAGAAAACGGCAAAAGCCTGATCAAGGCAAAAAAGTCCATAAAACAAAAACTTGCGACCGTGATCTGGATTAAAGAACCCCGACCGCCCTGAGCCTAGAATGTTGCCATGGCAATTGCCATGCTCAATCGAAAGGATCCGGCCATGAAACCGAACGTCGGCGGTATCGACAAGGTTTTACGCATCGTTGCAGGGCTCGCCCTGCTCTCACTGATTTTCATCCTCGACGGCAATGCTCGCTGGTGGGGATTGATCGGCATTGTCCCGCTGCTGACCGGTTCGCTCGGCTGGTGCCCGGTCTATGCGCCCTTCGGCATTAACACCTGCCCGGCCAAAAAATAAACAACGTCCGTCCGCAACACCACCCGGCTTACGCCGGGTTTTTTACGCGCTCGAAACCCGCCAAACAGGTCTATCATGGGCTTGCGCTGCGAATCGCTGACAGACAAAAAAGACGCCGCGCCAGCCCAGGGAGGGGATCATGCTGCGTCATACAGTGCTCATCGCCGCTGTTGCGGTATGCGTCGCAGGAATTTGCGGTACCGCCAGCGCGCAAACGTACCCGTCGAAACCCATTCGTATCATCGTGCCGTTTCCGGCCGGCGGCACTTCCGACATCCTCACCCGGCTGATCGGCGCCAAGCTGACTGAGGCCTGGGGTCAGCAGGTGCTGCCCGACAACCGGCCCGGCGCCAACGGCAATATCGGCGCTGACGTTGTCGCCCGTGCCGCACCCGACGCTTACACCCTGGTATTGATGGATGTCGGCAATCTCGCTATCAGCCCCAGCCTTTTCGCCAAACTGCCCTTTGACATCCTCAGGGATTTTGCCCCGGTCACCGTCGTCTCGTATTCGCCGCACATCCTCGCCGCGCATCCGAGCATGCCCGCACGCACCGTCAAGGAAGTCATCGCGCTGGCCAAATCGCGTCCCGGCAAACTGAACTACGCCACCGGCCTCGGCGGCGCGCCGCATCTTGCGGGACTGATGTTTGCCTACCGTACGGGAATTCAATGGGCTTACATACCGACCAAGGGCGGCTTTGCGAACATCCTGATCACCACCACCGGCGAAGCCGATCTGCTGTTCAACGGCATGCTCGCCACGCTGCCTCACACCAAAAGCGGCCGTCTGCGCCTGATTGCGGTATCCAGCGAAAAACGTTTTCCGACTCTGCCCGAGACCCCCGTCGTTGCGGAAACACCTGGACTGGAAGGTTTTGTTACGGGCTCCTGGCAGGGCGTGCTGGCACCGGCCAAAACACCGCCGGAACTGGTGGCACGACTGCAAACTGAAATCACCCGCATCATCCACACGCCAGACATGAAAGAAAAATTGTCGAGCCAGGGCGCCGACCCCATCGGCAACAGCCCCGGTGAAATGGGGAAATGGCTGGCGTCGGAAAAAGACCGCTGGGCCAAACTGATCAAGGCCACGGGATTCAAACTCGAACAATGACGCGTTAAAAAACCGGGGGACGACCATGCGCTACCGCCTGCTGACTGCCGCGATCCTGTCCACGCTATCCACACTGCCCCTGCTGCATGCGCAGACCGTTACCGCACAGAACTATCCGAGCCGTCCGATCCGCGTCGTCGTGCCTTATACGCCGGGCGGCATTACCGACGTCACCACACGCATCGTCGCCCAGGAACTGTCGAAGAGCGTGCAGCAGAACGTGCTGGTCGACAACCGCCCCGGCGCCAATAGTATCCTCGGTGTGGAAATCGTATCCAAAGCCAGTCCCGACGGCTACACGCTGGCCTCGGTGATCGCCGCACACGCCGCAAACCAGACGCTATATCCGAAACTGCCTTATGACGCCGTCAAAAGTTTTGCGCCGGTTTCGCTGCTCGCCACCGCGCCACTGATCGTCTGCGCCAGCAACAATCTGCCGGCGAAAGATGCGCGCGAACTGATCGCGCTGGCCAAAGCAAAGCCGGGCAGCGTGTCCTTCGGTTCCAGCGGCGTCGGGGCTGCCGCACACCTGACCACCGAACTGCTGATGCTGACCATGGGCGTCAAGATGATTCATGTCCCCTACAAAGGAACGGCGCCAGCGCTGCAGGGGCTGATGACCGGCGAAATCCAGCTGATGATGGACACGCCGTCATCGATGCTGCCGCATGTACGCTCGGGCCGCATCAAGGTACTGGGCATGGCCTCCGAAAAACGCATCGCCGCCGCGCCCGATATTCCCACGTTGACCGAAACCGGCGTACCGGTCACCGGTGGCACCTGGGTCGGCTGGCTGGCGCCGGCAGGCGCACCGAAAGCAGCCGTCGAACGGCTGGGCAAGGAGATCAGCCTGATCTTGCAGAAACAGGAAGTGCGTGACCGTCTGACGCAGATGGGCACTGACCCCGTGGGCAGTTCACCTGCAGAATTCGCGAATTTTCTCGACGAAGAAGTCGCAAAGTGGGCGAAAGTGATCCGCGCGGCGAACGTCAAGGTCGAGTAAGCGCCGGTTCAAACCCCGTCCGCAACGCGTTAAGCTTGCGGACATGAAGAAAATCAAAAAACAGATCATTGCCATCGGCGGCGCCGCGCTTCCGCTCGAACTCGACAACTTGCTGCTCGTCGACTATTTCCTAAAGCAAACCGGCAAGCGCAAACCCAAAGTCTGTTTCATCGGCACCGCGCATGGCGACGCCGATGCCGGCCGCCTGCGTTTTTATGCCGGCTTCGGCCAGTTCAACTGCAGGCCCACCCACCTGCCGCTGTTTGCCCGCACGCCACGCGATCTCGAATCCTTCGTCATGGAACAGGATGCGATCTTTGTCGGCGGCGGCAACACACGCAGCATGCTCGCGGTGTGGCGCGACTGGGGTCTGGATGTCCACCTGCGCAGCGCCTGGCAGCAGGGTATCGTACTCGGCGGTTGGAGCGCGGGTTCGATCTGCTGGTTTGAACAGGGCATTACCGACTCCATTGCCGGACCGCTGACCGCGCTCGACTGTCTTGGTTTTCTGCCGGGCAGCAATTGTCCGCATTACAACAGCGAGCCCCTACGCCGGCCAACCTATCGCCAAATGGTCGCCCGCGGCACGATTGCCGAAGGATATGCCGCCGACGACGGCGTCGCGCTGCACTTCATCGACGGCAAACTGCCCACAGTGGTCTCCAACCACAAGCCCGGACGCGGCTGGCGGCTGACCCGTAAGAACCGTTCATTTATCGAACGTCCGTTGCCCACAAGATATCTCGCAAAACGCTGAAACCCCTCGGGCGTCACGGGGTAAAATGCCGCTTTAATCGGCTGCATTAAACAGCAACAACATCCTCTTAAAGCATGTCAAAAAACGCGAAACCCGGCGCGGAAGCTGTTGCGTCGACATCCAACTTTATCCGCAGTCATGTCGATGCTGATCTGGCGGCCGGTAAATATGCCGCCCGCACCTGGGGCGGCAAACCCGGCCCTGCACGCGTACACGCCGGTGCGCCCCTTGATGCCGCGAAAATCCGCACACGTTTTCCGCCGGAACCCAATGGCTACCTGCATCTCGGTCACGCCAAGTCGATCTGCCTGAACTTCGGCCTCGCACTGCATTACGGCGGTTTCTGTCATCTGCGTTTCGACGACACCAATCCGGAGAAGGAAGAGCAGGAATACGTCGATTCCATCCGCGATGCGGTGCAATGGCTGGGATTCGACTGGGGCCCGAACGGCTATTTTGCCAGCGATTATTTCGATTACATGTACGAGGCCGCGCAATACCTGATCAGCGCCGGCCATGCCTATGTCGATGAACAGAGCGCCGAAGAAATGCGCGCCAACCGCGGCACGCTGACCGAACCGGGCAAAGCCGGCCCTTGGCGCGACCGTCTGGCAGCAGAATCGCTGGCCCGCTTCGCTGAAATGCGCGAAGGCAAACACGCCGACGGCGCGATGGTACTGCGCGCGAAAATCGATATCGCCTCGCCTAACATCAACCTGCGCGATCCGGTGATCTACCGCATCCGCAAGGCCACACATCACCGCACCGGCGATGCCTGGTGCATTTATCCGCTGTATACCTTTGCCCATCCGATCGAGGACGCGCTCGAACAAATCACCCATTCGATCTGCACGCTGGAATTCGAAGACCAGCGCCCGTTCTACGACTGGCTTCTCAACAAACTCGCCGACGGCGACCTGCTTGCGCGTCCGCTGCCGCAGCAGATCGAATTCGCGCGGCTGAATCTGACCTATGTCGTGCTCTCCAAACGCAAGCTGATCCAGCTTGTCGACGAAAAACATGTCAGCGGCTGGAATGACCCGCGCCTGCCGACTCTCGCCGGCGCACGCCGCCGCGGCTACACCCCTGAAGGTTTCCGCCTGTTCGCCGATCGCATCGGCGTCTCCAAAGCCGATTCGTGGATCGAATACTCGGTGCTGGAAGACTGCATGCGCGATCACCTCAATGAAATCGCCGAGCGGCGCATTGCCGTGCTGGATCCGGTCAAGCTGATCATCGACAACTATCCCGAAGGTCAGCAGGAAGACTGTTTCGCGCCGAACCATCCGCAAAAACCCGATCTCGGCAAACGCGTGGTGCCGCTGTCGCGCGATCTGTGGATCGAGCGCGAGGATTTTTCCGAGCAACCGCCGAAGGGTTTTTTCCGGCTGTTCCCGGGCAACAGCGTTCGCCTGCGTTACGGCTATGTCGTCAAATGCACCGGCTGCGAGAAAGATGCAGCCGGCACTGTCACCGCCGTGCATTGCGAATACCTTCCCGAGACCAAGTCCGGCACGCCCGGCGCCGAGACCGTCAAGGTCAAAGGCAATATCCACTGGCTCAGCGCCGCGCATTCTCAGGCCACTGAAGTCCGTCTCTACGACCGGCTGTTCAAGGAAGCCCACCCCGGCGCCGGCGGCCGTGATTTCCTGCTC
>CANHZX010000101.1 GCA_947465215.1 Betaproteobacteria bacterium | reverse complement strand
TCGGGCGCTGTTGCTGCTGTTTTGCAGGTACGGACCGTGGTCTGGACGCTGTGCGCAACGGCCGCCGTTGATCAACGACAATACGCAACCATTCCAAGAAAATCCGCGAGGAGCCATGCCTGCAGCTGCTGCAACGCCGGTCAAACTGGCAATCATTTCCGAGGGGGTCAATGCCTGGCCCCTGTATGTGGCCCAGGGCCGCAAATTGTTTGAGCAGGAGGGAGTTGCGGTTGATGTCACTCTGACCGGTTCTTCCAATCACCAACTGGAGCAGATGCGCAGCGGCGGTTACGACATCGGTTTCCAGCAGTCCGATCACGTGGTGCGCGCCGTCGAAACCGGCAGCGACCTGTGCATCGTGATGGCACAGGGCCACGCGCCCGAGCTGTCGCTGGTAGTTGCGCCCGGCATCAAAACCATTGTCGATCTGAAAGGCCGCGACATTGCCGTCGACGGTGCGAATACCGGTTACGCGCTGCTGCTGCGCAAGCTGCTCGCCGAAAACGGTCTGGCCAAAACCGATTACCGCTTTATCGAAATCGGCGGTTCGCAGGAGCGCTTCGATGCGCTGCAGTCGGGCCAGTGTGTGGCGAGCTGGCTCAATCCGCCCTTTGATCGCAATCTGTTTGCCGCAGGTTTCGGCTCGCTCGGCACGACCATGCAGTTTTTCCCCGAATATCCCGGCTCGATTGCCGCAGCGCGCCGTTCCTGGGCGAGTCTGAACGGGGATCGTCTGGTGGCTTTTATCCGCGCCTTCCGTAATGCCTGCCACTGGCTGAAAGATCCGGCGAACAAGGCGGAGGCGATCAAGCTGCTGCCCGAGCGTCTCAAGATTGCGCCGGAACTGGCGAACAAGGCTTTTGATGCCTTCGTCGCACGTCCACTACCGGCGATTGATGCGTCGGGGCTGCGCCAGGTTATTGATGTTTACTGGCAGGCCGAAGGGTTGACCGTGCCCAAGGGCGAGCCGGGCAAATACATGGACCTGTCGTATCAGCAGCGCGCCGGCAACTGAATTCATTCATAACAAGTTCACTGATTACAAAACCCACGGAGGGGTCACATGAAATACATCGGATACGCAATCAATGGCATGGTGATGGGCGCTGCACTGTTCGCGCTGCCCGCGGCAGCAGCCGAATCCGTGGACAAATATCCGTCGCGTCCGATTCGCGTCATGGGGCAGGGCGTCGGCAGCACGGCAGACTATCTGTCGCGTTACATCGGTCAGAAGCTTACTGAACGCTGGGGTCAGGCCGTGGTTGTCGACAACCGCGCCGGCGCCGGCGGCACGTTGTCTGCCGAGGTCGTGGCCAAGGCCGCGCCCGATGGCTACTCGCTGGTAATGGGCCATGCCGGACCGATGGTGAGCGCGGTTCCGCTCTATCCCAACCGCGGCTACGATCCGCTGAAGGATTTTTCGCCGATTACCAAGACCACCACCGGCGTTACCGTGCTGGTGCTGCACCCGTCGGTGCCGGCGAAGAACGTACAGGAACTGATTGCGCTGTCGAAGCAGAAGCCCTTGAGCTATGCGTCGGCGGGCAATGGAACCATCAGCCACCTGACCGGTGAGCTGTTCAAGCAGGTGGCCAAGGTCGATATTCAGCATATCCCGTACAAGAGTGCCGGCTTTGCGCTGACCTCGATCCTGTCGGGTGAAACACAGATTTCCTTCCTGTCGCCGATCACTGCTCATGCGCAACTGAAGACCGGTAAGGTGCGTGCACTCGCAGTTTCGGGCAAGGAGCGTTTCCCCGGTGCACCGGACATTCCCAGCGCCACCGAAGCGGGCATTCCGGGCATGGTGGCCGAGCTGTGGTTCGGCCTGTTCACCACGGCTGGTGTACCCAAGCCCATTGTCGACAAGCTGCATCGTGAAATCACCGGCATCCTCAACACGCAGGATGTGCGTGACGGTCTGCTGCAGCGGGGCGCGATTGCTTCGCCCTCGACGCCGGCGGAGCTGCAGGCCTTCGTCAAAAGCGAACTCGAAAAATGGACGCCGATCATCAAGGCTGCCGGTATCAAGGCGGACTGAGGCACGGTCCCAGCGTTAATTTATAAGTATTTGTTTATATTGGAGAAATATTAATGGCGCGGAAGAAAAAACCGGTCGAGCCGAAACTCATCAAGACCGCCAGCATCAACCCGGACAAGGGCGTGTCGTCAGCACCTGATGTGCTGTTTGATCCGGCCGATCCGGGTCATCGCTGGGAGCGTCCGCTGCAGGCACCGGGCCGCATGCAGGTCGACTTTGAAGAACGCGTCAATTTCCAGCGCCTGCATGAATACCGTCTTGCGCGCACGCGCAATGCGCTGAAAAAATCCAAGCTCGGCGCGCTGCTGGTGTTCGACCAGATCAACATGCGTTACATCTCGAGCACGGTGATCGGCGAATGGGCGCGCGACAAACTCACGCGCTGGTGTCTGTTGACCGGTAACGGTGAGCCCTGGGTCTGGGACTTCGGTTCCGCTGTACGCCATCACAAACTCTATGCGCCGTGGTTGCCGAAGAACCACAACATTCCGGGTCTGGCCGGACTGCGCGGCGCGGTGTCGCCGAAAGTCGGTTTGTTTGAAGCGGCGGCGAAAGAGATTTACGACATCCTCAAACAAGAGGGCGTTGCCGACATGCCGATCGGCATTGACGTTGTTGAACCGCCTTTCCTGTTCGCGCTGCAAAAGCTGGGCCTGAAAGTGATGGACGGCCAGCAGGTGATGCTCGATGCGCGCGAGATCAAGAGCTACGACGAAATCACGCTGCTCAACACCGCAGCGGCGATGGGCGACGGCGTGTATCAGGATATTTTCGAGGCGCTGAAGCCGGGCATCCGTGAGAACGAAGTGGTCGCGATGGCGGCCAAGCGCTTTTATGAAATGGGCTCCGATTGCGTCGAAGCGGTGAATGCGATTGCCGGCGAACGCTGCAGCCCGCATCCGCACAACTTCACCGACCGGTTGATCCGTCCGGGCGATCAGGCCTATTTCGACCTGATCCATTCCTATATGGGTTACAAGACCTGTTACTACCGCACCTTCACCGTGGGCAGTGCCACACCGGCGCAGCACGACGCCTACAAGCGGGCACGGCGCTGGATGGATGATGCGATTGACATGCTGAAACCCGGGGTGTCCACCGATGTAGTGGCGCGTGCCTTCCCGAAATGCACCGATATCGGCTTTGAAACCGAGATGGCAGCTTTCGGTCTGAATTTCTGTCACGGCCTCGGTCTCGGCCTGCACGAGCGGCCGCTGATTTCTCGTCTGAACTCGTTCAAGGATCCGTACGAGCTAAAGGCCGGCATGGTATTCGCGGTCGAGACCTTCTGCCCGGCCAAAGATGGCGTTTCCGCGGCTCGTATCGAGGAAGAGGTAGTGCTGACGCCCGACGGCGCGAAAGTCATTACGCTGTTCCCGGCGCAGGAACTGCCGATCGCCAACAAGTATTGAGTTTTCAAGGATAGGAACCCAAAGTGAAAAGCAAGAAAACCGCCGTGGCGGAAGACGACATCGGCCGCGATATCCGGCTCGAGCTGTTCCGCATGCAATTGGAGCTGCGGCTCTGCGAAAAACGCGCCTTCGATCTGTTCCTGCAGAACATGATCAAGGGTACCAGCCATCTGTCGCTCGGACAGGAAGCGATTGCCGCGGCTTTCGGCGTGGCAATGCGACCTGATGACTACACGTTCTGCACCTATCGCGGTCACGCGCATACGCTGGCACGCGGCGCTTCGATGAGCGGTGTGCTCGGTGAGCTGATGGGCCGTGAGTGCGGTCTGCTCGGTGGCAAGGGCGGCTCGATGCACCTGACCGATGTATCCAAAGGTGCGATGGGTTCCTACGCGATCATCGGTGCGCATCTGCCGGTGGCTGCTGGCGCGGCCTGGAGTGCGCAGTATCGCGGCACTGAACAGGTTTCGGTATGTTTCTTCGGTGATGGCACCACCAATATCGGCGCTTTCCATGAGGCGCTGAACTTCGCGGTGATCTGGAAACTTCCGGTCATCTTTGTCTGCGAAAACAATCTTTATATGGAATACACGCCGATCCACACCGTGACTGCAGTGGAGCATCCGGCTGCGGATCGCGCCTCGGCATACAACCTGGAGAAGATTGTTGTCGACGGTAACGATGCCGATGCGGTTTATCGCACGGCGACCAAATACATCGACCGCGCACGCAAGGGCGGCGGTCCTGCGCTGATCGAATGCATGACCTACCGTCATTCCGGCCACTCGCGCGCCGACCCGGCGAAATACCGCCCTGAGGGCGAGCTGGAGAAGTGGCTGGAACGCGATCCGATCAAAATTTACCGTGAACGCCTGCTGGGCCTCGGCATCGTCGACGCCACGCTGAAAGACATTGAGGACGAAGTGAATCAACAGGTCAACGAAGCCACCGAAATCGCCAAAGCATCGCCGCCGCCGTCACTGGACGGCATCTATCAACATGTCTGGGCTGATGGAGGTGCATCATGGCGGAACTGACCTATCGCGACGCGGTCGCCGCGGGCATTGCGCAGGAGATGGCGCGCGATGAGCGTGTGGTGTTCCTCGGTGAGGATATTGCCGCCGCCGGCGGCGTATTCAAGGCAACCGTTGGCTTGCTCGATAAATTCGGTCCGAAGCGCGTGCGCGACACGCCGATTTCGGAGCAGGCGATTCTTGGTGCGGCCATGGGCGCGGCGATGACCGGCCTGCGGCCGATTGCCGAAATCATGTTCTCGGATTTTCTGGCGGTGTGCTGGGACATCGTGGCTAACGAAATTGCCAAGTCGCGTTACATGACTAACGGCCAGGTGCAGATGCCGCTGGTGATTCGCACTGCCAACGGTGCTGGCTCACGTTTTGGCGCGCAGCACTCGCAGTCGGTGGAAAACTGGGCAATGATGATTCCCGGTATCAAGGTTGTTGCGCCGGCATTCCCGGCCGACGTCAAAGGCCTGATCGCTGCCGCGGTGCGCGACGAGGATCCGGTGATTGTGTTCGAACAGAAGTCGCTGTATCCGATGAAGGGTGAAGTGCCCGACGGCGAATATGTCGACGAGCTGGGCAAGGCACGCGTACTGCGCCGGGGCAAGGACTGCACGATCGTCGCACTGGCGCTGATGGTGCACCGTGCGCTGGCTGCTGCGGAAATCCTCGAGAAGGAACACGGCATTTCGTGCACGGTGGTCGACGTGCGTTCACTGGTGCCGCTGGATACTGCGACCATCCTCGCTGAAGTGGCGCTGACCGGTCGCCTGGTCACAGTAGAAGAGAATCCGCGGCTCTGCGGATGGGGTGCGGAAATCGCCTCGATCATCGCCGACGAATGTTTCTGGGAACTCGACGGTCCGATCATCCGCATCACCACGCCCCATATCCCGCTGCCTTCGGCCGACCAGCTGGAAGACAACACCATCCCGTCGGTGGAGCGCATCGTGCGCGAAATCCGCGAAAAGATTGACTAGGCGGGAGCGCAAACGATGAACATCATCATGCCGCAGCTCGGCGAGACCGTCGCCGAGGGCGTTGTCACCAAGTGGTACAAAAAAGTCGGCGATGCCGTGAAGGCCGACGAAACGCTGTTCGACGTCGAGACCGACAAGGTCAGCACCGAGATTCCATCACCGGTAGCCGGTGTTGTTGCCGAGATCGTGGTGGCTGAAGGCATTACTGCCAAGGTCGGTGCGACGCTGGCCGTCATCCGTGAAAGCGGTGATGGCAAAGCGCCCGCCAAGCCTGCTTCAGTTGCGCCCGCGCCGGTTGGTGCTGCGCCTGTGGCGGTTGTTGCTGCACCGGTGATTTCTCAGATGCCTTCGGGCCGGCCGCGGGTCAACGCTGCCGACCGGCTGTCGCCGGTGGTGCGCCGCCTCGTTGCCGAACACAACCTGAATCCTGCCGATATCACCGGTACCGGCCGCGATGGTCGCATCACCCGTGAAGATGTCAAAGACTACATCGCACGCAGCGTTTCGCGTCCGGCATCTGCACCGGTTGCTCCTGCAGCGCCGGCACCGTTGCAGGCCGGACAGACGGTGGCCTTCAACGGCATCCGCAAGCGCGTTGCCGAGAACACCGCGAAGTCCTGGCAGACCGCGCCGCATGTGCTGCAGGTGGCTGAAGTCGATTTCCTGCGTGTCGATCAGGCGCGCAAGCTGCATGGCGCGGCATGGAAGTCGCGTGAAGGTTTTTCGCTGACCTATCTGCCGTTCATCGTGCGTGCGGTATCGATTGCGCTGGGCAAGTTCCCCAAGCTCAACGCCAGCCTGCAGGGCGACGGTCTGGTGCTGCATCGCCGGATCAATATCGGCATTGCCGTCGATCTGAACTTCGATGGACTCGTGGTGCCGGTGCTGAAGGATGTGCCGGCTAAATCGCTGCCGCAGATTGCCCGCGAGATCAACGATCTGGCGCAGCGCGCCCGCGCCGGGAAGCTACGTCCGGATGAAATGACCGAGGGTACTTACACCATCACCAACAACGGCGCTTTCGGCACCGTGATTACTGCGCCGATCATCAATCAGCCGCAGGTGGCGATTCTGTCGGCCGACGGCATCCGTAAAAAGCCAGTGGTGGTCGAGATCGACGGTGGTGATTCGATCGCGATCCGTCCCGTCGGCGTGCTGGCGCAGAGTTTCGACCATCGCGCGGTGGACGGTTCCTATTCCGCGGCTTTCCTCGCTGAAGTCAAAAATGCGATCGAGACGCGCAACTGGGAGCAGGCGCTGGAGTCCTGAACGATCTGTAGGTCATCTGTCATAGGGGAGGAGCGATGATGAGCAAGCGCGGAATAGGGTGGGCGTTATTGCCGTTCATGGCAGGGCCGCTGGTCGAAGTGCAGGGCGTTGCCGTTGTCGGCGGTCGTTAAACCCGGGAGAGACCACATGAAGAACTTCACCGGACGTGTATTGCTTGCGACGTTGCTATCGTTTGCGGCTCAGCAGTCTTTTGCACAGAGCTGGGGACCGCTCAATCTGGAAGAGCTGAAGTCTGAAACGCAGCGCCGCGCCGACCGCAATGCGCCGCCCATCGGTGGCGTCAAGCCGGAGGATGCCCGCGAAGCGATGGCACAGCTGAAAACGCTGGAGCCCGATGACTGGGCTGCTGCGTGGGGCGCGATTGGCGACCGATATTTAGCGCGCGCGAAGGAGGTCGAAAAGACCGACCCGAAAGAGGCGCGTGAGCTCTATTACAAGGCCTGGGATAATTTTAACGTCGGGCGCTGGCCGACCGAAAAAAACTCGCCCGGCAAGATGAAGGTTTACCTGAAGGCGCTCGACGCTTTCCGCAATTACGGCCGCCTGCTGGATCCGCCGGTGGAAACCGTGCGCATTCCCTTCGAAGGCAAGGAGATTGTCGCCTATCTTCGCCTGCCCGCCGGCGTGCGGCCTGCGCCGCTGGTGTTTGGCATCAACGGACTGGATTCGCGCAAGGAAGATGTCATTGCGCGGGTCGACAGCTATCTGCGTGCGGGGGTCGGCGTTTTTGCGATCGACATGCCCGGAACCGGCGAAGCGCCGCTGCTGATTGATATCGGTTCGGAACGGATGTTCTCGCGGGCACTGGATTACCTGCAGACACGTCAGGACATTGATGCCAAACGCATCGTCGTTCAGGGCCGCAGCTGGAGCGGTTACTGGGCAGCGTTGATGGCCTATACGGAAAAAGACCGCATCCGCGGTGCGGTGGTGCAGGGTGTCGGCGTACATGACTATTACAGCGCGGAGTGGCAAAAAAAGGCCTTCTCCAGCCGCGAATACTTGTTCGACATGTTCCCGGCGCGTGCTGCGGTCTACGGTACGAAAACGATGGAAGAATTCCTGGCTTTCGGTCCGCGGTTGTCCCTGCAGGCGCGCGGTTTCCTCGACAAGCCTTCAGCGCCGATGCTGCTGGTTAATGGCGAGCGCGATACGCAGCAGCCGATCAGCGATCTCTACCTGATGATGAAACATGGTGATCCGAAGGACACCTGGGTTAACCCTGTGGGCGGACACATGGGCCGTTCGGCGAACTGGTCTTCCGGTGCTATTGCGGATCGTGTGGTGCGTCCGTGGATCTTCCGTACGCTGGGTGTTGCAAATGCACCCGAGAAAAAATGATTTCTGGCATTTCTGGCAAGTGTTTATTTAATAAGGATTGAAAATGGCAAACATGAAACAACACAAACTGGGCTGGATCGGCATCGGCCGCATGGGTTACGCAATGGCGGAGCGTCTGGCGAAAGCCGGTTGCGACATCACCGTGTGGAACCGTACCAAATCCAAAGCGGAACCGCTGGCCAAGTCAGGCGCCAAGGTCGCCGACAACCTGACGGATCTCGCCGGCTGCGACATCGTGTTCACGATGGTGTCGACGGGCAAGGACGTCAAGGAAGTGTTGTTTGGACCGAACGGCGTGATGTCCAAGGGCGGCAAGCCGAAGATGATCGTCGACAGCACGTCGATATCGCTGGAAGAGTCCGCGGAAATCCGTGCCAAGCTGGGCGAGAAGGGCATTCAGATGCTGGCCTCGCCGGTGTCGGGTAATGCCAAGGTGATCAAGGCCGGCAAGCTGACGGTAGTGGCATCGGGTCCTGAAGATGCTTTCAAGGCGGTCAGCCCGTATCTGGAGGCCATTGGCCGCGGCGTGTCCTATGTTGGCGACGGCGAACTGTCGCGTATCGCCAAGATCTGCCACAACGTGATGCTCGGTGTGGTGATCCAGAACCTGTGCGAAATCACCGTGCTTGCCGAAAAGGCCGGCATGCAGCGCCATGCTTTCCTCGACTTCCTCAACAAGAGCGTGATGGGCTCAATGTTCACCGCCTACAAGACGCCGGCTATTTCGAACCTCGATTTCCATGTCACTTTCACGCCGGAACTGCTGCGCAAGGACATCGACCTGGGGCTGGCCGCCGGCCGCACCTATGGCGTGCCGATGCCGACGACCAGCGTTACCCGCGATCTGGTGCAAACCCTGATCGGAAACGGCTATGATCAGGACTTCTCGCAGTTGCTGTTGCTGCAGGCCAAGGCGTCGGGCATCGATCTCAAATCCGAGAACGTGGACATCGGCGACGGGCTCTGATCGTTGATCCAACCCTGGAGGAGGATGAACATGAAAAAAATGACCCCCCTGATGCTGGCGGCACTGGTGTTTTCCGGTGCCCCGGCGTTTGCAGCGGATTATCCGACCAAGCCGGTGCGTTTCATTGTGGCTTTTCCGCCCGGAAGCGCCACCGACATCGTCGGCCGTCTGTATACCCAGAAATGGACGGAGATGTGGGGGCACCAGGTCATTGCTGACAACCGGCCGGGCGCCGGCGGTTCTATTGCTGCAGCCATTGCTGCGAAATCGACAGCTGACGGTTATACGCTGCTGATGCATTCCTCCGGCCACACGGTTAATCCTTCGCTGTATGCCAAGCTGCCTTTTGATACGCTGAAAGATTTTGTCGATATCGGCCCGCTGGCGCAGCAGCCCAATGTCATGGTGACACATCCCAGCACCTCGTACAACACGGTGCAGGATGTTCTGAAAGCAGCGATGGCCAAGCCCGGCGCGCTGAATTTCGCATCGGCCGGTGTCGGCAGCGGCACGCATCTCAATCTTGAGAAGCTGAAGCTGATGGCCAAGATCAACATGAACCATGTGCCGTACAAGGGCTCCGCGGAAGCGCTGGCCGACGTTCTCGGCAACCGCGTTGAATTCTATTTTGCGCCGATATCGACCACGCTGGCGCATGTGCAGGGGAACAGGGTGCGTGCCATTGCGGTGAGCACGATCAAGCGCAGCAGCATCCTGCCGAACATCCCGACCATCGCCGAATCCGGCGTTCCCGGCTTTGATTTCTCGCTGTGGTTTGGCGTGTGGGCACCCACCGGTGTTCCGCAGCCGGTGATCAACAAGATCTCGCAGTCTATCAAGGCGGCAGGTAACGACGCCGGCGTGAAATCCAAGTTGGCCGGACTCGGCAACGAGCCGATGGAGATGGATCCGGCGCAATTCGCCAAGTTCGTGCGCAGTGAAATTGAAGTAGGCGCGAAAGTGCTGCAGGCGGCGGGTATCAAGCCGCAGTAATTTGCATCAAGCGTAGAACGGGCGGCACGGCTTGTGCCGCCTTTTCTTTTTAAGTCGAATTCGTAAATATAGAGAATAGGGGATTTTTTTGAGTTCCGTAGCCAGTAACCCGTTGAATCTTGATTCCCGTCTGCAATCGATCATGCAGCAGCAATACCCGCATTTCTCAGACACCGAATACGCAAGACGCCAGGCCGCGCTGGCGGCGGCAATGGAAAAACACGGTTGCGATCATCTGCTGGTGGTGACCGATCACCGCGCCGGCAATGCCGTGCAGTGGATGACCGGCTGGCCCGGAACCGTCGAGGCCTATGT
>CANHZX010000100.1 GCA_947465215.1 Betaproteobacteria bacterium | reverse complement strand
AAGGAGTTCATTGCCTACGCCAAGGCCAATCCGAAAAAAGTCAGTTTTGCCACCGCGGGTGTCGCCAGTGTCGGTCACCTCACCGGTGAACTGCTCAACGACATGGCCGGCATCGACATGCAGCACATACCTTACAAGGGCAGCGGCCAGGCGATCTCCGATCTCGTCGGTGGTCACGTCAAGGTGATGATCAGCGGCATGGCATCAACGCTGCCGCATGTGCGTTCGGGAAAACTGAACGGCATCGTCACCACCGGCTTGAAGCGCACGCCGGCGACGCAGGACATTCCGACCATCGCTGAAACCTATCCGGGCTTCGAATCCAGCTCGTGGTTCGGCGTGCTGGCGCCGGCGGGAACGCCGAAGCCAGTCATCACCCGGCTCAATACCGGCATCCACAAGTCGCTGCAGGATGCGGGCGTTGTCAAGCGTCTGGCCAATGTCGGTTTTGAGATCACCTACGGCACGCCGGAGCAGTTTGCGGCCTACATCCAGTCGGAGATCAAGAAGTGGGCTAAGGTGGTAAAGGCTTCGGGTGCGAAGCCGGAATAGTAGCTACTCTGATTTAACAAACCCCCGCTTCGGCGGGGGTTTGTTTTTTGGCGAAGCAGACTAACGCTTCGCAATCCCCAGCCTCTCGTAAATCGGCCGAACCTGCTCCCGCAAGCGGTGCCGGTTACGCGCAAGAATCAGCGCCGCGGCCACGCAGCACAATCCCCCCAGCGTCAGTGTTGCCCGCGGGCCGATCAGGTCGGCGAGGGCGCCGGCTGTCAGTGCACCGAAGGGCATGACGCCGAGGAAGGCTGCGGTGTAGAGGCTCATCACCCGGCCGCGTTTGTCGTCGTCAACGATGGTTTGCAGGATGGTGTTGACCGACACGGACGTTACCAGGATGCCGAAGCCGACCACCGACAGCAGCGGCAGGGCAATCCACATCGAAGGCGCATTCGCGAACAGCGCGAGCGCAGTGCCTGCGGCGAGTACGGCGATGATGATCAGAAGGACCAGGCCACGGGCGTTTTTGCGCGAGGCCAGGTACAGCGTGCCGCAGATCGCGCCGCCGCCGGAGGCGCTCATCAGGAAACCCATCAGCTCGGAATTGCCGTGGAAGACTTCGCGCACCATGACCGGCATCAGTGTCGAGTATGGTGCAGCGAGCAGCGCTACCACCGACAGCGTCAGCAGCAGTGCACGGATCGGCAGCAGGTTCCAGCTGTAGGCAAAGCCCTCACGCAGGCCGGCGAGTAGCGCCTGTTTGGACGGTTCGCGCGGCTGCGCCCGGACGCGGATCAGCAGGAAGGAAATCACCACCGCGATATAGGTGAAGGCATTGATCAGGAAGCAGTGCGCTTCGCTCAATACGCCGATCAGGATGCCGGCAAGCGCGGGGCCGACCATCCGGCCACTGTTCGCCATTAGGGAGGTCAGGGCGATGGCGTTGGGCAGGTCTTCCTTGCCTTCGACCAGTTCCAGCAGATAGGCGTGGCGGATCGGCAGTTCGACGGCGACGAAGATGCCCATCAGCATCGCCAGCGTAATGATGTGCCAGGGCTGCAGCACGCCGGTCAATGCCAGTGTGGCGAGGGTCACCGCCTGCAGCAGTTCCAGCAGCTGGGTGCCGAACATCGTGCGATGCAGATTGCAGCGGTCCGCCCACCAGCCCGCTACGGGTGAGAGCAAGAGGATCGGCAGGCTGCTGGCAAATGACAGTACACCGAGCAGCGTGGCGGAACCGGTGAGGCGGTAGAGCAGCCAGCTCTGCGCCACCATCTGGATCCAGTAGCCGATCAGCGCAAAAATCTGTCCGGCAAGAAACAGGCGGAAGTTACGGTGACGAAGGGCGCGAAGAGAGGGAAAAGCCATGGTTTTCAAACGGGAAACCCCGATTCTACTTCATGGACTTCATGCCGAGGGCGGGGACCCGCTGCGGTAAAATCAAGACCTCCCATGTCTGATGAATCCTCCGCCGCTCCGGCCGCCACTGCGGCCCGCCTGATCACCATTTATCAGTTGATGGCGGTGGTGCTGCTGTGGAACAGCGCCTACAAGGGCGCGCGTGTACTCAACACGCTTTATGCGCTGGAACTCGGCTCTTCCCCGCTGCATATCGGCCTGCTGCTGTCGACCTACGGTGTGTTTCCGCTGCTGCTCGCGGTGTATGCGGGTCGCCTCGCTGATCGTTACGGTGCACGCATTCCAATAATCTCCGGCATGGCAGTGTGCACGCTGGGCGTGGCACTGCCGTGGTTCATGCCCAGCCTGCCGCTGTTGTTTGTTGCCGCTGCCGTCACTGGTTTCGGTTTTATTCTCGGCCAGGTGGCGCTGCAGTCGCTGGTCGGTTCGCTGGGCGACGGCAGTGAACGCACCAAGAATTTCAATTTTTATGCGCTGGTCATCGCAGTCGCCGATTTTGTCGGGCCGGTGTTCGCCGGGTTCTCGATTGACCATGCCGGCCATGTCGCGACCTATCTCTTCCTCAGTTCCCTGAGTCTCGCCGGCGCGGTGGCGCTGATGGTGATGGCCAAACGTGTGCCGCGCCACCGCCGTCCGGAACCGCGGCCTGCGGAACAGCGTATGTCCGATCTGTTCGGTGATGCCGACATGCGCCGTATCCTGATTGCCAGCGCGGTGGTGATGACCGGCATCGACCTGTTCCAGCTGTATCTGCCGCTGTACGGCCATCAGATCGGCCTTTCGGCATCGGCAATCGGCATGATCATGGGTTCGGCGGCTGTGGCGGCTTTTGTGTCGCGCGCGCTGATTCCGCTGATGGTGCCGCGCTACGGCGAAGAGAAAACACTGCTTTATGCGCTGTTCCTGACAGCAGCGATGTTCGTGCTGGTGCCGTTTTTCACCAACGCCCTCGTGCTCGGTGCGATCTGTTTTACGCTGGGCCTCGGCATGGGGCTGGGCCAGCCGCTGACGGTGATGCTTTGTTACAACTACTCGCCATCGGGCCGCTCGGGTGAATCGCTTGGGCTGCGCATCGCCATTAACAATTCGATGCATGTGATCGTGCCGACGGTGTTCGGCGGGGTTGGCGCTGCCTTCGGTATCGGTCCGGTGTTCTGGATCAATGCCGGCGTGATCGCCGCGGGTAACTGGTATTCGCGCCGGCGCGGGCCGGCAAGCTGAGGGCGGCGCATGTCGATCCATCTCGTCCTGTTCGTCGTGCTGCTCAACATGAGCGCTTTCCGCGCGAGCAAGGTCCTGGTGTCGCTGTTTGCGCTGCAACTTGGTGCGCCGCAGATCATGCTCGGTGTCATCGTCGCGCTGTACGCGCTGTGCCCGACCTTGCTGGCCCTGTATGCGGGAAAACTGACGGATCGTCTTGGCGTGCGTTGGCCGCTGGTGCTGGGCTGTCTGGGCATCGGCTTGTCCTTGCTGCTTCCGGGCCTGCTGCCGTCGCTGTATACCCTGTACCTGTCGGCGCTGCTGATCGGCTTCTGTTTTGTCTTCTACAACGTGTCGATACAAAATCTGGTGGGCATGCTGAGCAGCCCCGAAGCCCGAACCCAGAACTTCAGTAATCTGAGCCTGATGATCGCTTCCGGCGGATTTCTCGGGCCGCTGATCGCCGGGTTCGCCATCGACAACTTTGGCCATGCCGTCGGTTATCTGTGCATTGCCGTGCTTCCGGCCATTTCAGCGGTGATCGTATTCATTGCGCGTCACCGGCTGGAGAAACTGACCGGCGCGAAAGTCAAAGAAGAGGAAGCTGGCTACGCCGTCGGCCTGCTCAACAATCTGCCCTTGCGGCGCACGCTGATAACCAGCGGCATCGTCCTGACGGCGATCGACCTGTTCCAGTTCTACATGCCGATCTACGGCCACGCCATTGGCATGTCGGCCACGGCGATCGGCACGGTGCTGGCGATGTTTGCTGGCGCGTCCTTCATTGTGCGTACCATACTTCCGCAGATCGTCAAGCGTTTCGGCGAAGAATCGGTACTGGTCGGCTCGATCTTTATCGCTGCCGCAACCTATCTGCTGTTTCCGCTGGTGGAAAGCGGCGTCGTGTTGGGGATCATTGCCTTCCTGCTGGGTCTGGGCACCGGCTGCGGCCAGCCGCTGACGCTGATGATGATTTATGCGCGAGCGCCGGAAGGGCGCTCCGGCGAGGCGCTGGGGCTGCGCATGACCATCAATAACCTGACGCATATTGTTGTGCCGCTGTTTTTCGGCACCATTGGCAGTGCCTTCGGCGTTGCCCCGGTTTTTCTGGCGAATGCCGTGATGCTGGCCGCCGGCGGCGTCATCAGCCGCCGGCGCTAACCCCGATATAATTTCCCTTATTGATCATCATTATTTTTCTTCGGCACTCACTTTTAGGACGCCACTATGAAAATCGCCATCATCGATGACTATCAGGACGCTTTCCGCAAACTGGAGTGCACCCAAAAGCTCGCGGGGCACGAACTGCTGGTTTTCACCGATACCGAAAAAGATCCCGCCAAACTGGCCGAACGGCTGAAGGACGCGGATATCGTGGTGCTGACCCAGCAGCGCTCGAAAATGCCACGTGCCGTGGTCGAGAAGTTGCCCAAGCTCAAGCTGATCAGCCAGACCGGGCGCAATGCCTATCACATCGATATCGAAGCCTGCACCGAGAAGGGCGTGGTCATATCTGCAGGCGGCGCCGGCAATCCGAATCCCACGGCTGAACTGGCTTGGGCCCTGATCCTCGCCGCGCTGCGCCGCATTCCCCAGGAAGTGCAGCGCCTGAAGAGCGGACAGTGGCAAGGGTCCGTCGGTGTTGGCCTTTCCGGCAAGACGCTGGGCATTTACGCCTACGGCCGCATCGGTAGTCTGGTCGCCCAGGTCGGCAAGGCCTTCGGCATGCGCGTGTGGTGCTGGGGTCGCGAAGGTTCGACCGCGAAGGCCAAGGCGGCCGGTTTCGAGGTCGCACCGAGCCGTGAAGCGTTTTTTGCCGAGTCCGATATCATCTCGCTGCATCTGCCGCTGAACGACGGCACGCGCGGCATTGTGACGGCGGCCGATCTTGCGCTGATGAAAACCACCGCGCTGATCGTCAACACCAGCCGCGCGCCGATCATTGCCAAGGATGCGCTGGTGCCAGCGCTGAAAGCCGGTCGTCCCGGCCGCGCCGCGATCGATGTGTTCGAGGAAGAGCCGGTGCTCAACGCCAACCATCCGCTGATCGGCATGGACAACGTGGTGTGCACGCCGCACCTCGGTTATGTCGAAGAGCGTACTTACGACGCCTACTACGGCACAGCGGTTGAGCAGATTCTGGCCTATATCGCCGGCGCACCGATCAATGTCGCCAATCCGGATGTACTGAAAAAGTAAAAAAATCCGGCATTTATCATCTGGGGGAGAGCAGCATGAGCACAAAAAAAATGCGTTGCGGGGTGGCCGCTGTCGAAGCACTGCGTGCGGCGGGCGTGAGCAAAATCTTCGGTCTGATGGGGTCGAGCACGCTGGAAATGTACGACGCACTGTATGACGCGAAGGACATTGAATACATCGGCGTGCGCCACGAAAACTGCGGCATGCACATGGCCGACGCCTATGGCCGAGTGACACAGACACCGGGCGTCTTCATCTGCGGACAGGCGGGTCCGGGCTCGGCCAACATGGTCTTGGGGCTGGCGCAGGCCAAGTTTGCCTACTCGCCGGTGGTGGCGATCACCGGGCTGGCGTCGACCGAACATCTGGGTCGTGATGCCTTCCAGGAGATTGATCAAAACACGCTGTTCCTGCCGGTGACTAAACGCGTGATGACCGTGCCGCGTCCGGAACGGATTCCGGAATTCATCCTTGAAGCCTTCCGTGTCGCCAACTCCGGCCGTCGCGGTCCGGTGGTGGTGAACATTCCGCGCGACCTGTTCAATCACGACATCGATGTGAACATGCCGATGAATGCGCCGGCAACCAGCCGGCCGCCGGCCGCAGATCCGGGCGCGCTCGCGGAAATCAGCAAAATGATTCTGGCTGCGAAAAAGCCGGTGTTTCATGCCGGCGCCGGCATCAAGTGGGCGCGCGCGAGTGCGAAGCTGATGGCGCTTGCCGAGAAACTGCAGATTCCGGTGACCAGTTCCGCTGGCCATGCGGATATCCTGCCGGTGGATTTCCCGCTGCACGCCGGCGGTGTCGGTCCGCGCGGCAATCCGGTGGCCAGCGACCTGACCCGCGAAGCCGATCTGATCATCGCGCTGGGTACGCGGCTCGGATTCAACACCACCTTCTACAAATACACCGACATCGCGTCCGGCGCGAAGATCATCCAGATCGATGTCGATCCTGCCGCCCTGGGCCGTTATTTCCCCACCGCACTGGCGGTGACAGCGGATGCCGGTTCGGTGATTGACGGTCTCACCGCACTGATGGTGCCGATTGCTGCGGACAAAGCGCCGTGGCAGGCCCGCAATGCGCAGTATCTGAAAGCCCGCGCGGCATTGTGGGCCGAGCGCGAAGCATCAGGTGCCCGCACGCAGACGCCGCTGCATCCGGATGTCATTTACTCGGAATTACGCAAGGCGGCGCCGCGAAATTCCATCTTCACGCTGGATGCCGGCACAACAGGTTTTCAGGCGACAGACCAGCTGCCCTGTTACGAAGCGCCGGCGCTGCTGACGCCGCTGGATTGTGGCATGGTCGGCTTTTCGTATTCGGCGGCCATCGGTGCCAAGGTGGCGGCCCCGCATCGTGCAGCGATTTCACTGATGGGTGATGGCGGTTTCGGCATGACCATGGGCGAAATGACCACTGCCGTGATGAGCAACATCCCGGCGATCGGCATCGTCATGGATAACGGCACCTGGGGTTCGGAGATCGCCTATCAGCGTGATTTCTACGCAGGACGTTATATCGGCGCCCATGTGCACAGCCCGCGTTTCGATGAAGTGATGAAGCTGACCGGCGGCAACGGTTATCACCCGACGGCGCCCGGCGAAACCGCCGATGCCTTGCGTGACGCCTTGAAGGCCGGCAAGCCCGCAATCATTCACGTCAAGGTCGATCCCGAAGCAACGATCAGTTTCCGCAAGGACGCGCTGCAAAAGCGCGCCTGAGAAGAAGGCGGCGGAGAAAGCCATGACTCTGCAGATCACCGCGGTGCACATCATGGATTTTCTCGGCGTCGCCGTGTTCGCTGTCAGCGGTGTACTGGCAGCGGGGCGCAAGCACCTCGACTGGTTTGGTGTGCTGGTGATCGCGATGATCACTGCGGTCGGCGGCGGTACGCTACGCGACCTGCTGATCGACCGTCCGGTGTTCTGGCTGGCGGATACCGATTTTCTCTGGGTGATCATTGCCGCGACGCTGCTGACGATGGTGGTTGTGCGTATCCGCAACATTCCCTTGCGCGCATTGCTGGTGGCCGACGCACTCGGTCTCGCCCTGTTTGCAATCAGTGGTGCACGCATTGCCGAAACCGCCGGTTACGGCGGCATTGTCGCCGTCATCCTCGGCACGATGTCAGGTGTTGCCGGCGGCGTGCTGCGTGACATGCTGATTGCGGAAATTCCGCTCCTACTGCGCGACGGCGAAATCTATGCGACGGCGGCGCTTATGGGCATCATTGTTTATCTGGTGTTGCAGGCCGCGGGGATCGAGCGCACGACGGCCGCCTATTTCGGCATGGCCGTCATTGCGGCGCTGCGATTTACCGGGATTTTTCTCGGGCTGCGAATGCCCGCTTTACGCCTCGGCGAGAAGCAGGATTCGACACCACCGCGGGACTGATTCCGCGGCCTGCGCGATTAGTGCAGGTGTCGGTTGCGCGGGTGCAGCGGAATTACCGTCGAGCTGGTGGTGCCCGCCGGTTCATTCGTCGGCTTTTCCGGTTTGTGCGCGTCAAACATCCGCGTCACCATCTCGGTGACCTGTTCGACTTCCGTTTTGCCGATGTGGCGTGACAGCATGTGGCCGAGATCCTCGACTACGCACTGGCGGCGGAATTCATGGATCGCTTCCGGCGTCGGGCCGACAAAGAACTGGTAGAACTCGTCTTCGCCGCTGTCGGGGTAATAGGTGACTTCCACTTCGGAGGCGTACTCAGTCAGCGGGCCCAGGCTGTTGCAGGCTTCGGTGAGCTTGTTGTGAAAGCTGCGGCCGACTTCACCGGTCCAGCAAAAGCTGATCACTCGTTCGGCGGCTTCATAAACAATGCCCGGTTCATCGCGCTCGAGGCTCTTCGCGTCGGCGAGATGGTCGGCATCCACGTAATCGAGCCAGGGGCGCAGCGCGAGTTCGACCTGCGCCAGGCGCACGCCTTTGCACAGGAATACGCTGCCGTGGACATGGACTTCGGTTTTCATTGCGGGAGACTCCGGTGCGGGTACAGATCAGGCGATCCTGCGAGGGGCGCAAGGATAACACACCCGGGCAGGCGCGCATGAAAATACCAATAAAAACAATAACTTAATTGTTATCCGGGCAACCACAAAGACTGTGACTGCCCCACGGCATCAGGCCGCGGCGGCGTGTTTGCTGTTCTGGGGAACGAAAAACACCAGCAGGTTGGCGGCGATGATGGTGCCGGCGAGGAAGTAGAACGCCGTGTAGACATTCCAGGTATCGGCAATCAGGCCGAACAAGGCCGGCCCGATGCTGCCGCCGATCGACAGGATGGTGAACTGCAGGCCGACGCCCGTGCCGGCGAGACGCTTCGGCGTGTTCTCGACCGCCCAGGCCTGCATCACCGGACGCATGGCGTAGAGGAAAAAGCCGACCAGTGCGACAAACAGAATGAAGAGGAATGATTGACCGGCGAAGACCATGCCGATGATGGTGACCCCGGTGAGCAGCATGCTCGACAGTACGACTTTCTGGCGGCCGATCTTGTCCGAGAGGTGACCGGCAATCGGTCCCGCGATCAGGCCGGCGATCTGCAGCACGGTCATGCACACGCCTACGGCAATCGGTGAATAACCCTGTTCGTAAGCGAGATAGACCGGCAGGAAGACCAGCAGGCCGGTCTGGGTCAGCGTGCGGAATCCGGCGCTGATGCAGATCAGCATCAGCGCGCGGTCGCGGATCAGGCTCATCAGGTCGCTGAGGTACTGGCGAAAGCTCCAGGGCGTCTTGCTGCCGGCATTGACATGATCATCTTCTGCGCGGGAGGTGTTCAGTGCGCCAACCAGCAGTACGATCAGCGCCGCCATCACCAGGCCCGGCACGATGTTGATTACAACGACAGCGCGCCAGCTGAACCAGGCGAGCAGTGCGCCGGCCGCCAACGGTGCGAGGGCTTCGCCGACATTGCCGCCCATGCCGTGGAAGGACAGCACCAGTCCCTTGCGCTGCGGATACTGGTGGGCCAGCGTCGGGATCGCTGCGGGATGCCACAGATTGTTGCCGATACCGACCAGCATCACGCAAACCACCAGCATCCACATGCTGTGAGTCAGGCTCATCAGCGCATACGGAAAGCCGACCCAGAACAGCGAGGCGGCCATCAGGTAACCCTTTTTGCCGATGGCGTCGACGATCATGCCGCCGGGCAGGTTGGAGAGTGCGCCGGCGATGTGCTGCGCGCTCATCAGGAAACCAATTTCTGTATAGGAGAGGCCGAGTTCCTTGCCGATCAGTGGCAGCAGGATATAAAACGTCGCCGGATACCAGTGGGTGAGGCCGTGACCGGCGGAAATCAGCCAGACATCACGGAAGGGGCGGGCAGGCAAAGCGTCGGCGGCAGTGGTGCTCATAATATGGTCTTAAGCGGGTGTGAAGTCAGTTTAGCACGCCGCTTTGCGCGAAAGCCCCGCGTATAATCGGCGCCTCTCCCGCAATACAAAACCTGAATCCGGCCTCTCATGCGTACCGACATCGAACGTTTCTTCAGCCCCAAATCCATCGCCATCATCGGCGCCTCCCAGGACCTCGTCACCATCAGCGGCCAGCCGCTGAAACACCTGCTGAGCCACGGCTACAAGGGCAAGCTCTACCCGATCAATCCGAAGTACCAGGAAATCTCCGGCGTCAAATGCTGGCCGTCCCTCGAGTCGCTGCCGGAAGTTCCGGAACTCGCGCTGATCCTGGTCAATGCGACACGAGTGGCCGATATGCTGACGCTTTGCGGCAAGCAGGGCGTGCCCTATGTGATCATTTTCAGTTCCGGTTTTTCGGAAACCGGCGGCAGTGGCGTGGCGATGCAGCAGAAGCTCGCCGACATCGCCAAGGAATACAACATCGGTGTCATCGGTCCCAACTGCCAGGGCATGATCAGCCCGCCGGATAACGTCTATGCCGGTTTCGGTTCGATCTTTAATGCCGATTACACCGCAGGCGCGGTAAGCATGGTGTCGCAGTCTGGCGGTTTCGGTTTTTCGGTGATGAACCTGTCTTCGCTCGACGGCGGCCTGCCGTTCCGGCAGATGGTGACCACCGGCAACGAGATCGGCGTGTCGACTCTGGATTTCATCGACTACTTCATCCGCGATCCCCATACCGACATCATCGGCGCTTATATTGAAGGCGTGAAGGATGCGCGGCGCATTCTCGACGTGGGTGACAAGGCGCTGGCTGCCGGCAAGCCGATCCTGATGTGGAAGGTCGGCAATACCGAACAGGGGCAGAAAGATGCGGCGTCACATACCGCCAACCTCGGCGGCGCGATGGCGCTTTACAAAGCCGCGTTCCGCCAGAAGGGCATCATCCAGGTTGATGACATCCAGGACCTGGTT
>CANHZX010000099.1 GCA_947465215.1 Betaproteobacteria bacterium | reverse complement strand
TAATAAAACAAACACTTATTTAATATTATTAGAGCATTCTGTAATCAGTGCGCGAAGCTTTTTACGCTCCTGACTGTGGCTGATTAGCTTGCGTCGTTCGGCACATTGCCGGCGCAATGTCTTCAGGAAATCACCGTCCGTTTCAAGCCGTTGCAGCAGCCGCGCCAGCGCCCGGGCATTGCCGACCGGGTAATAACCCGCATAGTCCGCGCCGAGCATGCCGACGTTTCCGGGGATGCGGGAGGCGATGACCGGAACCCGTGCCATCAGGGCTTCGCTGACGACGTTGGCGCCGCCCTCCATCCGCGAACTGATCAGCATCGCTCGGGCTCGTCCGAGGGTCGCCAGAGCATTCGGTCTTTCCAGTTCGCCGAGCCAGACGTAGCGCGGCTCCTGCTTCATCCGGGTGCGGGCTTCCCCCGCCAGCGTTTTTTCGCGCGCACCGCCGATTTGCGTGATGCGGATGCGGCTCCCGGCCGGCAAGTATGAAAGCGCATTGGCGCCGCAGAACGGATCCTTTTCAGCACGCAAATGGCCGCTGACCACGATCTCGAAACAGGAGCGGATCACTGGTTGCCGGGACACGGCTTCACTGGATTGATATATCACCCGCGTTTTGCGGCGCAAGGGCGGCGCCAGTTCGCGCAGTCCCATGTCCTGCAGCACGATCATCCGTGACGCGAGCTCCATCGACTCCTGAGCATTGGCATCTTCGCGGATGTCGCGGTAGAGGTCTGTTCCGGTAAGGGCCAAAATCAGCGACCGCTCCGGATAACGTTCGGCAAATCGTACCACCGAGTCATGGCTGCGCCGCGCATGCAGCGCCAGCAGCAGATCGGCGCTGCGACCGTTCCAGCGTTCCTGAACGGTAACCTGGTGCCCCAGTTCCCGCAGTAACTCAGCCCAACGCACAGCAGTGTTGCGGTTACCGTAGCGTGAGGTTGCTGCCGCAGGAGTGACTAATGCGATTTTCATTGATTGGGGTATCCGGCTACACTTCGCCCGAATATATATCAAAGTCCAAGACGCTACTGATGGCTTTTGCTGCTACTCAAGCTGAAATGTTGCCCGTTGTATTGCTCGATGCGGCGAGGGTGCGCACGCTGAATCTGCTTGCAATGCTTGAAGACGGGCAATGGCTGGGCCCCAAGCTGGATATCGTCAATCCGCCGCTTTGGGAACTGGGGCATTTGGGCTGGTTTGAAGAGTTCTGGTGTCTTCGGCAGGGATCTGTAATACAACCCAGCCTGCGTCCTGATGCTGACCAGCTTTACAACTCCTCACAAGTGGCACATGCCCGGCGATGGGCATTGCCTTTGCCGGATCCTGAGGATACTCGGCGTTATCTTGCGACTATTCGCACTGCCGTACGAGAACGCATCACGCAGGATCGGAGCATGGATTACTTTGCCACACTCAGTGCTTTTCACGAGGAAATGCACTGTGAAGCTTTTACCTATACCAGGCAAACTCTGGGCTACCAGGCACCTGAGGCTACTGTAGAGCCGCTTGCCGGAGACGCATGGCCTGGTGATGTCGAAATTTCCGGTGGCGCTTTCAGTCTCGGTGCCCGTGATGATGGTCGGTTTGTATTCGATAACGAGAAATGGGCGCATCCCGTCGAAGTGCTTCCGTTTCGGATGGCGCGCGCGCCGGTCACTAATGCCCAGTATGCTGAATTTGTCGAGGCCGGCGGCTACGACAAGCAAGAATGGTGGAGCAGAGAAGGCTGGAACTGGCGCATGCAGCAAGAGCTGTCGCAGCCTCTGTATTGGCAAAAAAATGGCTTAGGGTGGCAACGGCGACTTTTCGAGCGTGTTGAAACCCTGCCGGAGCATGAGCCCGTCATCCACGTCAGCTGGTATGAGGCGGATGCCTGGTGTCGTTGGGCCGGCCGCCGGCTGCCGACGGAAGCGGAATGGGAATTTGCTGCGGCGACTGCCCCTGGCATGAAGGACAGCAAGCGTTATCTGCCTTGGGGTGATCAACTGGGTGATGCGTCCTTGGCCAATCTGTTTGGTGTGGCTGGCCGTTGCTTGCCGGTGAATGCCTGTGCGGCGGGTGACAGCGGTTGGGGTCTCAGGCAGATGATCGGTAATGTCTGGGAATGGACGGCGGACTGGTTTCGGCCTTATCCCGGGTTTGTCCGCGATCCCTATGCCGATTATTCCGAGCCCTGGTTTGGCGACCACAAAGTACTGCGCGGCGGTTGCCATGCCACGCGCGCTACCTTGATTCGAAACACATGGCGTAATTTTTATAAACCCGACCGTAACGATGTGTATGCCGGATTTCGAACCTGTGCACTATGAAAACCATCACTTCTGCTGAAAATCCGCGCTTTCGTGCCTTGCTGAAACTGGCGCAGTCCGCTCGTGAGCGGCGCACCTCGGGTCTGTCTCTGCTGGATGGCGTGCACCTGGTGGCCGCTTATCAGGCTCATGTCGGCAAACCGTCTGAATTGGTGCTGAGCCGTGATGGACTTGAGAATCCTGAAGTTGCCATGGTGATCGCCGGGATGCCCGATGTGGACACGGTTTTGTACTCCGATGCGCTGTTCCGTCAGTTGTCCTCGGTAGCCACGCCGACTGGCATTATCGGGGTGGTGCCGACGCCGCGCGTGGAGCAGCCTGCGGAACTGACAGGCCCCAGCGTCTGGCTGGAAGACATCCAGGATCCGGGCAACGTCGGATCGATCCTGCGCTCAGCCGCCGCTGCGGGTGTCTCAACCGTCTGCCTGTCCCGACATTCGGTTCATGCCTGGTCGCCGCGGGTATTGAGGGCTGGCATGGGTGCACATTTCGCCTTGCGCATCATTGAAGGCGCTGACCTGCTGAAGCTCGCAGGAGGGTATTCAGGTCGCATACTTGCCACCAGCGTCAGTGCAGGCACCCCGGTGTTTGAGGCTGATCTCAAAGGTGAAGTGGCGCTGCTATTGGGGAATGAGGGTGCCGGGCTGACGCCGGCACTCGCCGCGCTGGCGCACCAGACCGTGCATATTCCGATGCCGGGAAAAACAGAATCGCTGAATGTCGGTGCCGCTGCGGCGATATGCCTGTTTGAGCGCGTGCGCCAGCTGCGTCAGTAAATCCGGCGCTCCAGCTTGGCTTCCTGCAGGATGGTGGTAGCCAGCTCTTCGACGGATTTGCTGGTGGCGTCCAGGTAAGGGATGCCTTCCTGGCGCATCAGCGCCTCCGCTTCACGGATTTCAAACTCGCAATTGGCCAGCGTGGCGTATTTGCTGCCGGGCCGGCGTTCGTTGCGGATCTGTTGCAGACGGGCGGGGCGAATAGTCAGCCCGTAGAGCCGTGCACGCAGCGATTTGATCTGCGCAGGCAACTGCATGGTGCTGAAATCTTCTGGAATCAGCGGATAGTTGGCCGCCCGGATGCCGAACTGCATGGCCAGATAGAGGCAGGTCGGTGTCTTGCCGCAACGTGAAACACCAACCAGGATGATGTCCGCCTCGGTCAGTTCCCGCTTGGAGACCCCGTCATCGTGCGACAGGGCGTAGTTTACGGCCTCGATGCGGTGATGGTAATTGACGAAGTCATCGGTGCTGTGCGAGCGGCCGACGGCATGTGAAGCCTTGACGCCCAGCTCGCGCTCCAGCGGATCGATGAAAATCTCAAAGGAATCAAGGAATAAGGCGTTCGCCTTGGAGACAATGCCGGCAATCTCGGTATTGACCAAGGTGCTGATCACGATCGGGCGGACGCCATCGGCAATCGCTGTCGCATTGATTTGGCGGACAAAATTCATCGCTTTATCTGCTGAATCGATGAAAGGGACGGTGATTTCCTTCAGGCGCACGCCTTCAAACTGCGTTAACAGGCTGTGTCCGAGCATCTCGGCCGTAATACCGGTGCGGTCTGATACAAAAAATGCCGTTCGCTGTGAGTTCATGCTCGGAACCGGTGTGGGGATTCGGTAAAATATCCGCTTTCGATGCTGCTTACAATCAAGGACGCCGAAATGAGCGGGAAAGAACTGGTTGTAGACCTCAGCGCGCTGCGCATGAGTGACGTGGGCCGGGTAGGCGGTAAAAACGCGTCACTGGGAGAAATGATCAGCCAGCTCGCCGGAGCCGGCGTCAGGGTGCCGGGCGGTTTTGCCACCACTTCCGACGCTTATCGATTGTTCCTTGCGCATAACGGCCTCGCCGAAAAGATTTCCAAACGGCTTTCTACACTCAACGCCGATGACGTCAACGCCTTGACCGCTGCGGGTCGCGAAATCCGGGAATGGATCATCGCTCAGCCCTTCAATGATGAATTCCGCAAGGCGATCGAGGGGGCTTACGAACCGTTGATCAAAGTTTCCGGCCCGGATGTGTCTTTTGCTGTGCGATCTTCAGCGACAGCCGAAGATCTGCCTGATGCTTCCTTTGCTGGTCAGCAGGAAACCTATCTCAATGTGCACGGGCTGGATAACCTGCTCGAAGCCATCAAACATGTTTTTGCCTCGCTCTACAATGACCGGGCCATTTCGTACAGGGTGCACAAAGGGTTTACGCACGACGAAGTAGCACTCTCGGCTGCGGTGCAGCGCATGGTCCGCAGCGACAAGGGCTCCAGCGGCGTAATGTTCACGCTGGATACCGAATCGGGTTTTGACCAGGTGGTATTCATCACCTCGGCTTACGGCCTTGGCGAAACCGTGGTGCAGGGGCAGGTCAATCCTGACGAGTTCTACGTTTATAAGCGGGGTCTGAAAGAGGGCAAAAGCGCCATTCTGCGGCGGGGGCTTGGCTCCAAGGCGCTGCGCATGATCTTCACGGAGAACCGCCAGGCCGGAAAATCGGTTCAGACCATCGAAGTGCCTGAATCAGAGCGCCGTAAATTCTCCATTACCGACGCGGAAGTCAATGAGCTCGCGCGTTACGCCATGATCATCGAAGCGCATTACCAGCGGCCGATGGACATCGAATGGGGCAAGGACGGTAATGACGGAAAGCTCTATATCCTGCAGGCTCGTCCTGAAACGGTAAAAGCCAGCGAAAAAGTCGACACGCTGCGCCGCTATCGCCTAAAAGAACGCTCGGAAGTGCTGACTACCGGACGTGCCATCGGCCAACGAATTGGCAGTGGTCCGGTGCGCCTGATCAAGAGCGCTGCGGAAATGGACAGTGTCAAGCCGGGCGATGTGTTGGTGACCGATATGACTGATCCGGACTGGGAGCCGGTGATGAAGCGCGCGGCAGCCATTGTCACCAATCGTGGCGGCCGAACCTGTCATGCGGCGATTATTGCTCGTGAACTGGGTATTCCTGCTGTCGTTGGCTGCGGTGATGCGACGGAACTGCTGAAAAACGGCAAATCGGTGACGGTGTCCTGCGCGGAGGGCGATACCGGTTTTGTCTACCGTGGTGAACTGCAGACGGAGATCATTGACCTGTCTCTGTCGAGCATGCCCAAATCCCCGGTGAAAATCACCATGAACGTCGGCAACCCCGAGCTGGCCTTTGAATTCCAGCGGCTGCCAAACGAAGGCGTGGGACTGGCGCGGCTTGAATTCATCATTGCCCGGATGATCGGCGTGCACCCGAAAGCGGTATTGGCCCATCCCGACCTGAGTGCTGATCTCAAACTGGCTGTTGAAGAACACAGTGCCGGTTATGCTGATCCGGTGAGCTTTTATGTCGAAAAGCTGGTCGAGGGGGTCGCGACTCTGGGTGCAGCGTTCTGGCCCAAGCCGGTGATCGTGCGGCTGTCCGACTTCAAATCCAATGAGTACTCCAGCCTGACCGGCGGATCGCGTTACGAACCGCACGAAGAAAACCCGATGCTGGGTTTCCGTGGCGCTTCACGTTATATCGCAGCATCGTTCCGCGACTGTTTCGAGCTGGAGTGCCGGGCGATGAAAAAAGTCCGTGACGAAATGGGGCTTACCAACGTCGAAATCATGGTGCCTTTCGTCCGTACGATTGCTGAAGGCAAGAAAGTCATCGAGTTGCTGGCCGAAAATGGTCTGGAACGCGGTAAGAACGGGTTACGCATCATCATGATGTGCGAGATCCCATCGAATGCCATCCTTGCCGACCAGTTCCTTGAAATGTTTGACGGGTTCTCGATCGGTTCCAACGACATGACCCAGATGACGCTGGCCCTGGACCGCGACTCCGGGATCATCGCCGACGGGTTTGACGAGCGCGATCCGGCTGTCAAGCACATGCTGCACTTGGCGATAGCCGCTTGCCGGAAGGCCAAGAAATACGTGGGCATCTGCGGGCAGGGCCCCTCTGATCATCCGGACCTTGCGGAGTGGTTGGTGCAGGAGGGCATCGAGAGCCTGTCACTGAACCCTGACACCGTGGTCGAGACCTGGCTGTATCTGGCACGTGGCGGCAAGGCCGGCTGACGGCATAGTTTGGCCGGTTGCCGGAATTACGATAAAATAAGAAAACGTTGGTTAATGAGAGATGACTAAATATATCTTTGTCACTGGTGGTGTTGTTTCCTCCTTAGGCAAAGGTATCGCCGCCGCGTCCCTCGCCGCAATTCTTGAATCCCGCGGCATTAAAGTCTCGATGCTCAAACTGGATCCCTACATCAATGTGGATCCTGGCACGATGAGCCCCTTCCAGCACGGCGAAGTGTTCGTCACCGAAGATGGTGCCGAAACCGACCTTGATCTGGGCCATTACGAGCGCTTTATCGACGCCCGCATGGGCAAACGCAATAACTTCACCACCGGCCAGATTTACGAGAGCGTCATCAAGAAGGAGCGCCGGGGCGACTATCTGGGCGGCACTGTCCAGGTTATTCCGCATATCACTGATGAAATCAAGCTGTTCATCAAGCGCGGCGCGGCTGGTGCGGAGATCGCGCTGATCGAAGTCGGTGGCACGGTCGGCGACATTGAGTCGCTGCCTTTCCTGGAAGCCATCCGCCAGATGGGTATTGAAGAAGGGCGCGACAATGCCTGCTTCATCCATCTCACGCTGGTGCCTTACATCGCTTCTGCGGGTGAAATTAAAACAAAGCCGACCCAGCACTCAGTCAAGGAGCTCCGCGAGATCGGTATCCAGCCCGACGTATTACTGTGCCGGGCCGACAGGCCGCTGCCAGAGGGGGAGCGCAAGAAAATCGCCTTGTTCACCAATGTCAGTGTTGATGCGGTGATTTCTGCGGTTGATACCGACAGCATTTACAAGATCCCCGGCATGCTGCATGAGCAGCGTCTCGACGATATCGTCTGTGAAAAACTGAACATCAATCCGCCGCCGGCCAATCTGGCCAGCTGGGAGCGCGTGGTATCTGCGCTGGAAAATCCGACACACGAAATCAAGATCGCGCTGGTCGGCAAATATGTCGATCTCACCGAGTCCTATAAATCGCTGTCCGAAGCGCTGATTCACGCCGGAGCCCATACCGGCGCGCGTATCCACATCAGTTACGTGGATTCGGAAAGCATTGAAAAGAACGGTACGGCCTGTCTTGATGCCATGGATGCCATTCTGGTCCCCGGCGGATTCGGCAAGCGGGGCGTTGAAGGCAAGATCAAGGCAATCCGCTATGCCCGCGAAAAAAGCGTTCCTTATCTGGGCATCTGCCTGGGAATGCAGCTGGCTGTCATCGAATACGCCCGAGATATCGTCGGTCTTGCCGGTGCGCACAGCACGGAATTCGATCCCGAAACACCGCACCCGGTGGTCGCACTGATCACCGAGTGGCAGGACAGCGACGGCCGCGTGGAGCGCCGTGATGCAAGCTCGGATCTGGGCGGCACAATGCGCCTGGGCGGGCAGGAGTGTGCGTTGAAGGCGGGTTCCCTGGCGCGCAGCATTTATGGCGCTGACAAGATCATCGAGCGTCATCGCCATCGCTATGAAGTCAACAATCATTACTTGCAGCGGCTTGAAGAGGGCGGCCTCAATGTCAGCGGCCGATCCCTGACCGGCGATCTCTGCGAGATGGTGGAGATTCCCGGACATCCGTGGTTTGTTGGTGTTCAGTTTCATCCGGAATTCACATCGACGCCTCGTGGTGGTCACCCCTTGTTCAAATCCTATGTCGAGGCTGCGCTGAAACATGCGCATTCGCAGCCTTCGGCCACCGCTGGTGTCCGTCCTGTAACGGCGGCCACTTCAGCGGGGCGCTGAAGCGCCTTTTCATGAAAGTTTGCTCCCGATGAAACTCTGCGGATTCGAGGCGGGCCTTGACCGGCCGTTTTTCCTGATTGCAGGACCTTGTGTGGTCGAATCGCGTGATTTGGCGATTAATACTGCGGGTGAGCTGAAAGCGATCTGCAGTGAACTTGGCATTCCGTTCATTTTCAAAGCCTCTTACGACAAGGCAAACCGCAGTTCCTCCAAGTCTTTCCGTGGTCTGGGCATGGACAAGGGGCTGGAAATCCTCGCCGATGTGCGCAAGACGATCGGCGTGCCGGTCCTGACCGATGTGCACGCGATTGAAGAAATCGCCCAGGTTGCGGCGACCGTCGATGTGCTACAGACACCGGCTTTCCTGTGCCGGCAGACTGATTTCATTCCCGCAGCGGCCTCGGCCGGCAAACCGGTCAACATCAAGAAGGGCCAGTTCCTAGCGCCCGGTGACATGGTGAACGTAGTCGACAAGGCACGTGCTGCCAGTGGACAGGACAACATCATGGTCTGCGAGCGCGGTGTTTCCTTCGGATACAACAATCTGGTTTCCGACATGCGCTCACTCATGATCATGCGCAATACCGGATGCCCGGTCGTTTTCGATGCAACGCACTCGGTGCAGTTGCCCGGCGGGCAGGGGACCAGTAGCGGCGGGCAGCGCGAATTCGTTCCGGTGCTGGCCCGTGCTGCGGTTGCCAGCGGTATCGCCGGACTGTTCATGGAAACCCATCCGCAGCCCGAAAAAGCGTTGTCGGATGGCCCCAATGCCTGGCCGCTGAAACATATGAAAGCGCTGCTGAAGACACTTGCGGCACTGGACACCATGGTCAAACGCGAAGGTTTCGCGGAAGACCAGCTTTAAAAAAACCCATTTGACTGAACCCATCAGGAACCAGCATGAGCGCTATTGTTGACGTAATCGGCAGGGAAATTCTGGACTCCCGCGGCAATCCCACAGTGGAAGCCGATGTGCTGCTTGAATCAGGAATCCTCGGGAGGGCCGCAGTGCCTTCCGGCGCCTCCACCGGCAGCCGCGAAGCCATTGAACTGCGCGATGGCGACAAATCGCGCTACGGCGGCAAGGGCGTCATGCAGGCAGTGGAGCACGTCAATACTGAGATCTGCGAAGCGGTGATTGGCGTGGATGCCACGGAGCAGGCGTTTGTCGACCAGACGCTGCTGGATCTCGACGGCACAGAAAATAAATCGCGCCTCGGTGCCAATGCCATGCTGGCAGTGTCGATGGCGATCGCGCGTGCTGCCGCCGAAGAGTCCGGTTTACCGCTGCATCGTTATCTGGGTGGTGCGGGTGCGATGGCGATGCCGGTGCCGATGATGAACGTGATTAACGGTGGTGCACACGCCGACAACGGCCTCGACATGCAGGAATTCATGCTGGTGCCGGTTGGTGCTGAAAGTTTCCGTGAGGCGCTACGCTGCGGCGCTGAAATTTTCCATGCGCTGCGCAAACTGCTAACGGACCGCGGTCTGGCGACAGCAGTTGGCGACGAGGGTGGTTTTGCTCCGCGACTTCCTAAACACGAAGCTGCAATCCAGGTCATTCTGGAAGCGATTGAGGCTGCGGGCTATCGTCCGGGTGAGGATGTGGCGCTTGCGCTGGACTGCGCCAGCTCCGAATTTTTCGAGGATGGTGAATATACCCTGCGTTCTGAAGGCCTGTCGCTGAAGGCGCCGGAGTTCGCTGATTACCTCGCGGCCTGGGTCGACAAATACCCGATCATCAGCATCGAAGACGGCATGGCAGAGAACGATTGGGATGGCTGGAAGGTCCTGACTGAGCGTCTGGGTAATCGAGTGCAACTGGTCGGCGACGATCTGTTTGTTACCAACACGAAATATCTCAAACGCGGCATCGAGCAGGGCATCGCCAATTCCATTCTGATCAAGGTGAATCAGATCGGCACGCTGACCGAAACACTGGCCGCGATTGAAATGGCAAAGCGCGCCCGATATACCGCAGTCATATCGCATCGTTCGGGTGAGACCGAAGACACTACGATTGCCGATATTGCAGTGGCGACCAATGCAATGCAGATCAAGACCGGTTCGCTTTCTCGCTCCGACCGTCTGGCGAAATACAACCAGCTGCTCCGTATCGAAGAAGATCTGGGCGATACGGCAAGCTATCCCGGCCGTGGCGCTTTTTACCAGTTGCGGTAAAACCGTTCCGTCCTGGGGCCGCGCGCTGTGACCATGCGGCTGTTAGCCATTATCCTGGGCGCCTTATTGCTGCTGATCCAGTATCCGCTATGGCTGGGCAAGGGCGGCATGCTGCGGGTCTGGGAAATGGAGCGCCAGATCGAAGTGCAGCGTGAAACCAACCGCAAGCTTCAGACGCGCAATGCCGCTCTGGATGCGGAAGTTAGCGATCTGAAGCAGGGACTGGAGGCGGTTGAAGAGCGTGCCCGCAGCGAACTTGGCATGATCCGCAAGGATGAAATTTTCTTTCAGGTCCTGGAGAGCGCCCCTGCAACGGCAAAGCCTGCAACGCCAACTCCGGCGACCGCCAAGTAACGGAAAGCCATGAGCGCAATCATCATCGACGGCACTGCGATCGCCAAGCAGGTGCTCGCAGAACAGAAAATAATCGCTGAACAGCTGGCGGCCCGGGGTCATACCCCGGGACTCGCAGTGTTACTGGTCGGGGATGATCCAGCTTCGGCGGTTTAC
>CANHZX010000098.1 GCA_947465215.1 Betaproteobacteria bacterium | reverse complement strand
CAGGCTTTACAAGCAGAAATTCGATGCCGTCATCGACATTCTGAAACCGGCGATGCCGGTTGAATGGCCCGATGCGGCCTTCTACCTCTGGCTTAAAACACCAATTGATGACGTTGAATTCACCCGCAAGCTGCATGACACCGAGGGTGTCAGTGTACTGCCGGGCAGCTACCTCGCCCGCGAGGCGCGCGGCATCAACCCCGGCACCGGCCGCATTCGCATTGCACTGGTTGCGACGGTCGATGAATGCACCGAAGCTGCACAGCGTCTGAAACGATTCGTCGCGTCACTGTAAATATCCGAGGAATAAAAATGCAAAAACTGCAGAACACCATCGAACAGGCTTGGGAAAACCGTAACTCACTCTCGCCGGCCAATGCGCCCGCAGACGTGCGTGCCGCGGTCAACGACACCATCGCCATGCTGGATGCCGGCACCCTGCGCGTCGCCGAAAAACGCAACGGTCAGTGGCAGACCAACGAATGGGCGAAAAAAGCGGTATTACTTTCTTTCCGCCTGCAGGACAACGCAGTGATGCAGGATGGCATCAGCAAGTATTTCGACAAAGTCGCACCGAAATTTGCCGGCTACGACGAGGCCGCATTCAAGGCCGGCGGTTTCCGCGTTGTGCCGCCCGCAGTCGCGCGTCGCGGCTGCTACATCGCCAAAAACGTGATCCTGATGCCCTCCTATGTCAACATCGGCGCCTATGTCGATGAAGGCACCATGGTCGACACTTGGGCCACAGTCGGCTCCTGCGCACAGATCGGCAAAAACGTGCACCTCTCGGGCGGCGTCGGCATCGGCGGCGTTCTGGAGCCGCTGCAGGCCAACCCGACGATCATTGAAGACAATTGCTTCATCGGCGCACGCTCCGAAATCGTCGAAGGCGTAGTTGTCGAGGAAGGCTCCGTGATTTCGATGGGTGTTTTCATCGGACAAAGCACAAAAATTTATGATCGCGCCAGCGGCAAGGTCCTCTACGGACGCGTACCCGCCGGTTCGGTGGTGGTGTCAGGTTCGCTGCCGTCTCCCGACGGCAAGTGCAGCCTCTATTGCGCGGTCATCGTCAAACAGGTGGATGCCAAAACCCGCGCCAAGACCAGCATCAACGATCTGCTGCGCAGCGACGACTGATTCCGGCTTTGCAAGGCGCCCTATAGAAGGCAGAATGATCGCTTATTGCGGCGGCACGGCGTCTGCCTTGCCGCCTGCAGGGGTATAACGGGGGAAAAGCACCATGTTCGTCACACCGCTGTTCAAGCTGATGTCCGACAAACAGGCTTCGGACATGTTCTTCACCGCCGGCGCCCCCATCCAGATCAAGATCAACGGCACGGTGATGCCGATCAACAGCCAGTCGCTGGATCCCGAACAGGTCAAGAAAATCTGCTACGAGCTGATGACGCCCGAGCAGACCAAGGAATTCGAAACAAAGCACGAGATGAACTTCGCCCAGAGCGGCGGCGATCTCGGCAACTTCCGCATCAACATTTTCCGCCAGAAAAACACCGTGGCGATGGTGATCCGCTTCGTCAAACCGGATGTTCCGGCCTTCGAGTCTCTGGGACTGCCGCCGATCCTCAAAGAAGTGATCATGGAGAAGCTCGGACTGATCCTGATCGTCGGCTCCACCGGATCAGGTAAGTCAACGACCATGGCGTCGATGATCGATTACCGCAACAGCACCAAGACCGGCCACATCCTGACCATTGAAGACCCTGTCGAATTCATCTTCAAACACAAGAAGTCCATCGTCAACCAGCGTGAAGTCCGTGTTGACACCCACACTTACGAGAATGCGCTGATCAGCGCCATGCGCGAGGCGCCGGACCTGCTGATGGTCGGCGAGATCCGCGACCGTGAGACCCTGCAGAGTTCGCTGTTGTTCGCCCAGACCGGTCACCTGTGTATGTCCACTCTGCACGCCAATAACAGCTATAACGCCCTGAACCGCATCATCGGCTTTTTCCCGCGGGAAGCGCGCGAAAGCCTGCAGGCCGACCTGTCGATCTCGCTGCGCTGCGTGATTTCTCAGCGGCTGGTGAAATCGGTCGACGGCAAACGCGTTGCTGCGGTCGAAGTCATGCTCAACACCAAACACATTCAGGAACTGATCAAGGCCGGCGAGATCAACCAGATCAAGGACGCCATGGAACAAAGCCTGTCGCCGGGATCAAAAACCTTCGAGCAAGCGCTGTTTGAACATTACCGTGCGGGTAGCATCACCATGGACGAGGCGCTGGCCAATGCCGATTCGCCGAGCAACCTGCACAACCTGATCAGCAATGCCGGCAGCGCAGCAAGTACCCCGCCACCCGCCGAAAACGGCAGGACCATCAGCGGCGCCAACAGCGACCTGTCCAGCATCAAACTCGATCTCGGCGCCCTGGATTGATTTCAAGTAATTGTTTTTATTGATATTTTAAGTGCCGCGCGCTCCCACCCTCTCTGCGCAGCAAAACACGGCGCGGCAACTGATTGCCGATGCCGCGCGACGATTCCGCAGCGCCCGTCTCGCTTTCGGTCACGGCACCCTTAATGCCGATGACGAAGCCGCCTGGCTGACCGTACATGCGCTGGGTTGCCCCTTCGAGGAGTTAGCTGCACGACTTGATCTTCCGGTGCCACCGGCAGCACTAAGGCGCGCACAGCGCCTGTTTGAACGCCGCATCACTGAACGTATTCCTGCAGCCTACCTGACCCGTGAAGCGTGGCTGGGCGAACACCGCTTTTACGTCGATGAACGCGTGATCGTGCCGCGCTCCTATATTGCCGAACTGCTACGAGACCGCCTGCAACCCTGGCTGCCGTCACGATACCAACCGAAGACCATCCTTGATCTGTGTACCGGCTCCGGGTGCCTGGCCATCGTCGCTGCACATACCTTTGCACAAGCACAGGTGGACGGAGGGGATATTTCGACTGCTGCACTGGCCGTGGCGCGGCGCAATGTACGCGAACATCATCTGGCGGAGCGCGTACAGTTAAAACAGACGGACCTGTTCGGGAAATTGGCCGGACTTCAGTACGACCTGATCCTTACCAATCCGCCTTATGTCGGCGTCAGCGCGATGCGCGCACTGCCCGCCGAATTCCGCCATGAACCCGTGCTGGCGCTGGCCGGCGGCAGCGACGGACTCGATCTGGTGCGGCGCATTCTGATGGAAGCACCGCAGCACCTCAACGACGGCGGATGGCTGGTGATGGAGGTCGGACACTACCGCCCCCGTGTTGAGCGCGCCTTCCCGCGACTGCCATTTATCTGGGCGGAGACGAGCGGCGGGGACGACTGTGTCCTGTTAATTCAGAAGGAATCGTTGCTGTCAGCGGCGCTCCGGGCTCGGCCGTCCACTGCAGTAACTGCTCGACGTCGCCGGGTGACATCTCCATAAACTGACCGCGCTTGAGCTGCGGCGGCAAGGCAATGATGCCGAAACGTACACGCATCAGCCGGCTCACAGTCAGATTCTGCGATTCAAACAACCGACGTACGATGCGGTTGCGGCCTTCGCGCAGCAGCACACGGAACCAGCGATTAGCACCTTCACCGCCCTCTTCCTCGATGTGCTCAAACTGCGCCACGCCGTCCTCCAGCCGGACGCCCTGACGCAGCGCATCCATAGCCGCCGGGTGTACAACGCCCAGCACACGAACGGCATATTCTCGATCGACCTCAAACCGCGGATGCATCATGCGATTGGCCAAATCACCCGAGGTGGTGAAAATCAGCAGTCCGCTGGTATTGAAATCGAGGCGACCGATCGCCAGCCATTTGGCGCCGCGCGCCGGCGGTAACTTGGCAAACACGGTGGGACGGCCCTGCGGATCGTCATTGCTGACGATTTCCCCTTCGGGCTTGTGATAAATCAAAACGCGGGGCAGCTGTTTTTCCTGTGCCCAGCGCAGAATCTTGTCGCCAACCTTGACGCGGTCATCCGGCGTCACACGGTCACCGATGGTGGCAACCTTGCCGTTCACCATGACTTCGCCGTTACGGATGCGTTCTTCCATTGCGCGGCGAGAACCAAAACCGGCCTGAGCGAGAACTTTATGCAGTTTTTCCCCGCGCTGATCTCCTTCAGGGACTGCAGCCGGACGGGGAACAGGTGCCGTTATATTTTCTTTCTGCGGAACGTCTTCGGCAGGCTTACGGCTGGGTTTCGGTGCCGGGGGACGCAAGGGGCTGCGGCGGGCCTTGCCAGAAGCCTTGCCAGAACGGGCCCCTGCCTTGAATTTTGCGTTTGATTTCATAGGCCGGTCCGAACCGAACAAGGACGCATAAATTGCGATTGTCCGACAGATTCACTCACCCAATAACCCGCTGAAGCCATTGTTATTATCTCAGTGTTCATTAAGGTTGTAGTATACAGAGCATCACAAGACAGTTTCATTGATATGAAACATTCGCCAATGCAGGATCATGGCGATCGCAAGGGAGCTTATAAAAATGAATCTCCGGTTCCCAGGAGTGGTTGGGTTAGCCATTTTGCTGTCGATTGCCGGGGCTGCGTTCGCCGCACCCGCTGATGATGTCAAGGCACTGATCTATAAAGGCGACTCTGCGGCGGCCTATACCCTCGGCAAAAAATACCCGCAAGAACTCGGCATCCCGGTTTTCGACTTCTACTTCGGTGTCGCTGCGGTCGACAGCGGCCATGCCGGAGAAGGTGTACTGGCGCTGGAGCGTTATGTCATCAATTTCCCCGATAACCTGCAGGCGCGACTGGAACTCGCACGCGGCTATTTTGTTCTGGGTGAAGACTTGCGTGCCAAGGAAGAGTTTACCGACATCCTGAAAGTCAATCCGCCGTCAGATGTGGTGGCCAACATTGATCGTTATCTCGATGCCATACGGGCGCGGGAATCGACCTACCGGACCACTTCCGGCGTATTCGTCGAATTCGGTGTCGGATACGACACCAACATCAACGGCGGTGTCAGCGGATCCAACGTCAGCCTGCCCAATTTCGGCCTCGTGAGCGTTGCACCGGCAGGCGTCCGAATAGACCGCACATTCAGTCAACTGACCGCGGGTGCCAGTGTATCCGTGCCATTGAGTCCGGGCGTTGCCGTATATGGCTCCTTCAGCGGCGATTACAAATTCCATTCCGGTGACCGGGAATTCGACCAGGGCAATCTGGGAGCTGCCGGTGGCGTCAGCTATCTCTCGGAAAAGAATCTTTATCGCGCGACAGTTTCGCTGAACAACCTCGACGTTGATTACAACCGATACCGGAACATCAGCGCAGTGACCGGTGAATGGATCCATCAACTGGATGAACTGCAAGGCATCAACGGCTCACTGCAATACGCCGATCTTGATTACACGGGCAACAATGACATCCGTGACGCCAAACTCTACGGCATCGGAATGGGCTACCGCAAAGCGTTTATCAGTGCCTGGAGCCCCCTGCTCACCGTCAACGGCGGCTATTCGGTCGAAAACAACAATGCAGGACGCGATGATCTCGGACGCGATATCTACGCCTTGCGTGTCGCCGTCAGCGCATCTCCGGCCCCGCGCTGGTCCGTCGGCGGCGGCCTGGGTGTGCAGATGAGCCGCTATTCCGCACCGGACGCCTTGTTGCTGACCACCCGCCAGGACCGTTACGTCAGCCTTGATGGCGCCGTGAGTTATGCCGTGAACCGTCAGCTGAGCCTGCGCGGAGAACTGCTGCTGTCTTCCAATGACAGCAACATCGAATTGTATGAATACCGTCGCGATGTCATCGCCTTCAAAGTCCGCTACGAGTTCAAATAGAGGAACGCCATGATCCGATCCCTCGCCTTTCTGGCCCTAATGCTGAGTGTTCCAGCCACCTGGGCTGCAGATGCCGGCCGCGTATTGCTCGCCGGTGGCAATGCCGTTGCCATCCGCGGCAACCAGACGATTACATTGTCGAGAGACAGCAGCGTTCAGGAAAAAGATGTTCTGCGGACCGGCCCCGGGAGCAGCCTGCAGGTACGCTTCAGCGACGAGAGCTTGGTGTCCATGCGCGAGAACAGTGAACTCAGTGTCGACAATTACCGTTTTGAAGGACGCGAAGATGGCAATGAGATGCTCGTGTTCCGTCTGGTCAAGGGTGGCCTGCGCACCATCACGGGTTTAATTGGCAAAACCAATCATAAAAACTATTCCCTGCGCTCAGTAACTTCGACTATCGGCATTCGAGGCACCGACTACGCAGCAACACTATGCCAGGGTGACTGCCGTAACGCTGACGGCTCGGCGGCTGCAGACGGACTTTATGGCCGTGTCATAGGGCAATCAAGCGGAACCAATCGCATTGTTGTCAGCAACGAGAGTCATGAAAGACAATTCGGCATAAACCAGAATTTTTATGTCGCCGATGCACGCAGCGAACCACGGCAAATTCTCGAAGCACCATCCTTTGTTTCAAGCAGACCCGAAGGCCGTGGTCAGACGGCACGAAAGGATGGTGACCGGTCGACAGGACGGGAAACTGCCACATCTGGGGGAGCCAGTCAGGAAAGCCGCGTATCCAGCACCGAAACCGCACCGCCTGAACCCCCGGCCTACGTCGTTACAGAGGATAAATCAGCCAGCGGCAACCCTACCGTACTAACCGGAACACTCGGCATCGCGGGCGCCAATGGCGGCGATGCCGGCGGAGCGACCGTATTTGCCAGTCAGCTGACACTGTCCGGAACAACGTTGATCGGATTGAACGTCACCGGCACCGAGGACAATGGCACTGCTTTCTCATTCAGCGGCACCACAACGGTTGGTGCCGTGGCCGAAGCCGGCTCCAGTACCGACATTTACGCTAACTGGGGACGCTGGACCAGCGGCACCATCGTTGACAACGGTGTAGTGATTACTCTGGGTCCCGCCCCCAACGGACACTTTCACTACATATACGGCGAACTGACCCCGCCCGATGTGGTTGCATCAAAAACTGGAACTGCCGTGTTCAGCCGCGTTGGAGGCACTACACCGACTGATAGCGTTTCACCGGTTAATACGGCTTCGAGTTTTGCTTTCGGTTCAATCGGAGTCAATTTCACTACGCGTACTGCGAGTCTGAGCAGCCTCAACATGTCGTTCCCGACAGGCGTCAACTACAACTTCAGCAGTGTACCGCTGACCATGAATTTTAGTGGCGGCGCGGCAAGCATTGAAGGCCGGGTGACCAATAGCACCGGTTGCACGGGCGGCGCTTGCATCACCAGTTCACCGGCCACCCTGAAAATCGATGGCGCGTTTATGGGGCCAAACGGGAATCACATCGGCGCGGTATTCGCGACTCAGTCTGTTGCCGGCACCACCGCTTCCGCACAATTATTCAAGTGCAGCGCCTGCCCCTGACCCGGTAATACAGGCTCAGACCGAGCGGCGCTCCATCACGGCCTGCGCAATGGTACCGCTGTCGACATGTTCCAGTTCGCCGCCCACCGGCAGACCGCGGGCAATGCGTGTGACCTTGATTCCCTTGGCTCGCAACAACTCGCCGGCATAATGGGCCGTGGCCTCACCTTCAACGGTGAAATTGGTGGCCAGCACCACTTCTTCAACAACCCCATCGTTGGCACGATGCAGCAAGCGCTCCAGATGAATGTCGCGCGGACCAATGCCGTCGAGAGGTGACAGCGCCCCCATCAGCACGAAATACAATCCGTCAAAACACTGCGCCTGCTCCATCATCAGCAGATCACCCGGGGTTTCAATGACGCACAGCAGATGCGCGTTGCGCCTTGGCGAACGGCACAAGGCGCAAACCGGTTCTTCCGAAAAATTGTTGCAAAGGTCGCAATGACGCACGCGCTCAAGTGCAGCTCCCATTGCCACAGCAAGACGCTCGGCACCAGGCCGGTCACGCTGCAGCAGGTGGAAAGCCATGCGTTGTGCCGACCGCGGCCCGACGCCGGGCAGGCATCTCAAAGCATCGATAAGGGCCTGCAGAGACGACGAAGAATTCACGCTATAAATACTTGATTTTATTTAATTATTTAGAACGGCAGCTTCATGCCGGGCGGCAAGGGCATGCCGGCCGTCGCGCCAGCCATTTTTTCCTGGCTGGTGGCCTCCGCCTTGCGCACGGCATCGTTCATCGCCAGCGCAATCAGGTCTTCGAGCATTTCCCGGTCGTCACCGATCACCGAGGGATCGATGCTGACGCGTTTGACCTCGTGGCGACAGGTCATCACCACCTTGACCATGCCTGCACCGGACTGCCCCTCCACTTCGATCAGCGCGAGTTGCTCCTGCGCCTTGCGCATATTGTCCTGCATCTGCTGCGCCTGCTTCATCAGCCCGGCAAGCTGGCCTTTCATCATGATGGCAACCTCTGTCTGGTTTATTTGGGTTTGATCGAACCGTCGTCCAGTGAACCGTCGAAATCCTCGATCAGTTCACGCACGAAGGGATCCTGGCGGATCTCGGCAACTGCCTCCGCGTGCCGTTGCTCGATCTTGCGATCGGTCATGGCTTTGGGTGATACGCCGGCCACATCACCGGCAACAAACGACACCCGGATCTGCGCGCCGAGAAGCTGGCGCAACGCTGCTGTCAGCTTCTCGCGGTAGGGTTTATCGAACATGCGTTCATCGGCCGCTGAAATCCGCAGCTCCACTTCATCTGCCGTGCGTTTGGTCATTTCACAGCGCAGCGCGAGTTGATTGGCCATGGCGCTCAATCCCAGCTGACCCACCAGATCAGCCCAGGACGAAGGGTCAGCGTTCGATGTCGCACCAGCAGGTGCTGCCGAAGTTCTGGCTGCAGGCGCAGATGCAGCTGCGGAAGGCACCGCTTCGCGGGTACGCACCGGCGCAGCGGCAACAGCCACCCCGCCGGGTGCAAATGCCAGCATGCGCAGCAATGTCATCATGAAACCGGCATGCTCATCAGGGGCGAGGCCGATCTCGGCACGCCCCTGAACGGCAATCTGGTAATACAACTGCAGTTCGTCCGCACCGAATGCCTGCGCCAGTTCCAGTATTGCCGGCGCATCGGGATCATCATCAGCCAGACTCCCGGGGACCACCTGTGCCAGCGCCATGCGATGCAGCAACGCGGCAAGATCCTGCAAGGCCGATTCAAACGACAGGCTACGCTCACCCATCCGTCCCGCCTCTGCCGCCAGCGCTGCGCCATCGCCCGCAGCCAGCGCACGAAGCACCGAATGCAGATAAGTCTGATCGACGGCGCCCAGCATGGCACGGGTTGATGCCTCGTCCAGCGCACCGCCGCCGTGGGCAATCGCCTGATCCAGCAAGCTCAGCGCGTCACGAAGACTGCCTTCGGCGGCCCGCGCCACCAACGCAATCGAGTGCGCATCGGATTTAACGTTTTCAGCGGCCAGCACTTCCGTCAGACGGTCACGGATCTGCTGCGGCGGAATCTGCTTCAGACCGAACTGCAGACAGCGTGACAGCACCGTGACCGGGATTTTCTGTGGATCGGTGGTCGCCAGAATGAATTTGACGTGCCCCGGCGGCTCTTCCAGCGTCTTCAGCATTGCATTGAATGCCGAGCGCGAGAGCATGTGGACTTCGTCGATGATGTAGACCTTGTAGCGACCGCTGGTCGGCGCATACAGCGCGTTCTCCAGCAACTCCCGCATGTTGTCGACCTGGGTGTTTGACGCCGCGTCGAGTTCAATCAGGTCAACAAAACGGCCGGCATCGATTTCGGTGCATGCGCCGCACTTGCCGCAGGGCGCGTCAGTGACGCCGGTTTCGCAGTTCAGTGACTTGGCCAGAATGCGCGCCAGCGTGGTTTTGCCCACGCCGCGCGTACCGGTAAAGAGATAGGCGTGATGCAGCCTTTGCTGGCGCAGCGCATTGGTCAGCGCGCGCACGACATGTTCCTGGCCGACCAGTTCGGTAAAACTGCGGGGGCGCCACTTGCGGGCTAGGACCTGGGTCACGGCGTCTCTGGAATCGGTTCGGTGATGGCTGGAAGCTGCTATTTTAGCCGTAAAGCCGCTTGCCTTCAGCGACTACTGGAACCAATACTGGAGCCGGATCTGATGAAAGTTGATCCCGTCATTGGGATCCTTGATATTGCCGTTCGAAATGTGCTGAAAACGGTAACCCAGATCATAGGCCCCGTTCACACCGAAACGATAGCCAAAGCCCAGATGCTCAGCAAACTGGAACGCGCTGCCGAAGCTTTTGTCATCAAGACGGGTTGAAGACAGCAGATGGGCACCGACGCCGCCCTCCAGATAAGCGCCCCGGAGTCCGTCCGTCTGCACCCTGAACACCGGAGTCAGGCCGATTTCCGACAGGCTGTCGGCACTCGGATCACGCTCCCAACGGGCAGCCGACAAGTCCCAGTAGCCACCGAGATGCCAGCCCTGCCCCTGAAACCATCGCTTGGACCATTGCCACTGTACGGCAACGCGAACCATGCTGCTGCGGTCGTCGTCATATCCGCCGGTTTCGAGCGCCATGCCGTCAACGGCAAGGGATGGGGGGGACATCATCAACAACAGCGCGGTGACCATCACGTCCCGCGTGATTTTTTTGATCGCCATTAGTGCAAAAACGGCCATGCGACCGTCCCGCCCTGTTTCAGAATTGGGGTGGCGAGCCGAACCCCCGGCACTCGCATTAAATAGCTGTGGCTGCTTCCTTCCGGACCTGACCAGGTTCACTACCATGCGATGCGGGGAGGCCCGCCGTAAGAAAGTAGTAAGTATGCACGTTAAAACGGCTTTTTGCCATCATTCCGGCCGCTCACCGTCTTTACAAGACACGACGATAATGATTTTATTGAGCCTAATATCGCTACCGGCTGAAAGACCAGTGACAAGGTCACGGAACAGACGCGCCAGCGAACACAATACGTTCACAGAACCTGCGGAGGAGCAGCATGTCGACCACGACGTCCGGAACCATTGAATCCGTCCTGCAAGAGCACCGTGT
>CANHZX010000097.1 GCA_947465215.1 Betaproteobacteria bacterium | reverse complement strand
TGCACCTGCCCCGGCTTGGTTTTCAGCAGCGCGATCAATTCCCGGGTGTCCTTTGCCGCTATCGAAGGATGTGAAACCAGCAGGTTCGGCAGCGTGACGGTTCGGGAAATCGGCGCGAAATCCCGCGCCAGATCGAAAGGCACCGACCGCATCACCGCCGGATTGCTGGTGTGGGAGGCGATGATCGCGAGCAGCGTGTAGCCGTCGGCGGGCGCCTGGGCCGCCATTTCCGCCCCGAGATTGCCGCTGGCACCGCCGCGGTTGTCGATAATGATGTTCTGCCGGAGGACTTCACTCAGCTTCGGCGTGATCGCCCGGGTGGATGAATCGGTTCCGCCGCCCGCCGGAGACGGCACGATCAAGCGTATCGGCCGGTCGGGATAGGCAGCAGGCGCCTGGATTGCAAACACGCCCAGGATCGACAGCAACAGCAGCCGGAGCAGGAACAACAATCCACGCTCAGAAACAGCTCGATTCATGTGCATCATGACCCCCTCCTTGAGCAAAGCGTTACTGCGTCCACCCTGACCCGGACCATCCATCGGATGGCCGCGGAGCGGGTTGTTTTTTAGTAAGCGGTCAGGCCGCCATCGATAACGATTGTATGTCCGGTGACGAATCCGCCGCGCGGGCCGGCCAGATACGCCACCGCTTCTGCAACATCCTCGGCAGTCGCCAGGCGGTGCAGGGGGATGCGGTCCAACATGGCCTGCATGTATTTGGCATCACCCGACTTGGCGGCGCGCGACGGCGATGCCGTGTCGAGACGCCCGGGCGCAACCGCGTTGACACGGATGCCGTGTGGCGCCCACTCAATGGCCAGCATGCGCGTCATCTGCAGAACCGCGCCCTTGGAAATGCCGTAGGTCGACCGTTCAGCCGCACCGACAATCCCGTGTGTTGAAGAGACATTCACGACGCACCCGGGCTGCGCGGCCTTGATGCGATGTCGAGCAAACGCCTGGGTGATAAAAAATGTGCCGGTGGTGTTTGCCCGGAGTACGGCATCCCACTCTTCCGGCGTCACATCCAATGCTGCTTTGCGCAGATTGACGGCGGCGTTGTTCACCAGCGCATCCAGGCGTCCGTAAGTGTCGATAACGGCGTTGATTGCACCATCAATACTGGATTGCGAACATAAATCGAGTTCGACTTTGGCGATACGGCATCCCATTGCCTGCAAGGCTTTTGCCGTCGCATCCAGATTGGACAAGCGGGTAGCCGAAATCGCGAGGTCAAAACCTTCGCGCGCCAATGCGAGGGCGGTCGCTGCACCGACGCCATAGGAAGCGCCGGTGACCAACGCAACCGGTTTTGACAAATTCACGAATCCGCCTGTCGACATCACCAGCCCCGCGGCTCGTCTTTAAGGAATGGCATGGCGGCAATTGCTTCGAGCAGATGACCGCGCTCAATCTCCCCGGCGGAACGCACCGGAGGCCGCGGCACGCCGCAATCCCGCCCCATGCTAGCCAGCACCATCTTCAGTCCGGCTAGTCCGTCACGTAACCCCGATGCACCAGCGGCCTTGATCGCATGATTCAGCGCGCCGATGTTTTCCTGCGCCGCACGGGCTTCGACGAATTGTCCCTTTCGGCAGAGTTCGAACAGTTCCCTGACAAGCTTGGGCGCAATCGATGACAGCGGTGAGAATACGCCGGACCCGCCCAGCGCTCCCGAAGAAACTATGAAGTCGGCGCCTGCAATCAGTTGCAGATCCGGGCGCAGTGGCCGGCCATTGCACATGACCTCTTCCATGAATACAAAATCCAGACCCGCATCAACCACACCGGCCAGATTGGGCAGCTTTTCAATCAGCTCCAGCACGATCTCCGTCGACAGCGTTGTTCCAACCGATTCGACCGGCGGATTGAATATGAAAAACGGCAGCTTCACGGCATTGCCGATACGTGCCAGATGCTCCACCACCATCGACGGCTTGGGATGCCAGAAATAGGGCGGATGCGAAACAATCGCGGCAACACCCAGCGATTGCGCATACAGCGCGCGCTCGATCGCGATGCTGGTGCCGGCATCACTGACATGCGCGATCACCGGCACGCGACCCTTGACCTGCTCCATCGCAAACTTCAGGAGACTGCGCAGTTCGGGATCCGTCAGGCTCATATCTTCGCCTTCCGGCATTGGCAAGGCCAGCGCTTCGGCGCCGTTACGGATATGGAACTCGAGTACCTTGGCATAGGTGTCGCAATCAATGCTGTGATCTTTTTTAAAAGGGGTTACCGGCGTATGAACCAGTCCCGGGCGGAATGTCGGCATGAAGTCCTCTGCTCTGAATAGGTTGTGAATTACCAGCCGTGCGGCTCGGTTTGGAGGATGTTGAGTTCCTCCAGCTGCTTGCGCAGGAATTCAATGCGTTCCTTGGTCGCCGTCGGCAACGGAGAACGGGTCGGTCCCACCGAACGTCCCATCATGATCATGGCGCCCTTCAGCGATGACGGGTACTGCTCCTTGAACAGCCGCCACAGGCGTGAAATCTTGAACTGGCATTCCCTTGCGGTCTCCCAGTCGCGTGCAACCAGCGAGGCATAGAACTTGTTGCACAGATTCGGCGCGATTGCACCGGAAGACGAAAACGAACCGCAGGCGCCCAAGGGGTAAGCCGCAAGCAGATGCTCGACACCCTGGATGATGGAAAACCCCGGGCGCATTTTCAGAGCGACGCGGGAAATCTCGAGAAACTTCTCGCTGTGAAAGCTGGCGTCCTTCATGCCGATATAGTTCGGTAGGCGGTCAATCAGCCGCTTGGTCAGCTCCGCAGTGAATTCAACGCCCTCGCCGTTACGCCAGGGAGAGTTGTAGGTCAGCACCGGCAGATCGGTATGAGTGCCGATGCGCACGATGGAATCGAAAATCTCTTCCTGCGACGGCCGGCGGCAATACGGCGAAATGGTCAACAGCATATCGGCGCCGATCTTCTGCGCGTGGCGCGTGATGTCGAGTGAATCCTCCTCCGACAGCGTCCCGGCAAAAATCGATACCGGCACGCGTCCAGCCACAGTTTTGACGGCGATCTCCGCGCCGAGCTTGCGCTCGGCAATGGTCAAATTGAGCGATTCGGCCTTGTGATGCGGCCATGCGATCGCGGGCGCGCCGTGACGCACGTGGAAATCGACCATCTTTTCAAAACCCGACACATCAAAGCTGAAATCGTCTTTCAGCGGGGTAACGGGCGCTTGCATGACACCGTGCAGATTAAAGTTTTTCACATGAACTCCCTGTTGATTCGCATTCAAGCATGTTTTGATACTGTAATCTGGTCACTTTTTGACGACCCCCGGCTGCGCCCTCAGGCTGCCCATACTGACGCCCTTTTTTGCATCGCCTTTCTGTCCGAGCAGCTCGTAATAACGTGCAGCCAGTGCGAGATCCTGCAGCGCGGTGCCCACGGATTTGAACGTGACCAGTCCGGTATCCGGCACCTGCGCGCCGCCAGTCACGATTTTCGCGAGCGTGGTCCACTTGTCATCCGGCAGTGCGCCGGCCTCGACTGCCGCGCAAAGATCACCCGCCTCGTGCAGTGCATGCGACGAATCGACGATGACCCGCCCCGCATCGGCAAAACAGCGGACATCGACTTCAGCAAACTGTTTCCGCGTATTACCCACCGCACACAACAAGCGGCATCCGGTGAGATGCTCGCCGCGCAGTATCGGCTCGGCGCCGCGGGCATTGCTGGCGGCAACCACCACATTGCAAGCCTGCACCGCATCCTCTACCGTTTTGGCGGCACTCACCGGTATGCCCAACTGCGCGCTCATTTCTACCGCAAAACGTTCGCGGTTTTCGCGGGTGGGACTAAATACGCGGGCAGACTGGATCTTGTAAACGGCGGCCAGACTTTCGAATTGTGTCCGCGCCTGGTTGCCCGAACCGATGATGCCCAAGCGGACCGGCCCGTTGACCGCTACCCGGCGGGCGGCGACACCGCTGGCCGCGCCTGTTCGCGTGTCGGTAATCAACTGTCCGTCCAACAATGCCAGCAACTCACCGTCGCTCAACCGGTACAGCGACACCACATAACGGGTGCCTACGCCATCGATGGTGTGATACGCCTTGGTCGCAAAATAACCGGCCTCGTGGTCGGCAGCGACGAGGATGCGCATCGACGCCGTGCCGAGTTCCGTTACATATTTCGGCGACACCACGGTCTGGCCTGCGGCCTCATGCACCAGCGCCTGCTCCAGCAGGTCGATTGCCTCGCGCATCGGCAACACTCCGCGCATGGCGGCCAGATCGAGCATCATCGTCATTCGGGAAATCTCCTCCTGCGCATACGCAGGATGTTTTATTTTTGCGGCGTATTTTTACTGCGGGTTTGAACTGATTTTATCGGCTCCCTATGGCCGGAACAGTCATGGAGACCTAGAATGACTGTTAATTCTATAGTTAATAATCTGGGCCTTAATGGAAAACCTGCATGGCATCCTGGTGTTTCTGAAAGTGGTCGACGCCGGCACCTTGAGCGGCGCTGCGCGCAAGCTGGGCGTGTCGACTGCAGCGGTCAGCTCAACCTTGGCCCGCCTCGAGAAAAAACTCGCAGTCCGGTTGCTCGACCGCACCACCCGCCGCCTGGCAATGACCCCCGAAGGGACGGAGTTCTATTCTCGGTGCAAACAAATCGTCAGCGATCTCGACGACGCGGAGCACGCCGTCAGCCAGACCGGCAAAGAGCCCAGCGGATTGCTGCGCGTCGGCATGCCGCAAGGTCTCGGACGGATGTGGATCATCCCGCAACTGCCGCGTTTTCTACGCCAATATCCGGCGATCTCTCTGGAGGTGATATGCAAGGACGTCAGCGCACAAACCCGAGACACCGAACTCGACATCTCGGTCCGTTCCGGAGAACTGCAGTCCTCGCGCCTCGCCGCACGCCAACTGGCAAGCTGCCGGTACGTTGTGTGTGGCGCACAGGACTATTTCGATGCCAACGGCTCGCCGAAGACCATCGAAGCGTTGGATCAGCATGCCTGCCTCGTCTACAGACGCCCGCGTAACGGCCGCATTCGCCAATGGAAATTTTCTTCACAGAGGGATAACTACACCAAACCAGTGCGCGGTCTGATGACCTTTAACAGCAATGAGGCACTTGTCGCTGCCGCCACAGCCGGACTCGGCATCATCCAGGTTGCGGAATACTATGCGCGCCCCGCGCTGGATTCAGGAGAACTTGTTGAGGCATTGAGCGCACACAAATCGGACGGCTATGAAATATCGGCGGTGTTCCCGCAACAGCAACACCTGTCACCGAAGCACCGGGTTTTCATCGATTTTCTGGTTTCGATTTTCAACGAACCACCCTGGACCTAAAACAGCCGCTCTTGCCTTACGGAACAGATGCTGAGTTGAGGATCACACCCCGCAACATATTCCGTTATTCAAGCTGCCCTCTCCACGCAGAAAACACATCCGTTTATGACTTTGCGGGAGTACACCGGGGGGGCACCACCTCAGGCGGTTGCTGGTAGTTGTTTTTCTACGACAATAGCAGCAATACCCTCAGACAGCTCCGCAAGACTGATTGGCTTGTTCAAAAACGAGTCAAAACCGCACTCTATCGCCAGCTCCTTCTCGGAATCCTGGGTAAAAGCGCTAAACGCCATTAGCGGAATTCGCTGCTGCAACGGCTCGGCAGCCCGTATGGCTCTGGCCGCCTCAAAACCATTCATCTCCGGCATCTGCAGGTCAAGTATGACCAGATCGAATCGCGTATTTTGGAGCAACTCGACAGCCAGTCTGCCGTTTTCCACAATCGTTGGTTTGTGCCCCATGCGGGTCAACAACATGCGGATAACGAGTTGATTGGCCGGCGTATCCTCGGCAACAAGGATGCTCAACGCGCGCCCTCCCGGCAATGCATTGAAACCGTTCCTAGCATTCCCGAGAGGGCTAGCTTCTTTCAACGGCAGCCTCAGCCGAAAGGCTGCGCCGCGCAGCGGGTTCTCAAGCTGTAACGATCCGGACATTGCTTCTGCAAGCCCTCGGGAGATTGTGAGCCCCAGCCCAGTGCCGGGTTTCGGCGAAAGCCGCCCCGAACTCGACTGCTTAAAAGGCTGGAAAACCTTTTCCCTGTCCTCAGGCGCGATTCCAGGGCCGGTGTCTGAAACGATAAAGTCGATGGTACGCCCCACAGATGTATCGGTGTTGACGCACACATTGAGCAACACTTCGCCCTCCCTCGTAAACTTAACCGCATTACCCAGCAGGTTGGTGAGTATCTGTGTAATCCGGGAACCGTCGGACTTTATATATTTAGGGACGTCCTTTGACACACATGACCTGATATCAAGACCTGAGGAGCTCCCGAGCGCTCGCGTCATCATCAGAACCGCTTCAATCAACGCAGGGACCTCCACCACCTCCTGATGAATTTCAAATTTACCGCTTTGAAGCTTGGTAAAGTCCAGAACGTCATTAATGATGGTTTGCAGGTGAGAACCCGCCGACTGCATCACCCGTGCCATCTGTGCCTGCTCCTCCTTAAGTTCGCTCCCCACGAGCAACTCCGCGAGACCCACAACAGCATTCAGAGGCGTACGAATCTCGTGACTCATCATCGCGAGGAAGTCACCCTTCGCCTGACTTGCATTATCAGCCTCGAGCTTGGCGACCCTCAGATCATCGAGTCGCTGCTCGCGCTCGCTGATCAATACACGTATCAGATCAGCAATGCGGCGCAGATCACGTTCGTCGTCAGCCTTACCGTCAGATCCGTCCGTTTCCCCGCGTCGCAGATCGCCAAGCATGGCTGCAGTACTTCTCAGTACGTTCATCGCCTCCTTGCGACCGAGCTCAGCCCGCCGCATGCTCGTAGCCATCGAATTAAAGCTTTCAACCAACGTTCTAACCTCACCGCCGGCGTGGACGCTGACCTGCGCATCAAGCTCGCCCCGTGACAGCCGTCTTGCCGCATCAGCCAGACGATTGATAGGTGTTGCAATTGCACGCGCAGTTGGTCGGGCAAGGGCGAGAGCAACCAGTGCCGAGATTGCGAGGATCAGAAGCAAAAGGTTACGCGTCTTGGCAAAATCCTTTGCCAGTTCAGGAAGAGGGATTGCATATGAGAGCCTTGCGATGGAAAGCTGCTCGCTCGTCATCAGGTCCCTGTAGGCAAGTAAGCCTTCGGGGGTGTGCGTCACCGTAGTGCGCGCGATCGGAGAGGACCGATTGCCCTTGGGCGGAGCTGCCATCCCCCCCGCGCCCTCAGGCTTGAGCAGCGGCGTTCCGTCGCTCGCTGCGGTAAGCCAGACGAAATTACTACCGTTCCCCTTCATCGACCTCAGCACCTCGATGAATAGCTCGAGATTTAGCTGGATAATCAGCGTCCCGCTGAATGCACCGCTATCCAGGTCGAGAATCGGCATTCCCGCAAGCACCGCCCACCGCTGTTTGGAGTCGAGGAAGGGGCCCTCGTAAACGATGTCACGCGGCGGCATGAACCACTCCATGTTACCCGCAGTAAGCAGCGCCGGGGTCGTACTGATGCGGGCATACAGCTTTCTCCCGGCGACTAGCTCAGGGGCGGCGGATTCGTTTTCAGGGCGAACTGCAGCCCAATCGTATCTGAGCGCCTGACTGTCACCACGCGCACGTTCAACTACGGCAGCAACTTCGCGCCCGGCAGCATCGATATACCAAATAGCCTGGTATGCGGCATGCTCCTTTACGATACTGAGAAAATTGGCTTCCAACCCACGTGCGATAACCAGCTGGTCTTCAGCAGACCCGGAAAGCAGCTCCTGAAGTATTGAAGACGCCGCAATCTGCTTCAGGGACCTCGAAGTCGCCGTGCGGTATTCGCCCTCGAAGCTCGATGCCAACAACTCGATCTTCTGCGCCACATCACCTTCTGCCCGCGAGAATGCGGCGTCCTCGGTGTAAACAAAAGAAGTGTAAAAAATCGGCGCCGCCGTCACCAACCACATCAACATGAAGGCCGTGAACAGCAATCGCGAAAGCGATGCCCTCTGCAAATATGAAACCAGTACGAGGCCATACTGTCGAAAGGGTACTTTTAGCGCCTCGACCATTCGACGCCACTTTGACGGCAGGCTCATCGACGCAGAGCCGCCGAGGTCTCAATAATTTCGTCGATGAGATACATCGATCCGCTCAGGTCAATCCCGAGCTGATTTGCGCGTCTCCGGTTTACCAGGTAGGGGCCACGATCGGGGGTTCTTACTGCCATACGCGCAGGATTCAGGCCCTGTTCGAGTATCAACCGGGCCATCTCGAAGGCAAGATGCCCCTGGTTGAAGCCCGAGTCATTTGCGGTAAGCAGCATGCCTTCCTTGACGAACTGATCCTCGTTAGAGGCCTCGGGGATGCGGATGTTCTCAAGGTACCAACGCCCGACTTCAAGCATGTCGATATACCTGCCCTTTGCATCGCGAAGGGTGTCATGGTTAAGCACGAAAAACGAATCAACCTGCCGGGAAAGCGCAAGCGCCCGGGATTTGTATTCTTCCATCGAATTAGTCACGACACTTTCTGCCAGACTCATCGGGAGCACGCCACGCTTGGCGAGTTGCTCGAGCATTTTCACGCTTGGGCGGGAGGTTTCCGAATCGCATGCAAGAATCGCGAAAGTCTTGGCCTTGGGCACCAGCCGCTTGAGTAGCTCAAGGCTTTCCTTGTAGTAACCAGATTGCCATACTCCGGTGATATTGCCGCCTGGTGTATCGAGGTTCTCGATCAGGCCGTATTTGAGCGGCAGCCCATTGATGCCCCAGAACACCACTGGGATCTTCGTCCCCAACAGCTGGTTTCCGATGTAATTGGCCGCATTATCATCACCCAGCATGACAACGTCGGGCTTAAACGCACGAATCTCCCGAACAATGCGTTCAGTGGTAATCGCGATCTCGCTACGGGAATTACGACGCTTCGTATCCATCCATGACTTACGGATCACCGCGCGGCTGGATTCAACGGCGTCGTTCGATAGCAGCTTTTCGGCCTGATCGCTTTTATCCAGATAACCATACTTGAGCAGCCCTGCATTGACCCCATCCTGCGTAGACTTGGACCAGATGTAATCACGCGAATAGCTGCAGACAATGAATATACGGACAGTTGGTTTTGTAGAGGCGAAAGCCAAATTCGATGCAATTGCCGCCCCTCCTAATGCCAGAAGCCTTCTGCGCAAGTGATCCACGGGTCTGGTGCTCATATCAAACCATCTTCCTGAGCCGCCACTTATCAAAAATCGCAGACAGCTGTCCGGAATAGACTTTCATCGCCTCCTCGGGGCTAAGTCTTCCTGTCGCAGTGTCTGCGAACATCTTGGGAATAAGCCAAGTACTGAAACTCTCGTCAATTGCAGCATTGCTGTAACCCGGGTAGCCAACATTGACGGTCCAGCTGCTTGCATCAGCAAAAATTGCATACTTATTTCGAGGGGTTGCTTTCGGATCATTGGCAACCAGCTGCGGAAGATCAGGGACCAGCTGTGGAAATGTCGGGAAATTGTAGAACTGGCTGGCAAGGAACGCGTTACGAGATTCGCCGGCAAGATCGACCAGAAACTTTTTTGCTCCGTCGATATTCTTGGAGAACCGCCAGACGACGTAAGCATTCATCAGATGCATCACCCCGAGGTGGGCTTTCGGGCCGCGCGCTGGTTTCAGCAGATGTATCCTGTCGGCAGTCGCGATACGCTCATTTTCACCGGTGCGGGTTACCGAGATTGCATTCAGGGTAAGCGAGCCCTTGCCCGCAAGCATCAGACGGTTGTTGGATGACGCATCCCAAGAAAAAATTTCCTCGGTCATCGTGTCCTGGTACAGCACCTTTGAATACTTGAGCGCCTCCAGCGTTTCCTTCGAGTTAAGGTTCGGCCGCCCGTCGGCGCTCTGCTCGGACGCACCGAAAGCCGCGAGGAGGGATCGCATGGCCATGCTGCTATCGAGCTCCTGCGACATACCTACGCCCACGGGTATTCCCCTTGTGCGCTTGATTATCTTCCCGCCCTCACGAATGGAGTCCCAGCTGTCAGGGGTAACCCCGGCTTCGTCCCAGAGGTCCTTGCGGTAGTTGATCGGGTCTGGAACGTAACTATCTGAGAATCCAAAGTGCCGTCGGGTGACGGGGTTGTAGGTGCTCTTGCGGGCAATATCTAGTACTTTCCCATAGCGCCGCTCGCACTCGGTGTAGATGTCCCCATGGTCAATGACATGATTTTCGAATGATGCCGGGGGACTCAGAAACATGCAGATGTCATGACCCTGCTGACGCTGAATTTCAATGGCCGCCCGCGACTCAATAGCCGTCATCGCCACATTCGTGACAATGACCTCGGTATTGTTGCGCTGCCCCCATTCGATGATGAATTTCTTGTTGAACCACTCGTCAAAAGCCGGAACAAAATGGTTCCATTGCAGGATCCGCAGGACTTTGGGGGCGGCACTTCGCGCCGGGAAAGCTGCTATCGCCGCAGCAGAACCTGCGGCGGCCAAGAAAAATCGTCTCGTCGTGTTTATTGTCATGACAACTTTTCAGGTTTTCTAAGAAAAATATTTTACGAGTCCTTGATGCCGATTAACCTTAAGTAATATTAAGGTTCGGCCGGTACTCGCACCATCGCAGTAACCCTCAAAGGATTAACTTCGGGAAAGTGGTGGCCGGGGACGGAATTGAACCGCCGACACAAGGATTTTCAATCCTCTGCTCTACCGACTGAGCTACCCGGCCGCTTGCTGCGTGACCTGCGCAAGGACTGCGCGGTCTTTGTAGTTTCACCCGCAAAACATGCCGGACGAAAGGTCGCTATTTAAACCGCAAACGCGTTCTGCGTCAAGGCGATAACGCGTGATTACCCTTGATTTCACACGCAAAACCGCAAAAAGAAACCCCGCCGAAGCGGGGTCTCTTGCTCAACTGTTCCCGAAGGAGGGAGGGTTCGGGAGGGAACCTGGGTTTCCTCCTGCTCGTCCAGCCTTCGGTTTGTAATTCGCTTTCGCGAATTACATTCCCATACCACCCATGTCACCCATACCGCCGTGACCATGGCCAGCGTGGCTGTCGTCTTTCGGCAGCTCGGCAACCATTGCGTCGGTGGTCAGGATCAGGCCGGCGATCGAAGC
>CANHZX010000096.1 GCA_947465215.1 Betaproteobacteria bacterium | reverse complement strand
TATTCGGCAATCACCGGCGAGTCATACAGGGCGCGGCCGTCGTCACGCAACAGCGTCGGCACCTTGCCCAGCGGATTGAGCGCCGGCACCGGCGAGTCGGGGGTCGAGCCGCGGGTGACCACCAATTCGCAAGGGAGGTTCTTTTCCGCGAGGATGATGCGGACTTTGCGGGCGTAGGGGCTTCTCGGGGTGCCGTAGAGTTTCATGATCAGGAGCTCCTTATTGCACGTCGATTTTGCGTTGGGCAACGATCTGCTTCCATTTGGCGATCTCGCCGGCGACATGGCGATTCGCCTGTTCCGGGGTGGTGAACTGCACGGTGCCGCCGAGTTCGCCGAAGCGACGGTTGATGTCGGGCTGCTTCAGGACTTCCTGGATTTCACGGTTGAGCAGGGTGACGACCGATGCGGGTGTCGCCCGCGGTGCGGCGATGCCGGCGAAGGAAGTGACTTCATAGCCGGGCAGTGTTTCAGCGACCGCGGGTACGTCCGGCAACTGCGGCGACCGTTCTTTGGATGCGACGGCAATGGCGCGTACGCGGCCTGATTTGATCTGGCCATAGGCGCCGGTGAGCGTGGTGAAGATGACGTCGATGCGGCCGCCGATCAGTTCATTGAGCGGTTCGGCGCTGCCTTTGTACGGCACATGGTTCATTTCGGTAGCACTCATCGCGCCGAACAGTTCGGTCGCGAGATGGAAAACCGATCCGACGCCGACCGAAGCGTAATTCAGCTTGCCCGGATTGCGTTTCGCGAGTTCGATCAGGTCGCGGGTGGAGCGCACCGGGGAATCATTTTTCACGATAACCACAAACGGATAGGTGATGACGATGTTGATCCAGGAAAAATCCTGCAACGGGTCGTAGGGCAGGTTTTTTGCGGTGGCGGCGACCGATGTGAAGGCGCCGCTGGCGAACAGCAGGCTGTGGCCGTCCGGCGTGCCTTTGGCGACCGATGTGGTGCCGATGATGCCGCCCGCGCCGGGCCGGTTTTCGACGATGACATTCTGGCCGATGCGCTCGGCCAGTCGCGGCGCAATCGCGCGGCCGACCATGTCGGTGTTTCCGCCGGCGGCGAACGGTGACACGAATCGCACCGGGCGTGTGGGAAATCCGGGGTCTTTGCCTGCGCCTTGTGCGGCAAAGCCGGCGAGCAGCAGAGTCAGGCCGGACAGTGTCCGGAAGGCAATGCGCATGGGTTGATACTCCTCCGTTGGGGCGCGTTCGACGCGCCGGTCGTTCAGGGTTCGATGATGCCGCGCTGGGCCGTGGCCTGCGCGATCTTCTGTTCGATTTCCGCAACCCAGGTTTCGCGTTTCATGAAACGGGGTTTGTCCTTGACGATGTTTTCAATGCTCGCCCATAACGCGTCGTCCGGCAGCGAGAAGTCGACCGGCACGCGTTGTGGCTGCAGGCAATACCACGGGGTGTCGATCAGCAATTCGATGCGGTTGCCTTCGGGATCGCGGAAGTACACCGACAGCGCGTTGCCGTGGGTCACGGTGTGCAGATCATTCAGCTTCATCGCAACGGCGTCGCGGTGGATCTGGCGCAGAGTGGCCAGACTGTCGACGCGGAAGGACAGCTGGTTGATCAGGTTGAAACCGCTATCCGCAGGACGTCCTGAAGCCAGCACAAACTGGTGGTGTTCGCGCGAGTCGCGGGTCAGGAAGCAGATCTCGCCGCCGCGCAGGCCCGGCTCGCGGTCGCTGACCGCAAAACCGAGGAACTTGGTATAGAACCGGATCATCCGTTCCAGGTCGGTGACAAAAATGCCGACGTGGCTGAATGAGAGTGAAAACGACATGAAATCCTCCTGCGGCGTCACATTGCGGACGCTTTTGACCGTCTTTCGGGTGTCCGCATCTTACCCACTGTTGCTGATGCTGGACAGTCGCCCCGGTGGTGACCGGCCAAAAATTTGACGGTGTCGTCATCCGGCTTTCAACAGAGACACCGCTGGTCGACGGTTCAGCGGATGGCGCCGCGGGATTTTTTTGTGAATTGGAACGCTCACGCGACGAGCGCGAGGTATTTGATCGAGGCCAGTGCGATTGAACCGCCGATGGCGGCGCCGGCGACCACGTCGCTCGGATAATGCAGGCCGAGCACCACGCGGGATGCTGCAACCAGCAGGGAAAAGACCGTCAGGGCTGCGGATAGCGCTGGATAATACGCAACGGCGATGAGGGAGAACGCCACGGCGTGCAGGGTATGCCCTGACGGAAAACTGAACTGGTCGAGCGGCGGGATGTAATGCTGGATCGAGCGGTGGACCTGATAGGGGCGCGGGCGCGAGGTGTGCGCCTTCAGCAGTTTGTAACCGGCGGTGCAGATCATGCCGACAACCATCATGTGCAGCACCGGGATCACCGCTTCATTGCGGTAGCGCAGCAGGAGCACGGCCATCAGTCCATACCAGGCAATGCCGTCTCCGAGCATGCTGACGCAGCGGAACAGTACGCGCCAGGTCAGGCGATAACAGACGCGGTTCAGCTTCACGCAAAGCTGCAGATCCCATTGTGCGATGCGGTCAAGCGAACGCATTGGCAGGCCGGGAGAAGTGGGAGGGTTCGGCCGTCAGTTCAAGCAGGGCCTGTTCGAACTCGGCGACGATATGTGACCAGTCGATGGGCGCGCAGGTGATATGGGCGGCGGCGCCCAGTGCGCGGATGCGTGGGCTGTCGGTGGCCAGCGCTACGGCGAGTTTGATGAAAGCTTTGGTGGCGTCAAACGGCGCGGTCAGTCCGTTGCTGTTGTGGCGGATGTGTTCGCGCGCTGCGGCATAGTCGTAGGCGACCACCGCCAGGCCGCTGGCCATGGCTTCGATGGTGACGTTGCCGTAGGTTTCGGTGATGCTCGGAAACAGGAAGACATCCGCCGAGGCGTAGTGCGCGGCGAGGTCTTCGCCGGTGCGCGTCCCGGCAAATACGGCATCGGGATACTCACGCTGCAGTCCTGCGCGTTCCGGGCCGTCGCCGACCAGCACCAGCCGCGAGTCGGGCCGCACCACGCGCATGGCCTGATAGGTTTGCAATACGAGGGGCAGATTTTTTTCCGGGGCCATGCGGCCGACGCACATCACCACCAGGCCATCGTCGCCGATGCCCCACTGCCGGCGCAGTCCGGTGCTGCGCCGTGCCGGATTGAACAGCCGGGTGTCGACGCCGCGCGACACCACCTGCAGATTGCGCAGGCCTAGTGCGGCCAGTTCGTCCTGCAGGGTTGTCGTCGGCACGAAGGTGCGCTGCGCCTTGTTGTGGAATTTGCGCAGGTAGGTGGTGATCGGCTTTTTCAGCCAGCCGACACCATAGTGTTCACTGTAGCTGTGAAAGTTGGTGTGAAAGTCGGTGGCCACCGGCAGTTTGAGTTTGGCGGCGGCAGCCAGCGCCGACCAGCCCAGCGGGCCTTCGGTGACCACATGCACGATGTCCGGGCGGCGCGCGGCCCACAGCCGCACCAGCGCCTGTTTTGCCGGCAGGCCGAGTTTGAGGGTGTCGTAGCGGGGAATCGGGATACCTTGTTTGAGGATTTCCTCGAACAGCCGCTCATTCGCCGGCAGTTCGCTGCGGCTCTGCCGCGGGCGCACCAGCTGCACGCTGTGGCCGCGGGCCTGCAGTCCGGCGACGATGCGGCCCATGGTCATGGCGACACCGTTGATTTCCGGCGGATAGGTTTCGGTCACCATCGCGATGCGCAGCGTGCGCAGGCTGGCTGAGAAGTTTTGCAGCAGCAGGTCGGCACTGTCCATGGCCGCCAGCGTAAGCGGGGAATGCGACCTCGAGGTTAAATATTGCTGAATTTTCTGCGACAGCCGGTTGCCGCCCCCTTCGCGGTTTGTAACAACACTGTCATGCTGCGGCCCCAGCATACGGTCTTTCCAGAATTTCGAACTGAGGGCAGCCATGAGCCATAGCTATCGCGACGACCAGACTTTGAACGCTTCCGCCAATCCGTCTTTTGCCGAAGTGCTGGAATCAAGAATGTCGCGTCGCGGTCTGCTCAAAGGTGCTGCCGCTGCCGCCGCAGTCGGCTCGTTGCCGCTGGCAGGTTGCGCGGCTTCGGCGTCGCGCCGCGATCCGGCACCCGGCTTTGCCCCGGTTTCAATCTCTACGGCTGACGCGGTTCGTGTCCCTCAAGGGTATACAGCGAAAGTGCTGTACGCCTGGGGCGATTCCGTCGGCCACCCTTCCGGTTCGCCGGCGTTCCGCCAGGACGCCGCCAATACCGCCGCCGAGCAGGCGCTGCAGGCCGGCATGCACCATGACGGCATTCATTACTTTCCGCTGCCCTATGGTTCGACCAGCTCGAACACCGGCCTGCTGGTGATGAACCACGAATACACCGACGACGGCCTGCTGCACAGCGACGGTTTTGCCGACTGGAGCGCGGAGAAGGTGCGCAAGTCGCAGAACGCGCACGGCTGTTCCGTGGTGGAGGTGCGTGAAAAAGGCGGTCAATGGGAGGTCGTGCGGCCGTCGCCGTTTGCGCGGCGCATCACGGCGCAGACGCCGATGCGAGTCGGTGGTCCTGCTGCAGGCCATGCGCTGATGAAAACCGCGGCTGACGCCACGGGCATGAATGTACTCGGCACCTTCAACAACTGCGCCCACGGTTACACGCCCTGGGGCACTTACCTGACCTGTGAAGAGAACTGGGATACCTATTTCATCAACAGCGGCACGCTGACCGATGATCACCTGCGCAACGGTGTCAGCCCCAAGGGCCGCGGTTACCGCTGGAATGAATTCGACGAACGTTTTGACGCGGGCAAACATCCGAATGAACCGAACCGCCACGGCTGGGTAGTCGAGTTTGATCCCTACAACCCGCAGTCGCAGCCGGTGAAGCGCACGGCGCTGGGCCGTTTCAGTCACGAAGGCGCGTGGCCGGCAAAAACCGCCGACGGCCGTCTGGTGATTTACATGGGCGACGACCGTGTTTTTGAATACATCTACAAATTTGTGTCGCGCGACCGCATCAACAGCAGCGACCGCAATGCCAACGCCAGCCTGCTCGATCACGGAACGCTGTATGTGGCGAAGTTCAATGATGACGGCCGCGGCGAGTGGATTCCGCTGGTGCACGGCCAGGGTGCGCTGACGGTGGCGAACGGTTTTGCCGATCAGGCCGATGTGCTGGTGCGCACGCGTGCCGCTGCCGATGCGGCGGGTGCCACCAAGATGGATCGTCCGGAATGGATTGCCGTGCATCCGCACACCAATGAGGTTTACTGCACGCTGACCAATAATTCGCAGCGCGGCGGCAAAGATCGCGCCGGCACCGATCGTGCAAATCCGCGCGTCAACAACGTGTTCGGCCAGATCATCCGCTGGCGCGAGACCGGCAATGATCCGGCGGGATTGCGCTTCGAGTGGGATCTGTTTGCCGTTGCCGGCGATCCGCAGAGCACGGACGCCGCGCAGCGCGGCAATATCATTGGGGACGCTTACGGCAGTCCCGATGGCCTGTGGTTCGATGACAGCGGCCTGCTGTGGATACAGACCGACGTGTCGACCAGCACGCTCAACAAAGGTGCCTACGAACGGTTGGGCAACAACATGATGCTGGCGGCCGACGTACGCAGCGGATTGACCAAACGCTTTCTCACCGGCCCTGCCGGCTGCGAGATCACCGGCGTGGTGATGACGCCGGATTCACGCACGATGTTCGTCAACATCCAGCATCCCGGTGAAACATCATCCGAGCGTAATGACCCGAAGAATCCCAAGGTCGTCAGTTCCTGGCCGGACGGTGCGGCCGGCGGACGGCCGCGTTCGGCGACGATCGTGATCCGCAGGGACGACGGCGGGCTGGTCGGCAGCTGATTCGCGTTAACCCGGACGGATAGGGGTGCAAAAGGAGCGTTTGTAATCTCTTTGTAATATTGCGCCTCTATCGTCGGTCTTTCCCCTGAAACGGCACATTGCTTTGAATTCCCATCTGACTGCTGTTGCGGCAAGCGCGCTGCTGTGTGTAATGACCGCGGGGGTTCATGCCGCGGAAGATTTCCCGAACAAGCCGGTACGCATGGTCATTCCGCTGGCCCCCGGCGGCGGCAGCGATATTGTCGGTCGTATCGTCGCGCAGGGTTTGTCGGACTACTGGGGCAAACCGGTGGTCGTCGACAACCGTCCCGGGGCTGGCAGCATTGTCGGTACTGCCATCGTCGCGAAAACACCGGGCGATGGTTATACGCTGCTGGTTTCAAGCTCTTCATTTGCGATATCACCGTCGCTGTACAAAAACAGCGGCTTCGACGCGCAAAAGGATTTCACCGGCATCACCATGCTCGCCAGCCAGCCCAGCATGCTGGTGGTGAATGCGGGTGTGGCGGCGAAATCCCTGCAGGAACTGCTGGCGTTGGCGAAAGCAAAACCGGGACAGCTCGCTTACGGCTCGGCCGGCATCGGTAGCGCGACGCATCTCGGCAGCGAGCTGTTTCTCTATAGCGCGAAGCTGAAGATGCAGCACATCCCCTACAAGAGCGCCGGTCTGGCGACGACCGCGGTGCTCAGCGGCGAGGTGCAGCTGCTGATGACCAATGCCGCCAGCGTGCTGCCGCATATTGCCGGCGGCAAGATTCGTGCGCTGGGTGTCAGCGCAAAGACGCGTTCGGCGCAGGCGCCCGACGTGCCGACGCTGCACGAGGCGGGCTTGCCGGGGTTTGAATACACCACCTGGTATGGCGTGTGGGTTCCCTCGGCGACGCCGAAACCGGTGGTCGCGACGCTGCACCAGGCGTTGACCGGGGCGCTGGCATCGACCGGCGTCGAAAGCCGGCTGACCAAACAGGGTTTGCAGATTTACAAAATGCCGCAGGCGGAATTTGCGAAATATGTCGCTGACGAGATGACGCGTTGGAAAACCGTCATTGAATCCGCCGGCATCAAGGCCGAATAACGCCGAAAGCAGTATCGCCGCCGATATGGAAAAAGAAACCGCGGTGGCGCAGACGATCAGCCCGCACAAGAGCAAAACCGGATTTGAGCGGCAGCTTGCTGCTGCTGGTGCTGCCGGCCGCAGTCTGGGGCCTGGTTTTCCTGCAGTAAGCCCGTTATTTTCCGCTCTCTGGCCGTACGCCGCGTACGGCGCTAAGATGGCCTGCCCCGGATGTCAGACATCCGGTTCCAACGGGAGGCTTCATGGAAACCCTCTACAAGTGGCGCATGCAGGAGAAGGACAAATTCGGCAAGCCACGCTGGCGTCTGGTGCGCATGCTGATGACCGAGGAAACCGCGCGTTTCTGGGCCCGCAACAACAATCTGACGATTGAGCGGGTCGACTGGCCGGGTGCGGTGAAATTCAGCCTGCAGCTCGAAGATCCGGACCTACCGCAGACCGGCAAAGCCCACTGATTTTCTGTTTTTGGTATTGCTGCGAGTTCAGCGCAGCGGACTGACTTCGTCCAGACCCACGCCGACCAGGTTGCCGAACAGGTCGGCGATTTTTTTGCGGTCGGTTTCGCGTAGCGGCGGCTGCAGGATGGCGCGGATGTTAGGTTCAATGTGATCCGGGTTGCCGGTACCGAACAGCGTGACATGCGCGCCGGGTTCGTGGCGGGCATAACGATAGGCGGCCTCAATGATGTCTTTTGCGGCGCCTTCGTTTTCGAGCAGGAAATCCAGCGGCTGCTTTTTGTCGCCAAGCCATTTCGGCAGGCGGTCTTCGCGCACCAGATCCTTGATGTCATCGTGCAGCCGTCCCGGCGTGCTGAAGATCGCGCGAACGGCGAACATCAGCATGGTGCCGACGTTCTTTGCCCGTGTTGCCGGGAATACATGCTGGCGCGCGTTCTGGTTGAGCATGTGGAAGGCCACCATCACCGCATCCCAGCAGTCATCCTGCAGTGCCCGCGCGAGCATTTCGTGACGCGGATCGCGGCCGGCGAATTCGGTAACGCCAAGAAAGCGGAATTTGCCTTTTTCCTTTTCGCGTATCAGCACCGGTACGATTTCGCGGATCACGCGGTCGTAATCGCGCGGCAGTACGGTGTGCAGGCAGAACACGTCGACATGATCGGTGCCGAGAACGCGCAGCGAGTGATCGAGGCCGGCGAGGATTTCCGGCACGCTGAACGCGGTGCCGTTGGGCCGCATGGTCTTGTGTTTGGTGGAGATAACCAGGCTGTCGCGCGCGCGGTCTTTGATTGCATTGCCGACCACGGTTTCGGTGCCGTAGTACTGCGCGGTGTCGATGAAGTTGACACCGAGGTCGAGCGCACGCCGGACGATGCCGACGGCGTGTTGTTCGCTGTGGCCTTTTGCGAGTCCGAGTTTGCTGCTGCCGCCGCAGCCGAGGCCGGCCACACTGACATTCAGACCGGTTCGGCCGAGGGTGGTGTATTCCATGGAGTCACCAGTGTATTACAGATTCTTCAATATAAACAAATGCTTATGATTTTTTTACGCACTGTGCTGGTGCATTGTTCATGGTTGTAATCCCGACCGCTCAGGCCGCAGGCCAGAGCCGCAGCCCGACCGCCGGAGAGTAGGGGGCATGCATTAACCGGGGCACGACGCGCCCCATCCAGGTGCCGGGGTCACGCGACTGCGCTTCGAGCGGTGCGTAGTGCTGTCCGCGCGCTGCCAGTGAAGTGAACTCGTAAAGGATCGCGTGTTTGTGCGCACCGACGCTGGCTAGCAGCTTGCGCGCGCCGATTACGCCCGGCAGTTTTTGCAGCAGCGGAAACCGTTCCTGCGCATACCAGCCGCCGAGGTCGTCTTCGACCTGCGGTGACGGTGCATTGAAATGGCCGATCTGGATTACCGGTGCGGCGGTCAGCCCGGGCCCGCGTTTTGTGGCGTCGGGGCCGTCGATGCGGATTTCTTCAGCGAGGATGGCGGCTGCTGTATTGCGCCGCATGCCGATGAATTGTTTTGTTTCGGCACTTTGCCGCGTGGCAAGCTGGCCGGGGCTGGGGTTGAGGAAGGTGTGGCTGCTGTCGCCGCCGAACAGCGCGACATATCCGCTGCCGCGCCCGTCGTGGCCCAATGCATAGTGGGCCGCCCAGCGATAGCCGGGGCGCGACAGTTTCTCCGGAATATGGACGTTATGGAACCAGTCCAGATAAGCCGTTTTGTCGTCGTCCGCGATGTCGTACCAGATGGCCCAAATGCCTTTTTCCATAGACGCTCTCCCCGATGGCGGATTGTAAGGCAGTGTTGCGGTTTCGCGGCTTTGCAACGGCGCCTTTTGGGGATACATTGAGTCCATCCCCGGTCACAAAAAAACCGCTTTGTCCCTAATCGATAAAAACAGGATCGGCCAGCATATTCACCGGTCGTTGAACGCCACCACCATCCGCAAGGCGATGGTGATGCGTTTTGTCGGGCTGATTGCATTCGCGTTTCTGATCCTGACGCTGGCGCTGTATTTCTTCGTGGTGGTCCCGGTCGCCCGCGAGACCGCCTCCGACGAACTGGCCCATACGGCAGATAAAGTTCAAGGTCGCGTTGAATCCGTGGTCAACAATACGGAAGAAATCGCCTGGATAGAACGGGAATGGGCCCGTACCGGCCAGATCAAATTCGGTGACTATCAGGGTTTCGCTCAGCTGTTGATGCCGATCCTGCACAAAAATGCCACCATCGATTCGGTATTGTTTGCCGATGACCGTGGCCGGGAAATGATGCTGTTGCGTCAACAGAAGGGGCTGTGGCGGATTCGCATCACCGACAAGCAGGCCTGGGGCAAGCGGCAGAAGGTATTGATGTGGCATGGCACCAGAGGGGTGCAGTCGGAAGAGTGGGTCGAGAGCGATTATGATCCGCGCACCCGGCCCTGGCATGCCGGCGCCATGGCTCTGATCAGTGATGAAGCGGTGCACTGGACCGAGCCTTATATCTTTTTCTCGACCAAGGCACCGGGTATTACTGCCTCGGTGCGCCTCAGTAACGCTGCCGGGGGCGCCAGTTATGTGCTGGCTTTGGACAATAGCCTGATCGATCTGTCCCGTATAACCACGTCGATGAAAATCGGCGAACGCGGCCGCATGTCACTGCTGACGCCCGATGGTCGCATTGTTGGCTTACCCAAACACCCGCTGGTGCAGAACGACGATGACATCCGCAAATTCGTGCTCAAGCGGCCGGCGGATGCCGGGTTCATTAATCTGGCCGGTGCCTGGGCCTTGTGGGAATCATCGGACCGGCCTTACAACAAGTCGATTCCATTGACGCTCGACGGTGAGGAATGGCTGGCGACGTTTGTTCCGGTACGACTCGGCCAGCAGGATTTGGTGATTGTGGCGGCAGCGCCCACCCGTGACTTCCTGCCCGAATGGCTGCGCAATGCCGTCCTGTTGCTGGGCGTGCTGCTCGCCGGCGTGCTGGCGGCTGCCGCGGCTTCGGCGGTGCTGATTGCGCGCCAGTTCGGCGCGCCGCTGGAAGCGCTGGCGTTGACCAGCGGACGTCTTGCCGCGATGAATCTCGATGAGCCGGTGCAGACACAGTCATCGCTGACGGAGTTGCGTGATCTGGCCGATGCACAGGAACGCATGCGTTTGAAGTTGAGGGAATCCATGAGTTCCCTGGAGCGAAGCAATCAGGAGCTGGAGTTGCGGGTGGAGCAGCGCACGCGCGACCTTGCCGAGCGTGAGGCCTATTTCCGCGCGATATTCGAGCACACAGCGGTCGGGATCATTGCGCGCGACCTGCAACGCAAGGTACTGGGCGTCAACAGTGCTTATGAAAGGCTGCTGGGCTATACGCGCGATGAAATTGAGGGGGTGCCGTTTGAGCGGTTGATGGATTCGGAACATCTGGAGTTCCTGGAGAAGATGCAGCTGAAGCTCAGGAGCGGTGAGGTGTCGAGCTACTCTGCTGAGCGCTGCTACCGGCGCAAGGACGGCACTTTGCTGTGGGCCGACGTCATTACCAGTTCGATCCGCGACGAAAATGGTCAGGTGGTCGCGCTGGCGACGATGATCAACGACATTTCTGAGCGCAAGGCCGCCGAGCAGGCGATGCGCGAAGCCAAGCAAATTGCCGAGGAGGCAACACGCTCGAAGTCGATGTTCCTCGCCAACATGAGTCACGAGATCCGTACGCCGATGAATGCGGTGATCGGCATGTCCCATCTGGCGCTGAAGACTGAACTCAACCCGCGCCAGCGCGACTACGTGCAGAAGATCCACAATTCCGGCACGGCGCTGCTCGGCATCATCAATGACATTCTGGATTTCTCCAAGATCGAGGCCGGCAAGCTCGACATGGAATCCGTTTCCTTTGATCTGGAAGAGGT